>DASUFY010000223.1:0-52062 GCA_036274315.1 Planctomycetota bacterium | reverse complement strand
CGCTACTCGGGCGGCCTGTCGCCGTGCACGAGCGTCATGAGCGCGCTGCTGACCAGCCGCCCGCCCGCGTCGTGCGTCTCGGTCTCGAAGCTGCTGACCTCGTCGGTGCCACGCACGCGCACGACGTGGATGTCGAACCGTTCGCCGACCGGGAGACGCGCCCGCGCGATCACGAGCTTGCGACACGACACGACCATGCCCACGCGCACGCCGCCACCTCGAAGGAACGCTTCGTGGCCGAGGCACGCGGCCACGGCCTGCGCCATGAGTTCGAGCGTGACCACGGTGTCGACCGAGCCGCCCTGCACGAGCAGACCCTGTTCCCTGACGACGAAGCGCACGTGCGCCCTGCCGTCGCTCCAGTCGACGAGCTCGTCGACCGCCAGGGTCGGCGGCGCGTGTGGCACGAGGTCGACGATGGGCGGGTACCGCTTCATCCGGTTCCGGGCGCGATCAGCGCGCCGTAGCCGCGACCGGTGCCGCGGTCGAGGGCCTGCACGCCCGCGGCCTCACGCTGCACGGCGTCGACGAGCGCGGCGAGGCCCCATTGCGGGTTGTTGACGAGCAGCTCGTCGAAGCGCCCGCGGGCGATCGTCGGCGGTTGGCCCATGACGATGCGCAGCGTCGCAAGCGGGTGCCGCACGGACGCCAGCGGCGCCAGCACGACCGCGGAGGCGAGCATCGCCCAGGGTGGTGCGTGCTGCACGAGCGTCGGCGGTGCGGGTTCGTCGGCGCAGGCGATGACGACCGCGCTGTCGCGCGCGATCACCAGACCGATGCCCTCGAGCAACGCCGCTGCGGGCGTGTCCTCGTCGGCGGCCAGCGACGTGGTCATGCCGCGGTTCTTGTTCGAGATCGAGATGAGGCCCGAGGCGGCGTTGTGCACGCTCATCGCGAAGTCCGCCGGCGACATCGGCGTGTGGTGGCGCCACAACTCGTCGAGCAGGCTGATCATCGTCGTGGCTTCGCCGATCGACGAACCGATCACGGTCGGCACCTGGGACATGTCGACGCCGGCCTGTGCGATCGCCTCGGCGGTGACGTCGGCGAGGGCGCGACCGAGCGGTCCGGCGCGGCGGCGGTTGACGCGGTCGAGCGCCTTGCCGGCCGGCTTGTGCGCCTCGGGGTCCCGCACGCCCGACGCCCACGCCGTCGCCGACGGGAAGCCCTCGGTCCACAAGCCGAGCCCCGTGATCGCGACCGTGCCGGGGGCGGTCAAGGCGCCCCCACGAGCACGCTCACGTTGTTGCCGCCGAAGGCGAACGAGTTGCTGAGCACGCGCCGGAAGTCGCCCTTGACGATGGTGGTGGGCACGTTGAGTTGGATCTCGGGATCGAGCCCATCGGCGACGAGCGACGGCGGGATCCAGCCCTCCTCGACGGCGCAGGCCGCGAACGCGAACTCGAGCGCACCCGCGGCGCCGAGCGTGTGTCCCGTGTAACCCTTCGTCGAGACGACGGGGATCGGCGCCTCGAACAGCGCGCGGATCGCCTTCGCTTCCGCCGTGTCGTTGAGGCGCGTGCCGGTGCCGTGGGCGTTGACGTGGTCGACGTCCTCGGGGCGGCGACCGGCCTGTTGCAGCGCCTCGCGCATGGCGGCGAGCGCGCCGAGGCCCTCGGGATGTGGCGCGCTGACGTGGTAGCAGTCCGACGTCTCGCCGACACCTTCGACGAGCACGCGCGCATCACCCGCGCGTTCGACGAGCGCGAGCGCACCGCCTTCGCCGATGCTGACGCCGAGGCGATCCTTGTGGAACGGGCGGCACGGCACGCGATCGAGCGCCTGCAGCGCCTCGAAGCCGTGCAGCGTCATCTGGCACAGCGTGTCGACACCACCGACGATGGCGGCGTCGATGAGGTCGGCCTCGATCAGACGCTTCGCCGACGCGAGCGGCTTGGCGCTCGATGTGCAGGCCGTCGACGCCATCCAGGCCGGTCCGTTGGCGCCGGTCAGCGCCGAGACGACGTGCAGCACGGCGCCGAACGTGTGCTGGCGCAGGAAGTCGTAGCGGTCGGGGAAGGCGCCCTCGGCGATGAAGGTCCGGTAGGCGCGTTCGGTCGATTCGGCGCCCGCCGTGCTCGTGCCGAGCAGCACGGCGATGCGTTCGGGTCGCCAACGTTCGCGCGCGCGGCGCAGCGGCTCGTCGAGCTGTTCGACGAGCTGTGCCGCCATGCGCGCCAGCCGCGTCGACCAGGCCGCGAGCGGGCCGGGCAGCTCGGGCAGCGCGGTCGTCACGGCACCGACCGCGGTCTCGAACGGCAACGGGAACGGCGGCGCCGCGAGTCGCGTGCGGCCCGCGGCCAGCGCCTCGAGGTGTTCGCGCCGCGAGCCGCCGAGCGCGCTCAGCATGGCGTAGCCGGTGACCCGTAGCGGGTCAGTTCGCATCGTGCTGCCTGCCGTTGGCCGGGTCCTTCGCCCGCAGGCGATTGCCGGTGCGTCGCGCCGCGAGCAGCATCTCCTGGAAGCTGTTGCCGGTGCGCCAGACGTCGCCCGCGAGCACGCTCATCACACCGCGCCGCATCGGCTCGTCGACGGTGTCGCCGAGGAACAGCGAGTCGGCGAGGTTCGTGTGGTAGAAGCGATCGATGAGGCCGGCGAAGGTGCGGTAGGCGCGATCCATGCCGGCATTGTGCCCGTCGAGCAGCGTGGGGCTCGCCTCGGTCCCGTCGGCGAGTGCTTGCGCGACGAGGTCGGCGATGGCCTCCGCGCCGCGCAGCGCCAGCGTGACACCCGACGAGAACACGGGATCGAGGAAGCACGCCGCATCGCCGACCGCGGTGAAACGCGGCCCCGACGGCACCGTGTTGCGGTAGCTGAAGTTGCCGGTGATGCGCGTCTCGAGCCGGCGCGTGCCCTTCGTCAGGCGCTGCACGAACGGGCCGGCGAGCAGGCCCGCTTCGAGCTCGGCCGGCGTCATCTTGCCGTGGCTGACCATGCCGACGCTGAGGCAGCGATCGGGCAACGGGATGATCCACCCCCAACCCTCCGGGCGCAGCATGATGCGGATGTTGTTGTGTCCGGGGTCGAGTTCCTCGACGGCTGCGTCGCCGAGGCCTTCGTAGTGCGTGAACGCGGCCGAGTGCCCGAAGCGATCGTAGGGCACCGCCGTGCCGGCGCGCCGCGCGAGCAGCCGGGACAGACCCGAGGCGTCGATCAGGTATCGGCCCGTGAACGTCTGGTCGCGCGTCTTGACGAACGCGTGTTCGGCCGTGGTGCCCGCATCGACGACGGTGACGCCGTGCCGGATCTCGGCGCCGAGAGCGGCCGCGCGGTCGCGCAGCGCCCTGTCGAAGCGGGCCCTGTCGACGTGCCAGGCGTGGCGGGTGCAGCCCGGCAGCGACTCCATGAACGCGAACACACCGCGGCGACCCGTGGCCTCGCACACGAACTCGGCGCCGCTCTTGTAGACGAAGATGTCGCGGGTGGTCTCGATGCCGAGGCGCTCGAGCACCGGCAGCGAGCCTGGCAACAGCGACTCGCCGATGTGGAAGCGCGGGAACTCGTCCTTCTCGAGCACGAGCACGCGGTTGCCGGCCTTGGCCAGCAGACCCGAGGCGGCGGCTCCGGCCGGACCGGCGCCGACCACGAGCACATCGTAGGGCGCGTCGCTCATTGGAAACCCCCGTCGACGCCGATGACCTGTCCCGTGATGTAGCTGGCCGCGGTGGATGCCAGGAACGCGACGAGCGAGGCCACCTCGTCGGGCGTGCCGGCGCGGCGCATGGGGATCTGGTCGAACACGAACTCGGGCACGCCGGCGATCATCTCGGTCTCGATGAGTCCGGGGGCGATCGCGTTGACGGTGATGTTCCGCTTGGCGAGCTCGATGGCGAGCGTCTTGGTCGCGCCGATCATGCCGGCCTTCGCGGCGGCGTAGTTGGCCTGACCGCGGTTGCCGCGCAACCCCGAGATCGACGACATGTTGACGATGCGACCCCATTTCTGTTGCACCATCGGCATGACGAGCGGTCGCGTGACGTGGAAGAAGCCGTCGAGCGTCGTGCGCAGCACGGCGTGCCACTGCTCGTCGGTCATCGCGGGGAACGCGGCGTCGCGCGCGATGCCGGCGTTGTTGACGAGCACGGCGATCGGCCGCGGGTCGGTCAACAGCTCGGCGATCGCGGCCGCCGTCGCCTCGCCGTCGGCGACGTCGAAGCCCACGGCCACCGCTTCGCCGCCGGCCGCCTCGATCTCGGCGACGACCTTGCGCGCGGCGTCGGCATCGGTGCGGTAGTTGACGATCACCGGATGGCCCATGGCCGCGAGCTGCCTGCAGATGGCGGCGCCGATGCCACGGCTGCCGCCGGTGACCAGGGCCCGGCGGCCACTCGTGGGCACGGATGCCATCAGGTTGCCTCGTCGAGCGCGCGGCAGGGCAGCGGGTGGGTGGCCTTCGCCTGGCCTTCGAGGACGTGACGTTCGCCGCGCATTGGGCGGCGGATTATCGCCGGCGGGCCCGACGCGTCAACAGCGCCGCGCGAGACCGGCGAACCGGTCAGCCGACGATCGGCGCGAGCGCCGCCTGCACCCGGCCGAGCTGTGCCGGAGTGATGACGCTCGACAGCACTTCGGTGAAGCGTCCCTCGAGGCCGTAGGCGATGTACTGCCAACGGTAGGCGGCGAGGAACGACGCGCGGATCGCCGCGACCTGCTCGTCCGTGAAGCTGCGGCCGCTCATGGCGAGCAGGCAGTCGGCATCGGCCTTGCTCTGCAGCTGCAGGACGCCGTCGACCGCAGCGACCAGCGCGATCAGGTCGTTCACCGCATGGTCGCGTTCGAGCGGCGTGAGCCGCGCGTCCTCCTGCAGCCACTCGAGCTCGTCGAGGATCGCGTGCTGCGACTCCTCGCGCCAGTGATGCAGGAACACGTCCTTCCACAGCGGCGACAGGTTCGTGTCGGGCTCGATCGACTCGCGATAGTGCGCCAGCACGAACATCTCGATGTGGCAGATCAGGGCCAGGACCGACCACGTCGACCGGCCGAGCACCTCGTGCGCGACCGCGTTCGACTCGGGCACGAACGTGTAGCCCGCGGGCATGCCATCGGCCATCAGGTCCTCGAGGCGGCGGAACAGCTCCTGGTGCTTGAGCTCCTCGTCGGTGAAACGCACCATGGCCTCGAGCGCCTGCTGGTCGCCGAAGCAGTGGCGCCGGCTCACCTCGATCGTCTTGGCGGCGATGAAGCGCTCGCAGAGACCGAACAGGTTCGCGTAGGTGCGGCCCTGGATCTGGCTGACGAGGCGCTGCTCGTTCGCATCGAGGAAGGTCAGCTCGCGCACGCGCGTGAGGCCGTCGGGCAGGAACTTCTGCGTGAAGTCGAACGTCCGGCCGCGCAGCACGTCCTTGTCGATGTCCCAGCGCACGCGCCGGGAGGCCTCGACGCACTGGGCGTAGCGGTTCTTCGTGACAGGTTCGGTGATCGTCGTTTGCATGATGGTCTCGTGTGCGGAAGGGGTCTGGTGGCGCGTCTGCGCGCCTCGTGGGGAGTGCGACCTCACGCACGCCGTGACGCGGCGGCCGCGGATTCCGCGCGCCGCGCCGGCGGCACGGTTCATCGGATCGTGAACCGGATCGTGTCGCTGAGGTGGAAGCCCGACAGGCACGCGCCCGTGCCGTAGCCGAAGCCCTGCATCGCGAACTGTTGACCGACGAGGCCGTTCGAACCCGGGATCGTGATGCTCGCCGTCGAGGTCGCGAGCAGGAAGAAGATCGGCAGGTCCAACCGCAGGCCGAGCGAACACGTCGCGCAGATCGGGATCGGCAGCGTGGCCGCGCCGCCGAACAGGAAGCCCGGCGCGTCGCTGCCGAAGTTGGACAGCGTGAAGTCCATCGTGCTGCCGAGCGCCGGGAAGCCGGTGCTCTGGATCGCGAGCGGGCCGCACGCGGTCGGCAGCACGTTCGTCGCCGCGCCCGGCGTGTAGCCGCCATAGCGCACGAGCCGCGGGATCGACCCGAGCAGCGACGTGATGGCGTAGGCGCCGACCGGTCCGCCGCTGCTGCGGCACGCCGCGATCTCCGTCTCCACGTCGCTCTGCAGGCTGCTCTGGTCGTGCAGCGCCAGGCCGCCGCCGGTCCACGCCAGCGTGCGCAGTTCGACGACGGTCGCGAAGAACCCCTTGTTGGCGACGACGAACCGCACGCCGTCGCTGTCGGTGCGCAGCCATTGGCCGATCATGCCGAACTGGCTCGTCAGGTCGAAGTAGTTCGTGCCCGCCCACGCCGGGGCGAAGGCCACGCACACCGCGCGCGCCGTCACCGGGCTCTGGCGCTCGAACGTCACCAGGAAGCGCGTCGACGAGCCGTCGCGTATCGGCGACGACACCTGCGGGAAGAGGCTGCGGTTCTGCGAGTCGTCGCAAGGCACCTCGGCGCCGATGACGCCATCGGGATCGACCGTGCGGCAGAACACCTGTGCGACCGTGGCCCCGAAGTAGCGCGAGTAGACGACGCACCACAGTGGATGGTCGACGAGGCCGTTGCCGTTGCCCTTGGAGACCTGCACGTTGGCGTTGAAGACCGTGCCCGCGAACTCGATGAGCAGCACGTTGCCCGAGCGCGGCTGGCCGGTCGCGGTCACGAGCCGCCCGTGGATGTTGGAGTCGTTGATCGTCGTCCGGTTGCTCCAGACGACGAGCCAGTCGTGGTTGCCGGCTCCGGTGCCAGAGTCGGCGCCGACATCGGGGGTGCCGTTGGTGCCGGGCAGGTTCGGGTCGCTGAGCAGCTGCACGGGCCCGACGGCCAGGAAGCCGACCGCGTCGCGCGTGCGGCCGTAGATGCGGTTGTTGCCGCCGAACGACGGATCGGCGAACGACGCGACGACGAGGAATCGATCCGCGGCGTCGAGGTCGGCGACGCGCGGGAAGCCGGCGTCCCAGGTGCTGATGTCGATCGGCGCGCCCGTCGACGCGATGCGCACGCCGTTGCCGTCGAACATCTCGGTCCAGATGTCGTGATCGGTGGCGCTGAACTCGGTCTGCCACGCGACCAGGTAGCGGTCGTTCGTGGCGTCGTAGGCTGCGTCCGGGGACCACGTCGGCGCCGATGCCGAAGTGCTCTGCGTGCTGAGCACCGGATCGATCACGACCAGGCCCTCGCCGCGTTCGGCCGCCGGCACGCACAGCCGCAGCCGGCCGGCCGCGAAGTGCGTCGCGATCGCGGCCTTCTCGGCGCCGCGCACGACGAACGCGTCGCCGTAGCCGACCCCGCCGTGTTCGCAGGTGAACTGCAGGCCGGGCCGCGAGCCGTCCTCGACGAGATCGGAGGCGACCGACAACTCGACCTCGACATCGCCCGGCAGCGCAGTGTCGACGACGAACGACTGCGCGACCTCGTGCATGGCCAGGTCGTAGACCTCGCGCACGGCGCCGCGATCGAACGTCACGCGGTCGCCGTCGCGCACCGGCGACGCCGCCGCGGCAAACGGCAGCGACTGGCCGCCGACGCGCACCGCCGAGACGCGCAGCGCCAGCGCGAAGTCGTGCGGCGCGCCGGGCAGCATCGGCACGAACGTGAAGCCCTCTCGATCGAACGACGCCTTCCAGTCGGCGCCGTGGGCCCACAGCCGGCCGTCGCCGGGCGCATCGTGCTGCACGCGGTCGAACGGGCAGGGGCTGGTCTGCCGCAGCGCGTTCGTGGCGAACGCGCGTTCATCGGCGATGTGGGTGGGAACCTGGCCCACGCTCGCAGAGACGAGCAGGGCGCAGCCGAGCAGTGTGTACTTCATCCACTCGACAGTGCGCGGAACACGGGCGCGTGACGGTGGCTGCGATACCGCCGTCGGGCGAGGCGGCGAGACGGCGTTGGCCCGCGCACGGTTGCGCCGCGCCGCGGCGCGGCTCGTGATCTGCGGTCGAGCCGGAGTGCCGTTCCGGCCGGTTCGTGACGCGCAGGAAACCGCCGATGGCGCGGCCTCGTCCGCGGTCGGGATCGGGGTGCGCTGGCGGTGCGGTGGTATCGAGGCGCCGCGGGCGGCGCCCCCTGGCATGACCCGGCCACATCGGTTCAGTTGCTCGTCTCATGTCGCCCTCCCGCCCCGTCGTCGCAGCCTGCTGTGTGTTGGCCTGGTCGCTGCCGGCGCAGTCGCCGCTGCGTGTGCCGTTGGCCGCCGAGCTGCCGGCGCTGGCCGACCTCAGCAGCTGGCAGCTGCATGTCGGGTCCGGCGACGCGAAGGCCGAGCAGCGCAGTGCCTTCCTGGTCGGCAACGGTCGTGTTCTGGGCTGCTTCGGCCTCGCCGACCGCGCCGCGACCGTGCAGGCCCTGATCGGCCCGGACTACGACGCCGACGACACGCCGGCCGACGGCCTCTTCGGCGAGCAGCGTTTCGTGCTGCGCGTGGCGGGCGAGGAACGGCAGCTGCCGCGACAGACCGTGGCGCGCGTGCGCGGCGCCGGCTTCGTCGTGACCGAGGATCGCGGCGACGACGGCGTCTCGCTCGTCACGCTCGACTTCGCCACCGCCAACGAGACGCAGCTCTGTCGCGTGGTCGTCGTGCACAACGACTCGAAGGTGGCGCTCGAGCGCGCCGAGCTGGTCGCCGAGGTGCCGTTGGCGCACGACGACACCGACGGCGACGTGCTGTTCGTCGACAACACGTCGGTGCGGCACGCGGCCCGTGCGCGGTTCGAGTTCGTCGGTGGGGCAGTGCGCTCCGGGCGAAGCCTCGTGCACTCGCTGGGCACGATCGCCGCGGGCCAGTCGGCCCAGGCCGAGTTCGTGATCCGCACCTATCGCCGCGGCGACACCGAGCTGTGGCCCGACCCGATGCCGCCGGCGATCGAACGCGCCGCCGCGAGCACGCTCGCGTGGTGGCAGGAACGCCTCGCCGGCACGACCCGCGTGCTCGGCGACGACGCGTGCTTCGTCGACCTCATCGAGGACGGCAAGGTCCAGCTGTTGACCTGGCGTTGTGCGCGGAACGGGATCATCGGTCCGGTGCTGAGCTCGCGCTTCGTGCCGCTGCGCGAGCTCGCCGGGCCGCTGCTGGCCTGCCTGCGCTACGGCCTGTTCGACGATGCGAGGTCGATGCTGGTCGAATTGCGCCGGGTCGCCCTGCGCGACATGGCGTTGCCGACCCGCTTGGCGTTCGCCGACGAACCCGTGGAGCCCGCGCCGGGCCTCGACCCGGCGAAGATCGTCATGCCCGGCGACGGCAGCGCCAGCCTCGCCGTGTTGCTGCACTACTGGTACTGGCGCGCCAGCGGCGACGACCGGCTCGTGCGCGAGCACCTGCCGTTCCTGCTGGCGTGCCTCGACGGCCAGAAGTTCTCGCCCGAGGGCCTGCAGTCGTACGCCGCCGACGAACCGTTCCTCGCCGAGGCCTGGCGCGCGACGCTCGGCGACGAGTTCGCGGCCGCCGGGCTCGTCGCCGCGGCGGACGCGTCGCGCAGACATACGCTGTCGCTGCAGGCGAGCGTGCAGTTCCTGCTCGCCAATGCCTCGATGGGCGAGCTGACCGAGGTCGTCGATCGCCAGGACCATCCCGATCGATACAAGCCGGGCGACCAGGACACGCCGCTGCGCCGCCACTACGTGCAGCGCATGTTCGACGTGGCGCAGGTGACGGAGCGCTGGTTCTGGCAGGCGCCGGACGATCGCTTCGCGGTGGCGCTGTCGCCGTCCGACGCCAAGGCGCAGCCAGGTGTGATCGCCGACGTCGCGTTGGGGCTGCCGTGGCTCGGCTGGACGTTCGCGACGCAGGATCGTTCGCGCCATCACGTCGCCAGCGTGCTGAAGGCGCTGTGGCGCGCGCCGGATGCGATCCGCGTCGGGCTGTCGGGCGGCACCGGTGTGTCGACCGGCGTGACGCAGAGCCTGCTGGTGCACGCGCTCGCGGAAGGCAACGATCCGGCCTGGCTCGGCGCGCTGTCGGAGCTGATGCGGCTCGCGGGCCCGGCGGGCAACTGGGCGGCCCGCTACGACGCGCGCGGCCTGCTGCTCGGGATCGACGGTGCGCCCGCCGTTGCCTCGGCGCATGCGACCGGCGTCGCCATCGATGCGATCTTCTTCGCGCTGACCGGCATGCGCGGCGTCGCGATCCCGGGCTGGGACAACGGCCGGCAGGCGCGGTTCCGGCCGAGGCTGCCGGCAGGGGTGCGACAGCTCGAACTGCGCGACGTGCGCCGCGACGGCCGCCACCTGCACATGCAGTGCGCCATCGTCGATCGCCCGGAGAAGCCCGGCGCGCCGGCTCTGCACTGCCGCATCGAGATGCAGAACCCACCGCCCGATGCGGAGCACATCGTGTGCGCGGTCAACGTCGGTGCGACGACGCTCGTGCGCTACCTCGCACAGCGGCTGCCGATCATCGACGACACGGTCGACGTGCCCGTCGATCCGGGCGCGCTCTATCCAGGCCCGCCGGGCGCCGGCCGCTGATCCCGACCTGCGAGCGCCGGGATCAATTGGCGGGCAAAGAGACGACGCAGCGGCGCCAGGGGGCATCAGAACCGGTCTCTCCCGCTCCAAGGGCGCCGTCAGGCGCCCGCCGGAGCGGTAGGAGGTCCTGAGCGAGTGCGCCCAGCGGCGCTCGGCGCCGGGCGACCTTGCATCAGAACCGGTCTCTCCCGCTCCAATGGCGCCGTCAGGCGCCCGCGGGAGCGGTAGGAGGTCCTGAGCGAGTGCGCCCAGCGGCGCTCGGCGCCGCTGGGCGACCTTGCTCAGAAGTACGTGAACTGGGTCACGAGCGAGTAGCCGATCGTCGTCGTGAAGAAGATGCCTTCGGTCGCCGTCGTGCCGCCGGCGTTGTTGAAGATGCGCGTCGCGTTGTTGACGCGCGTCAGGTCCGACGTCGGCACCGTGACCTGGCGGCCGTTCGACGCGGTGAAGGGCAGCGGCAGCGTGCTCGCGAAGTCGAGTGCGAAGGCCTGCGTGTACAGGGTCACACCGGTCAGCGTGTTGGGCACCGAGATCGTCGACAGCGTCGGTGTGCCGGTCGTCAGCGCGCCGCTGGCATCCGTGAGGCCGATGTACTGCAGGATCGTGAGGTCGGTGTAGAGGTTGCCGCAGAGGCCCGCCACCGGGGTGTTGGGGTTCGATGCGCCGATGCCGAGCAGGACCAGCGTGTTGGCGGGGGCCGCCGCGATGGTGGCGTTCATGACCAGCGTGCCGGCGATGTCGACGGTCGGGAACGTGTGCGTCATGGCGGCAGTGCCGCCCGTGGCCACGCAGCCCGTGCCCGTGATCGACGAGGTTGCGGATGTGACCACACCCTGCTCGGCGTCCTCCGCCACGAACGTGCCGGTCGCGCCGGTCGTCTGCGAGTTGTAGGTCAGCTCCCAGACGAGCGAGTTCGTGCCGCTGTACACGAACGGGTTGGCGAGCACGATGTCCATGTTGCCCGTGAACGGGTTGACGCCGGTGATCGCCTGGCCCTGCGGGCCGAAGGTGAGCTGGGTCTGCGGCAGCACGAGCGTCTTGCCGCCGATGTAGTTGTTGTCGAACGTGTAGCTCGGTTTGAGCGGATCGATGCCCTCGCCCATGTACATGTCGACGTCGATGATGCGCGTGCCGAGGTTGTTCGCCGTGCTGGAGCTGACGCGGAACGACAGCTGCGTGATCAACTTGGCGGAGCCGCCGATGTCGCCGTGCAGCTGCATGTAGCGACGCGGCACGTTGCTGTTGAACGGGAACGAGTTGGAGCCCGAGCCGTCGACGGTCGCGGTACCGACCGGCGAGACGATGGTGCTCTGGGCGAGTCCTGCGGAGGCGAGCAGAAGGCACGAAAGACTGAGCAAGCGTGGCATGGGTGGATCTCGGGTTTGAGGAGAAGAGGTCGGGGCAACCTAGCCGGGCATGCTTCCCTACCAAGCCCCCCTCGGCGTGCGCGTCGGGCCCACTGGCGGTCCCGGTCCTGGCTCCCGCGGTGTGCCCGGGCGCGGGGCCGCCGCTGCGCGATGGAACCGGCTCTCGGGAAGCTCTTGTGGCAACGAGGGTAAGGCGCGCGCGGCGCGGACGCGCCCGACCGCGCCAGCGCGGGTACGGCCCGACCCGCGCGGCCTTGACTGCGGGATGTGGCGAACTTGTCTCGTTTCGACGGCCCCGCAACCGATGCCCGCCGGGCGGCGACGACTCTACCTGGCCGCGATCTCCTCGTTCGCGCGCCAGTCGAAGCCGAGTTGCCCGGCCAGGCGAACGAGATCGTCGCCCGACGCCGGCAGGCACGACACCAGGCGGTCCTGTTGGGCGGCGATCCATGGCTCGGTGCCGGCGCGCGTGCGCAGCGCGCGGCGCACGCCGAGCAGGCTCGACCACTCACGGCGGCGGGTCTCGTCGTAGTGCTCGAGTTCGTGCGTTCCGCCGGTTCCACCGTGCAAGCGGCCCGCGAGCGCCTGCGCCAGGTCCGCTGCCTCGCGGAAGCCGACGTTCATGCTCTGCATGCCGACCGGCCCGGTCAGGTGACCGGCATCGCCGACGAGCCACACGCGGTCGCGTCCGAACGACTCGGCGAGCCGCCGCTCGAAGTGCACCGACATGCGCCAGCGGATCGGACCGACGTTGCCGCGGAACCACGGCGCGCGTTGCGCGAGCAGCTCGCGCAGCCGGTCTTCGCTCAGCGACGGATCCCGTTCGGACTCCAGCTGGATCAGGTCGTGGTCCTTGCGGCGCTCCTCGATGTCGAGGCCGGGGCCCGGCAGCTCGAAGCTCCACCGGCAGTAGCCATCCGGCAGCGGCCAGCAGGCAGTGGTCGTGTCTTCGCCGAACACGAGCAGCATCTCGTCGCCGAGTGCGCCATCGGTCCGGAACTCGAACACGGCGAAGTCGGTGCTCGGACCGACGGTCGGGAACTGCACGCCGAGGCGGCGCCGCACGACCGAAGAGTGCCCGTCGGCACCCACCACGAACGGCACCTGATGCTGCTTGCTCTTGGCCACGACCCACTCCGAGTGCTGCACCGAGTAGCCCAGCGTGTCGAGCGAGAGTCGGTCGATGCGCACGTCGACGTGATCGTCGTGCGGCTCGAGCTGGGAGACCTCGTGGCTCCACTCGACCTTGACGCCGCGCCGCGCCAGCAGGTGTGTCAGATGGTCCTCGAGCGCGTGCTGCGGCAGCACGGCCAGGAACGAGTGGTCCTCGGCCAGGTCGGCGATGCGCAGCCCGGCCTTGCGCCCGACTGCGTCGTAGATGCCCACGCGGCGGACCCGGTAGGCCTTGTCGAGCACGTCGGTCAGGGCATCCACCTGTTCGAGCAGCCGCAGCGACTCGGCGTGCAACGCCAACGCGTAGCTGTGGGTGCTCGTGCGCGGCTCCCTCTCGACCACCTGGACGCGAACACCTCGGTGGACGAGCGCCAGCGCGGTGAACAGACCCACCGGACCGGCGCCGACCACGAGGACTTCGGGCTTCTTGTGAGCAAACACGGTAGTTCTCCGCTTGCGGCCTCGCTTGCCAGGCGCGGTGGCCAACGCTGGACGTCGCGCCTGCGATCGGAATTGTAGGTCGTGCGGTGCGACGGGCCGCGCGTGCACTGCCCCGTCGAAGTGCTCGTGGAGGCCGGTACTTCGGCCGATCGCCGAGTTCGAACACGAACGTGCGCCGATGTCGGTGGCAGGGAACGCACATGTTCCTGGTCATGCTGCGCACTCGTGCCTAGACTGCCTCGATCCGCGAGGATTGCATGACACGAGCGCTCCTCGTCTATCCCGAGTTCCGGTCGCCTTCGTTCTGGAACTACACCGAGACCTGCAAGCTCGTGGACGGTCGCTACCCGGCGGCGCCGCTCGGGCTGTGCACGGTGGCCGCCATGCTGCCCGCGGACTGGGAAGTGCGGCTCGTGGACCGCAACGTCGACGACTGGGACGACAGCGTGATGGACTGGGCCGACGTCGTGCTGATCGGCGGCATGATGCCGCAGCAGCGCGACGCGGTCGAACTCATCGGCAAGGCGCGCGCCAAGGGCAAGATCGTGCTCGTCGGTGGTCCGGACGCGACCTCGAGTCCGCACCTCTACGACGAAGCGAGCCACCTGATCCTCGGTGAGGCGGAGGTGACGCTGCCGCAGTTCCTCGCCGACTTCGCGGCGGGCGTCGCGCGCAAGGTCTACCAGGATGCCAGGAAGGCCGACGTGCAGGGCTCGCCGGTGCCGCGCTTCGACCTGCTGCAGTTCTCGAAGTACAACCACATCGGCGTGCAGTGGTGTCGCGGCTGTCCGTTCCAGTGCGAGTTCTGCGACATCATCGAACTCTTCGGCCGCGTGCCGCGCGCCAAGACGACGCCGCAGATCCTCGCCGAGCTGCAGCGGCTCTACGACCTCGGTTACCGCGGCCACGTCGACCTCGTCGACGACAACTTCATCGGCAACAAGAAGCTCGTGAAGCTCTTCCTGCCCGAGCTCAAGGTCTGGCTCGAACAGCACGGTTGGCCGTTCGAGTTCACGACCGAGGCGTCGATCAACCTGGCCGACGACGAAGTGCTCATGCAGCAGATGCGCGAGGTCGGCTTCTTCGCGATCTTCGTCGGCATCGAGAGCCCCGACGAGGCGACGCTCGTCGCGATGCAGAAGAAGCAGAACACGCACCGCTCGATCGCCGAGAGCATCCGGAAGATCTACGCGCACGGCATGTTCGTCAACGCGGGCTTCATCCTCGGCTTCGACAGCGAGAAGGGCAGCGTCGCGCGCGGCATCATCGAGTGCATCGAGGCGACCAGCATCCCGGTGGCGATGGCGGGCCTGCTGACCGCGCTGCCGACCACGCAGCTGACGCGGCGCCTCCTGGCCGCGGGTCGCCTGCACGAGGACTTCGACGTCGCGCCCGAGGGCGAAGGTGACCAGTGCACCGCTGGCCTCAACTTCGCCACCGTGCGACCCCGCTCCGAGATCCTCGCCGACTACCTGAAGGTCATCGAGACGATCTACTCGCCGGCGAACTACTTCGCACGCGTGGCGCGCGTCGGTGCGGCGCTCGATTCGACGACGCGGCGCTTCAAGCCCGGCATGCGGCATCGGCTGCGCGAACTGAAGGGCTTCTTCCGGATGACGATGAAGCTCGGCTTCCAGCGCACGACGCGCGGCCCGTTCTGGCGCACGGTGCTCGGCTCGCTGAGGCGCAACCCGAGGTCGATCCGCTACACGGGAGCGCTGATCGCCCTGTATCTGCACTTCGGGCCCTTCTCGCAGTACGTGGCCAGCCGCATCCGCACCGCGATCGTCGACGCGGAGCCCACGAAGCGATCCAAGGCCACGCTGGCGGCGAGTGGCTGAGCACGACTCGGGTGACTCCGGTGACGAGCCCCTTGGCGGCGGCGCAACATCGGCGATGATGCGCCGTATGCGGTCCTTCCGCCAAACTGCGCTCGATCGCCGCACGTTCCTGCGCGGCAGCGCCGCCGCGCTCGCGCTGCCCTGGCTCGACGCGATGCTGCCGGCCCTGCGCACCTGCCCGCCGCCGACCCGGCGCTCGGTCTTCGTGTTCTCGCCGAACGGCATGCACATGGAGGCGTGGTGCCCCGACGGCGAGGGGCGCAGCGCCAGGCTCGCGCGCACGCTGGCGTCGCTGCAGCCGCTGCAGAAGCGCATCACGGTCTTCTCGGGCCTCGCGATCGACGGCGGCCGCGCGCACGGTGACGGGCCCGGCGACCACGCGCGCGCCGGCGGGTCGTTCCTGACCTGCGCGCATCCGCGCAAGACGGGCGGCGCCGACATCCAGGCCGGCGTGTCGATCGACCAGGCCATCGCCGCCGCGGTCGGGCCGCTCACGACCTTCGGCTCGCTGCAGCTCGGCATGGAACGCGGCGCGTCGGCCGGAGTCTGCGACTCGGGCTACTCGTGCGCCTACGTCAGCAACATCAGCTGGCGCGCGGCCGACACGCCGGTGGCCAAGGAGACGGAGCCGAAGGCGGTGTTCGCGCGCTTGTTCGGCGATCCGGAGCAGGCCGGCGACGCGGCCGCGGCGCGCGCGCAGCGGCAGCTCGATCGATCGGTGCTCGACACGGTGCTCGCCGACGCCAAGGCGCTCTCGGGCCGGCTCGGCGGCGCCGACCGGCAGAAGCTGGATCAGTACCTGACCTCGGTGCGCGAACTCGAACAGCGCCTGCAACGGCTCGACGAGGACGTGCCGAAGACGCCGTTGCCCGACGGCCTGCTCGACCGCGGCCAGGGCTACCCGGAGAAGCTCGCGCTCATGTACGAGCTCATCGCCCTGGCGCTCGCGACCGACCGCACGCGCGTCGTCACGTTCATGCTCGGCAACGCCGGCAGCAACCGCAGCTACAAGTTCCTCGACGTGCCCGAGGGCCACCACGACCTCAGCCACCACGGCCAGAAGCCCGAGAAGCTGGCAGGTATCGCGAAGATCAACCAATGGCAGGTCGAGCAGTTCGCGAAGTTCCTGCTGCGGCTGCAGGGCCAGCTGGAAGCCGGCGCCGACCTGCTCGCGCAGAGTCTCGTGCTGCTCGGCTCGGGCATCGGCGACGGCAACCGGCACAACCACGACGACCTGCCGATGCTGCTCGCGGGCGAAGGCGGCGGCGCCGCGAAGGGTCAGGGGCACGCGCGGCTGGCCAAGGACACGCCGGCTGCGAATCTCTACCTCGCGCTGCTGCGCGCGATGGGGGGACGCGACCAACGGTTCGCGGACAGTTCGGGCGTGCTCGAGCTCGGCTGAGCGCGCGGGTGCGCGTTCACGGGTTGGCCGGCGGCTGCTTCACCTCGTTCGCCAGTTCGCGCCGCAACGCGTCGACGTCCACGGTCTGGAACACACCGTGCGTGTAGGGGGGATCGAAGTCGTCGGTGTGCCGCGCCAGTTCGAACCACAGATCCCACGCGGCCTCGAGTTCTGCGCGGGTCATGCCCTTCAGGTTCTGGTCGTCTTCGGAGAGCAGTTCCATGTCGGTTGCGCGGCAGGCGAGCAGTCAGGGCAGGCGCCGTGGCAGCAGTCTATCGGCCAAGGCCACGACGCGGGGATGGGCTTCGGCCAGCGGCAGGTTGCCCAGGTCCGATCGCAGGAACTCACGCATGTACTCGGCGCCGGCGCGCTCGTACTGCTTCAGTCGGGCTCGATCGAGCAGTTGCTGCGCATCCGCCTCCCGCGCCAGGGCCACGACCACCTCGTCGCGGTTTCGATTCTGCATCGCAAGTCGAACCGCTGGCCGCGAGCTCCCGGCGCCGTGCACTCCGGCCAGTTCGAGAATCCGGTCCGGGTCGGTCGTGAAGCGCAGTTCGTCCGCGGGCGGCAGCAGGCGGGCCAGTGCCCCGATGATCGGGTAGTCCTTGGCCCTTTGCGTCTGCTTGGTCGTGATCAACGACTGCAGGTCCACGACCGGCAACTGTTCGCGGGGCCGGTCCGGTGCGAACATCGCGGCAAGCGCAGCCGGCGCGACACGAGGCGGGCGGGAGACGAAGTCGCAGCGAATGCGCAGACCCTTCGCGTCATGGAACTCGAAATGGCTGGACCAGCCGCCGGCCAACCAATCGACTTCGAGCGGCGCCCCGGCCCGATAGCAGGCACCGTGCTCCGCGAGCACATGGCGAATCCGCGAGCAAGCCGTGCTGTCTTCGCGCACGATCCAGTCGCCATCCTTGCTCATGATGGCCAAGCGATACCAGACCACTGCCTGGCCTGAGCTGAGCACCGCCACCGTGCCGGACCGGTTGAACTCACGGGTCAGTTCGAAGTAGCGGTTGCCCATCGGTCTGTGATGCTACCGGGCAGGCTCGCAGGGTTGGACCAGGTTCGGGCTCAGCGCACCGTCACGTCGACGCATTCGCCGACAGCGACTTCGATCTGCGGCGCGCTACCTTCGACGTGCGGCAGCAGCGGCTGGAAGAGAACGCGGGTGTCGGGCACCGGCAACACGCGGTAGTGCAGGCAGCCGTCCTCTCCGGTCACCTGCCAGTTGAGTGGCGTGTCCTGAGGCAAGCCCAACTGCATCTGGCGATAGATCAGGAAGAGCCTCTCATTGGAAGGGTTGATCGACGGCCAACGGAGGCTGCCCGCGCAGCGCAGGGCGAGGTCACGCTGCGGGTGACCCTTCTCATCGACGAAGCGCAGGCTCGCTCGGGGCAGCGCGGCGAGCGTCAGCGTGGCGTCGACGGCACCTTCGTCCGCGCCGATGAAGCGCCATGCAGCAGCGTCGCCATCGCTGACCCAGACGAACCAGTCGCCGCCGCCGAGTCGCAGCGAAACCGAGCCCGTGTGCTCGATGGGCAGCGGCAGGTCGTAGCCGGGGCCCGCGCGCGCGCGGTGCCACGGCACGAGCACCAGTTGGGCACCGCGCGGCGGGTTGCCGAGCGCGTCGCGCAGGCGCAGGTCGACCGCGCGCGGGTTAAACACGATCGAACAGTCCTTGTCGGACTGCTCGACCACGGTCCAGATCGGCGCTTCCACTGCCTTCGTGACCATCGCCACGCGCAGCGCGTACTGGTCGCGCGGCAGCGGCAGCATCGCGACGCCGTCTTCGCGCGTGTGCAGCTGCAGCGGACCGTCGTCCGGTGAGATCGCGCGCACCATGTGGGTGGCCTTGCCGAACAGCACGACGTCGTACGCGCCGGGCGGCGTGATGCGCAGCGGCTGTTCGGGCTCGATCGTGATCGGCAGCACCTCGCCATCAGGGGTCGCGATCGTGTCGTGGCCCGAGAAGGGTGGCCCGAAGGCGGTCACGCCGGCCTGGCCCGGCGCTCGACCGGCAGCGCGCGCCTGCACGAGCAGGTTGGTCATGACCCTGCCTCCGCCGACGACGACCGCCACCTGCACGGTGGCGGTGCCGTCGGCGCCGGTCGTGCCGAGGCGCCGCCACGCGAGGCGTGGAAGCGGTGCGCACTGCGCCAGGCCCGGTCGTGCTGCCCCCGGTCTCTGTCCCTGCCAGAGTTCGACCCCGGCGCGGGGCTGCTTGCGGCGATCCGTGACGCGCACCGTCAGCGGTTGCGGTGGTGGCATGGTGAGCTCGAGGTCGCGGTAATCGAGGCTGCCGGTCCGAGCGTCCCTCGACGAGGCGAGATTCGACCAGATCACGGCGCCGTTGGCGTCACAGACCTGCACGCCGCTGAAGCCGGGCAGCGGGGGCAGCACGCCGTCGACCGCCGCGACCGTGAGCCGGTTGCGCACGCCGAGCACTGTGTGCACCGACAGCGGACCTTCGTGCTGCCACGCATCGAGCCCGAGCACGTGCACTTGCTGCGGTGCTCGCGGCGCGTCGAGCTTCAGCGCGACTTCGCCGCCGGCCACGAGGCCTTCGTGGATCGGGCTGATCGCGAACGTGCCGTCTGCTGCCGGCACGACCGCGAACGCCGAGTAGCTGCGTTGGGCCAGCACCCTGGCGACGACGCGGCCGGCGGTGTCGGTCGTGCCCTCGACCACATCGGTTGCATCGTCGAACTCGGCGAACCACGGCGATGCGAAGCACGTGACCTTGGCCGCGGCCGCGGCTTGTCCGTCGCGGTCCACGACGGTGACGAACGCGGGGCGCCGTTCCTGGGCCCAGGCGAGGGTGCTCGTCGCGAGCGTTGCGAGGCAGGCAAGCGCGAGGCGGCGGCGGATCACGGGTGGTTGCACGCGGTGAGCATAGGTGGCGGCTCGCCGTTCGGGGTCCGCCGCCGTTGGGTGGGTGGGAGGCTCTCACCGCGCGTCCCGCTCCGCCTCGTCCCCGCCGGCCTCGGTCAGCTCGACGTAGGCCGCGCGATCGGTGCTGAGGACCCGCACCGGGCCGCGTCGTTCGAGCACCCGCCCGAGGCTGACCAGCAGGCGCAGATCGTTCGGCTCCAGGTGCGTCGCGGTGAAGGACCCGCCGGCACGCAGCACGCGCCGCAGCACGTCGAGCTGGTCGTCGGTGAGCACGCCCACGCTGCGGATCGTAGTGCGTGCGCACAGACTGTTGCTATGCTCGCGCGGAGCGCGCGCCCGTAGCTCAACTGGACAGAGCATCGGCCTTCGGAGCCGAGGGTTGGGGGTTCGACTCCCTCCGGGCGTGCCAACCTGCGTCGGCCGTTCAGGTCGCCGGCCACGATCTACCGCGAGCCGGTCGTCTCCAGGACTCCGTGAGGGCAGGAGGTCCGTCACCGCCGACCAACCGGGCGAAGGTTGCTCACACGCGCATGCGACGGCAACGGTGATCACCCACGGGCCGCCGCGCTCGGCGCGGCAAGGACCCGTGGGACCAGCGCAACTCAGTTGCAGCCGGGGCTCGCGAAGCGCACCTTCAAGCCGTTGCTGAGGCCGACGAGGCCGAACAGCGGCGGGCTCGGCACGAACGACGCGGCCTGCAGGAACAGGTCGGCGGCGACCTGGCTCGGCGCGACCGGGACCGGGATCGAGGCGGTGCCCGCGGCGTTGGTCGAGTAGAGGCCGATGACGCTCAACGTGCCCATGTCCAGGAACAACGTGCAGCCCGAGCCCAGGGACGACGACGCTTCCATGTCGCTGAAGAACAGCAGGAACGGCGTCGACGGGTCGCTGGCGGCGTCGATCGCGAAGCTGGCGTTGCCGGCCGAGGGCACGCCGTTGGGGAAGATGTCGAGCGCGGGCGTGCCGCAGCCGGCGCCGAGGTAGACCGAGGGTTGCAGGCCCGGCACCTGGGTCGGCACCGTGAACGACAATGCACCGGGACCGGGCGTGGCTTCGTCGAACGTGGCGCTGCCGGCGACCGGTGCGACGTCGCAGTCGAACCAGAAGTTGAACAGCTGGTTCCAGCGCTGCGAGTTGCCCGCGGCGGCGAGGAACGCGATCTCCGTGTTCGTCACCGACGTCGTCCAGTCGTTGAGAGGGTTCGCGTCGATGTCGCGGAAGCCGAGGTTCTGCACGCGCGCGCCGGCGCAGACGGGCAGGCGGAACGCGGCGCTGCCGCGGTTGTTGTCGATGTTCTGGACCGCGTACTCGTAGTGGTAGAGACCGTTGGTCGGGCCCGTCACCTTGACGGCGATGCCGAACTGGCCGTCGTCCGTGCCGTTCGCGGCCTGGTCGTAGCTGGCGCCGCTCCAGCGCGTCAGCACCGAGCCGCTGACCGAGGAGCCGACGTTGCCAGCACTCCAGGACGAACCGTTCCACGTGAGGTTGACGCCGCGCGAGCGCAGGTTGTTGCCGCGCTTCTCGAGGGCCTCACCCTGGTGGATCAGGTGGATCTGGTAGTAGTAGGTCGCGCCGGCGATGCCGAGTTCGCTCTCCTTGACCGTGACGCGGTTCTTGACGACGTCGAACGCGTTGACCTGGCTGCTCGTCAGCGAGCGCACGCCGTCCATCGCGGCCGCGCCGCCGACATTGGGGTCACCGTGGTCGAAGTAGGAACCGACCGGGGTCCAGACGCCGAGCCAGGGGTCGAGTTCGTCGGGAGGGCCGAGGTAGAAGCGGTCGCCGTTGTTGCCGGCGCCGTAGACGTCGTAGCAGCCGATGCCCATCACCGTGCCGCCGAGACCGCCGGTGCCCTGGCAGGGCGCGCACGGGCCGCTGTTGCCGTTGATCGACGTGAAGGCGTGCTTGATGTACGAGTAGTCCGAGATCTGCACCATGCGGTCGTTCTGCACGCGCACGATCATGAAGCCGAACTTCGGGTGGTTCGGTTGCATCGCGGCCTGCCACGGGATCTGCACCGTGCCCGGGTTGCACATGTAGTTCGCGGCCGAGAAGCCGATCTCGCCGCCGGGATAGGCGGGGCCGCGGCGTCCCCAGACGGTCGGGGAGGAGATGTCGTAGAGGTTGCCGTCGAGGCCGCTGACCTTGTTGGATTGCGCCGCGAGGCCTTGCATGGCGGCGAGTGAGGCGAGGGTCGCCAGGAGTTGCTTCTGCATGGTGTGGGGATTCGGTGGGAGTAGGGCGGGGAGGCCGGTCAGCAGCATACCCGCCGCCTGCTGCGCACAACTGCCCGCTGCTGCCAACCTCTGCTGCGGCGGAGCCGGCCGGGGTGCCGGAGGACCCGATGCCACCGCGCGTTCTGGCCGCCGCCGCCGGGCGGGATTTGTGTGGAATCCGGCGGGTGCGGCGCCGCGGTCAGGCCTTCTGCGCGATGAGTTCGTAGACGGGCGGGCACTGCACGAACGCCGTGTCGCTGTGTCGGACCGCGGTCAGGTCGGCCAACAGCTCGTCGCAGTCGGTCTGGGCGAGCCGGCCCATCGCGACGAGCTTGGGCGCGAACGTGCGCCACCATGTGTCGGGCCACGCGAACATGCTGTCGCTGCCGCGCGCGATGCGCTGGTGCACGTCGAGGTGCACGAGGCGCAGGCCGTGTTCGGCCAGCATGCCGGGCAGGCGGCCGACGACGTCGGGATCGCCGCCGTTGTCGCGCCAGGCGCTCATCGTCGCGGCGACGGCGAGGTCGTGGCTGCGGCGGCGCGGCGCCAGCGTCATCGAGCCATAGTTGAAGTAGTCGTGCACGACGAAATGACCACCGGGGCGCAGCCGGTGCGCGACGTTGCGTACGACCGCGGCCGGTTCACGCACGAAGCACAGCACCCAGCGTGCGTAGGCGAGGTCGAACGGCTGTTCGCCGACCTGGGGCCCCGCGAAGTCCTGCACGTCACCCTGCACCGCCGCCACCTGCGGCAGCCCGCGAGCCTTCGCCTGCTCGCGGGCATGGGCGACGAAGTTCGCGGACTCGTCGATGCCGAGCACCGCACCGGTCGACGTGACGAGCGGCGCCAGGTCGAAGCAGGCGTAGCCGGGACCACAGCCGACGTCGAGCACCCGCTGGCCCGGTGCGATGCCCGCGCGCTTCCAGGCGGCGAGGGCCGCGTCGGACCAGAGCCGGTGTTGCAGCGCGAGACGGGCGAGTTCGTCGTCGCCGGTGCCGAGCACGTATTCGCGGTCGCTCACACGGGCATGCTGCCGCACGGGCCGCTGGAAGCCAAGGCCGGGTGGTTCGCGAGGTTCGCGACATCGGCGGGTTGCCGCCAACGTTGGCGCGATCCCGGCCGTAGCATGCCCCTGGATCATGCCCCCGCTATCGCGCCGTTCGTTCCTGTCCTCCGTGGCCGCGGCAGGCGTCGCCGCGCCGCTGGCGCGCGATCGCCTGACGGGCATCGACCTGCCGGCAGCGAAGCCGCTGAAGATCCTCGTGCTCGGTGGCACGGCGTTCCTGGGGCCGCCGTTCGTGCGGGCGGCGCTCGCCAACGGCCACACGGTGACGCTGTTCAACCGCGGCAAGACCAACCCGGGCCTCTTTGCGGAGCTCGAACAGCTGCGCGGCGATCGGGAGAAGGGCGACCTCGCGTCGCTGGCGGGGCGAGAGTTCGATGTCGTCGTCGACACATCGGGTTACGTTCCCGCCCACGTCGAGGCGACCGCCCGGCTCTTCGCCGAGAAGGCGAAGCACTACCAGTTCGTCAGTTCGGTCTCGGTGTACGGCGCCTTCGGCGAACGCGCCGACACCGTCGACGAGACCAGCGACGTCGGCGAGGTCGCGGACGACAAGGTCGAGGGCATCGGCACGATCCGGCAGGCGATGCCGTTCTACGGGCCGCTCAAGGCGCGCTGCGAGGCGGCCGCCGAGGCGGTCATGCCCGGTCGCGTCTCGAGGATCCGGCCCGGGCTCATCGTCGGTCCCGGCGACCGCAGCGATCGCTTCACCTGGTGGCCCGTGCGCATCGACCGCGGCGGCGAGGTGTTGGCGCCCGGCGATCCGGACGGCGCCGTGCAGTTCATCGACGTGCGCGACCTCGCCGAGTGGATGCTGCACTGCCTCGAGCAGGACGTGTTCGGGGTCTACAATGCCGTCGGCTTCGCCGGGCGTGTGTCGATGGCCGAGATGCTCGCGGCGTGCAAGTGCGCCACCGCCGCGCCCGTGACGCTGACGTTCGCGAGCGAGGAGTTCCTGGCCGAGAACCAGGTGCGCGCGTGGTCGGAGCTGCCCGTGTGGATCCCGCGCGAAGCCCGCAGCGTGATCGCCAATGCGCGCGCGATCGGCAAGGGCCTGCAGTTCCGCCCCATCGCCGACACGGTGCGCGACACGCTGCACTGGGCCAGGACCGAGCGCGGGGACAAGCCGTTCGCGAGCACGGGGCTGCGGCCCGAGCGCGAGCAGGAGCTGCTCGCGAACTGGCACCGGACGACGAAGTGAGCCCGTGATGCAAGAGGCAGTGATGCGCGGAGAACGGGTCGTGTCGCCGTTGCGCCGGCTGCTGTCGTGCGCGCTCGGTGGCCTGCTGGTCGCGGCCGCCGCGGCCCAGGACGAACTGGGCCTCGGCAAGCTGTGGACGTTCGAGGCGCCGCCGCTCGCCTACCTGAAGCGCGAGTACGGCTTCGAGGCCGGCGAGCAGTGGTGGAACACCATGCGCCTCGCCTCGCTGCGCTTCGGCAGGATCTGCTCGGCGTCGTTCGTGTCGCCGCAGGGGCTGATCCTCACCAACCAGCACTGCGTGCGCGAGTCCGTCAGCAAGGCGCAGGGTGCCAGCGACTGGTTGCGCGACGGGTACGTGTCGAACGATCTCGGCGACGAGGTGAAGCTCGAGGGCCTCACCGTGCAGCAGCTCGTGCGCATGACCGAGGTCACGGCGGCGATGACCGAAGGTCTCGACGAGACGATGAGCCCCGCCGACGCCGAGCGCGTGCGCAGCGGCAATCGCGAACGCCTGCTCGCCAAGGCCCGCGCCGACGAGCCGTCGCTGCAGCCGCAGATCGTCAAGCTGTTCCAGGGCGGCATGTGGGAGCTCTATCAGTACCGCGTCTTCGACGACATCCGTCTCGTCATGACGCCGCACCAGCAGGTCTCGTTCTTCGGCGGATACCCCGACAACTTCGTCTACCCGCGCTACGCGGTCGACTTCGCGTTCTGCCGCGCCTATGTCGACGGCAAGCCGGCCGACACGTCGAAGAACTACTTCCCGTGGGGCGACGGCCCGACCGAGGGCGAACTCGTGTTCCTGACCGGCAACCCGGGCAGCACCCAGCGCCTGCTGACCAAGGCCCAGATCGAGTTCCAGCGCGACGTGCGCTATCCGCGCGTGCGCGAGCTCATCGATTCGCGGCTGCAGATCCTGCGCGAGTTCGCGGCCAAGAGCGCGCAGCTCGAGAAACGCCTGCGCACGTCGATCTTCGGCTTCGAGAACTGGCAGAAGGGCTTCCGCTTCGAACACGAGGCGCTCAACGATGCCGCGTTCATGGCCCGCAAGGACGCGGCCGAGAAGGCGTTCCAGCGGCGGGCCATGCAGAGCGGTCACGGCGCCGACGTCGGCGTCTGGGCCGAGATCGCCGGACTCATGGTGCAGAAGCGCCGGCTCGACGCACCCGAGGCCTTCCAGACCGCCGGTGGTTCGCCGCTCATGATGCGCGCGCTCGCGTTGCTCGACTACGCCGCCGTGGGTGATGCCGAACTGGCGAAGCAGGTGCGGGCGATCGAATGCGCGCCGGACCCCGTGCAGCAGGCGCTGTTCGCCGACCACCTGCGGCGGGCCCGCAACTGGCTGCCGGCCGACGATCCGTACCTGCAGGCGATGTTGTCGGGTCGCGAACCGGCCGACGCGGCGGAGTGGCTCGCGCGCGAGAGCCGGCTCGGCGAATCGGCCTACCTCGACACGCTGCTCGCAGGCGGCCGGACCGCCATCGACGCGAGCGAGGATGTTGCGATCGTCGCGGCGCGCGCCGTGAGGCCGCTGATCGCCGAGAACGAGAAGGCGCAGGCGGCCATGAGCGCGGCCGAGACGTCGCTCGGCGCACGCCTCGCGAAGCTGCTGTTCGCCGTCTACGGCCACGACGTGTCGCCCGACGCGACGTTCACGCTGCGCTTCAGCGACGGGCGCGTCGCCGGCTATCCCTACAACGGCACGATCGCGCCGTGGCGCACGGTGTTCCACGGCCTGTTCGCGCGGTCGGCCGAGTTCGACGGGGCGCCGCCGTTCGATCTGCCGGCCGAGTGGATGCTCGCCAAGGACCGCATCGACATGCGCACGCCCGTCGACTTCGTCTGCACGGTCGACTCCACGGGCGGCAACTCCGGCAGCCCGATCATCAACACGCGCGGCGAGCTGGCCGGCCTGCTGTTCGACGGCAACATCGAGTCGATGGCCAACGAGTTCCTCTACGGGGAGCGCGTCGAACGCAGCGTGTGCGTGCACCCGCAGGCGATCATCGAGGCGCTGCGCAAGGTGTACGTCGCGAAACGCCTGCTGCGCGAGCTGTCGCGCTGAACCGATCGCGCGCGTAGGCTTCAGGCATGTCCGTGTTCCGACCGTCGATCGTCTCCGTGGCGCTGTGGCTCACCGTGCCTGCGCTCGCCCAAGCGAGCCCGCACGCGTTCGTCGGCGCGCGCATCCTGCCGGTCGACGGGCCCGCGATCGAGCGCGGCACGCTGCTCGTGCACGACGGCCGCATCGTCGCCGTCGGGCCCATCGCCGAGGTGCGCGTGCCGGACGACGCCGTGACCGTCGACGCCGCGGGCCGCACCATCGTGCCGGGGCTCGTCTGCAGCCATTCGCACATCGGTGCGGTCGCGGGTGCGGACGGCAGCGGTCCGATCCAGCCAGAGGTCCGCGCGCTCGATTCGATCAACCCACTCGACCCGGGCATCCAGAAGGCGCAGGCCGGCGGCATCACGACCGTCAACGTGATGCCGGGCTCGGGCCACCTGCTGTCGGGGCAGACGATCTACCTCAAGCTGCGCGACGGTCGCACGGTCGACGACCTCGCGATCCGCAACGCGGACGGCAGCTACGCCGGCGGCATCAAGATGGCGAACGGCACCAACCCGCAGCGCGATCCACCGTTCGCCGGAACACGCGGCAAGGCGGCCGCCCTGGTGCGGGCTCAGTTCCATCGTGCCCGCGAGTACCAGCAGAAGGTCGCGGCGGCCAACGGCGACCCCGCCAAGCTGCCGGAGAAGAACCTCGGCCTCGAGGCGCTCGTCGAGGCGCTCGAAGGCAAGCGCGTCGTGCACCACCACACGCACCGGCAGGACGACATCCTCACGGTGCTGCGCCTGCAGCAGGAGTTCGGTTTCCGGGTCGTGTTGCACCACGTCAGCGAGGGCTGGATGGTGGCCGAACAGATCGCGGCGGCGAAGGTCCCGTGTTCGGTCATCGTCATCGATTCGCCGGGCGGCAAGCTCGAGGCCGCGCACCTGTCGCTCGAGACCGGCGCGATCCTCGACCGCAAGGGCGTGCTCGTCGGCTTCCACACCGACGACAGCATCACCGACAGCCGGCTGTTCCTGCGTTCGGCGGCGCTCGCCGTGCGCGCGGGCATGGACCGCGACAAGGCGCTGCAGGCGCTGACCATCAACAACGCGCGCATGCTCGATCTGCAGGATCGCATCGGCACGCTGACGGCCGGCAAGGACGCGGACTTCGTCGTGCTGTCGGGAGACCCGTTCTCGGTCTACACGCGTGTGCTGCAGACCTGGGTCGACGGGCAGAAGGTGTTCGACCTCGCCGATGCGAAGGACCGCCTGTACGCCAACGGCGGTTACGGCGCCAGCGACGGTCAGGCGATGTCGATGTGCTGCTACGGCCAGGAGGTGCAGTGATGTTGCTCGCGACCGTCGCTGTGCTGTTGCTCGCGCCACAGGAGCCCGCCGCGGCCTCGCCGCGCGTGTTCGCCGTGCTCGGCGAGCGCGTCGTGACGATGGCCGGGGAAGCGATCCCGGACGGCGCCGTGCTCGTGCGCGACGGCAAGATCGAACGCGTCGGCACACGAGCCGAGCTGGCGCTGCCCGCCGACCTGCCCGTGCTGCGCGCCGCGCTCGTCACGCCGGGCCTCATCGATGCGCATGCCACGGTCGGTCTGAGCGGGTTGCTGAACATCCCGCACGATCAGGACCAGCTCGAGCGATCGACCTCGATGCAGCCCGAGCTGCGCGCCGTCGACGCCTACAACGCCCGCGACGAACTGGTCGCCTGGCTGCGCGGCTTCGGCATCACGACGGTGCACACGGGCCACGGCCCCGGGGCCCTGATCTCGGGCCAGACGATGGTCGTCAAGCTGCGCGGCCGCGGCGTCGACGAGGACGTCGTGCTGCCGCTGGCGATGGTCGCGGCCACGCTCGGCGACGGCGGCCGCGCGGCCGCGGGCAAGGCGCCGGGCACGCGCGCCAAGTCGGTCGCCATGCTGCGCGAGCAGCTGCAGAAGGCGCGCGAGTACGTGGCCAAGCACACGAAGGACCCCGAGGCGCCGGTCGACCTCGGCCTCGACGTGCTCGCCAAGGTGCTCGCCCGCGACGTGCCGTTGCTGGTCACCGCACACCGCGCGCACGACCTGCTGTCGGCGCTGCGTGTGGCGCGCGAGTTCGACATCCGCGTCGTGCTCGACGGCGCCGCCGAGGCCTATCTCGTGCTGCCCGAGATCGAGGCCGCCAAGGTCTGGGTGCTGCCGCATCCCGCGATGGCGCGCACGGGCGGCGAACTCGCGAACGGCACGATGGAACTCGCGAGGCTGCTGCTCGAGGCGAAGGTGCCGTTCGCGCTGCAGAGCGGCTACGAGGCCTACGTGCCGAAGACGCGCGTGGTGCTGTGGGAGGCCGGCGTCGCGGTCGGCCACGGCCTGCTGCCCGAAGCGGCGCTGCGCGCGCTGACGATCGACGCGGCGCGGCTGCTCGGCGTCGACGCGCGCTTGGGGTCGCTGGTCGCCGGCAAGGACGCGGACCTGGCGCTGTTCGACGGCGACCCGTTCGAGTACACGACGCACTGCACGGGAACGGTGATCGACGGCGTGCAGTTCGTCGGCGCGCCGCGGTGACGCGCGCCGCCGCGTTCAGCGGTTCTTCAGGTACCAGAGCTCGGCCGAACGCACGGCCCGCCGGTTCACCGCGTGCTCGCACGCAGGGTCGTAGCCGAACGACTCGCCGGCGATCTGTGCCAGCGCCGCCGCGGCCGCCCGGCGCTTCTGCACGACGTCGCTGCGCAGCGCCCACAGCAGTTCGGGCATCGCCTCCATGCCGCGCCGCACGAGCTCGGCCCGGCACGCCTCGAGGTCCTGCTGCTTGGAAGCGGGGCCGATGTTGACGAGCCCGACGATGTGCGGCGTGATCGGGTCGCTCACCTTCTGGAACCTGCGCCGCAGGAACAGCACCGCGAACGCCGTCGGCACGCTGTCGCCGCGCCCCTCGCCGAGGTGAGCGCCCGGGAAGCCGTCGGCGCGACTGGTCCAGCCGCCGCCGGGCAGCTGCGTGTCGACGAACATGCGCGCCCCTCTCGCGTACCAGTCGACGTCGCCGACCACGGTCGTGTCGGTCAGGATCGCCGCGCGCTCGAGGCCGTAGTGGAAGTAGAACGACCGGCGCTCGCTCGGCGAACCGATCGCCGAGGCATTGCGCGCCAACCACTGCCAGCCGCGTTTGATGCTCTTCTCGATCCCGGCGGGCTCGACACCGAGCGCCTGCTCGCAGATCGCGAGCACCGCGATGCCCGCCGCGGTCATCGACGCGTAGCCGGTCGGGTCGAAGCCGCGTTCGAGCCGCTGGTAGGCGAAGCCGCCGTTGCTCGCCTGCTGCGCGCCGATCAGGTCGGCCATCGTCTGCCACACCGACGGATCGATCGGCACGCCGAGCGCCTTGGCCGCGCGCAGGCCGAGCGCCGCGTACTGCGTGTTGCTGAGGTCCCAGTCCGTGGTCGTGGCGCCGTAGGTGAAGCCGCCGTGCTTGTGCCGGTGGCGCAGCAGCGTGCGCACGTCGTCCTGCGCGAGTTCGAGCCGGTCCGGCATCGTTGGCGCCGCCTCGAGCACCATCAGACGCAGCGCCAGGTCGTACGTGTCGTTCGCGTTCGCCTTGGCCAGTCGCTTCGACGCCGCGACGAACGTCGGATCCGCGGCGTCGACGCCGTCGTGGATCGATGCGAGCACCAACAGGGCGAGTTCGCCGATGCGCGCGCTGCGGCGCGTCGCGGCCTTCAGATGGTCCATCAGCGCCGGCCGCGCCTGCGCGAGCGCGCGGTCGATCTGTGCCTGCAGCTCGTGTTGGCAGGGCGCCTGGACCACGGCGCACAGCACGGCCGCCGAGCTGCGTCGCAAGTGCGTCGGCAACATGGGACCGGCGATGATACCGGTCGTCGCGGCGGCGCTGGCGGCGGTGCGCGTCGGTACATGGGTACGCGGAGAGTCGCCCGGGCTCGCCGCCGGCGAGCCGACCGCTCAGCCGTGGGGTCCCGGTGCGGCCACCGCGCCGGCCGCGCCCTCGGGCGCGCCGGGCGGCAACACCGCGACCTTGCGCGCATACCAGGCGATGCCCGGCAGGGCACTCGCTCCGTGCGCGAACACGCTGAGTGCGACGGTGCTCATCACCGCGAGGCGGATCGTCGACTCGCCGGCGAGTTGTTCTTCGTGTGCCAGGTAGACCAGACCGAGCACGATCGACGCGAGGCCGCGCGGACCGAACCACCCCATGAACAGCACGGTGGCCCGCGACAGCTTCGCGCCCCCCAGCGCGATGGCGACCGGCAGCATGCGCACGACCGTGAGGCTCAGCACCGCGTAGACGGCGTGGGGCCATTCGAACTGCGGCAGCGCGCGCGCCACCATCAGACCGAGCAGGAAGAACACCGACAGGTTGAGCAGACGGCCCCAACCCTCGGTGAACTCGATGCTGGACTCCGCCGCTTCGGCGAACCGCACCTGCACCGCGAGGCCACCGACGAACGCGGCGATGAACATGCTGGCGTGCAACGCATGGCACGCGATCACGCACAGCACCGGCAACGCGACCACGCCGAGCTGCTGCCAGGAATGCGCCAGCCACTTCGCGCGCGACGCGATGCGCAGCAGCAGTCCGCCGCCGAGCCCGATGCCGAGGCCGACCAGCGTGCCGAGCCCGAGCTGTTCGCCGATCAGGCCGCCGAGACTGACGTCCGCGTTCGCGGCGCGTTCGGCCATCGCGATGAAGAACAGCAGGAACGGCACCGACAGGCCGTCGTTGAGGCCGGCCTCGACGTTCAGCGTCTGGCGGATGCGCAGCGGCACCAGCGGGTTCTCGACGATCACCTGGCCGAGGCCGGCGTCGGTCGGGGCGAGCACCGCGGCCAGGATGGCCGCTTCCCAGATCGAGAGCCCGGGCAAGACGCCGAGCGCCGCGAGCATGCCGAGCGCCATCGTCAGCAGCATGCCGATGCTCAGCAGCCGCAGCGACAGGCTGCCGATGTGCCGCAGGACCTGCAGGCTCGTGCGGCAGGCGTCGGTGAACAGCAGCATCACGAGGCCGATCTCGGCGATGTGCAGCAGCGCCGCCTGGCTCGCCGGCGGCTCCTGCATCCCGGGCAACACGAAGAACGCGAGCGCGCCGGCAGCCGTGAAGACCATCGGCGGCGTGAGCACGGTCCGCTCGAGCCGCGCCGAGACGAGGCTGTGCAGGAACACCAGGACGACGAACGTGGTGAGCAAGGTCATCGGCTCGATCCCGACGGATCGGCGGGATCGTCGCCTCGTTCCGCGTGCGCGCCATCGTTTTCCGGCGGGATCCGGCGGCTCGAACACATGCTCGGCGAGGCGGCCGCCGCGGTCCGCGCTCGCCAGCTCGTGTGCGCACAGCCTACACTGCGGCTTCCGCCGACTCGCCCGCAACGGATCCACCATGCATCGTGTCCTCACCCTCGGCTCTGCGCTCCTGTTCGTCGCCTGCCAGTCGGGTCCGACGTCCAGCTCGGACCTCGCGACCTGGCAGGGCCGCGCGTCCCGCGTCACGATCACGCGCGACAACTGGGGCGTCGCGCACGTCAGGGGAGCGAGCGACGCCGACGCCGTGTTCGGCATGATCTACGCGCAGGCCGAGGACGACTTCCATCGCATCGAGGTGAACTACCTCACCGCGCTCGGCCGCCTCGCCGAAGCGCAGGGCGAAGAGGCGATCTGGAGCGACCTGCGCATGCGCCTCTTCATCGAGCCCGAGGCCTTGCAGGCCATGTATGCGACGAGCCCGGAGTGGCTGCGCGAGCTCATGGACGCGTGGGCCGACGGCCTCAACTACTACCTGCACGAGAACCCGGACACGCGACCGCTCGTGCTCACGCACTTCGAGCCGTGGATGGCGCTCGCCTTCTCCGAGGGCAGCATCGGCGGCGACATCGAGCGGGTCTCGCTGCGCGAGCTCGAGAAGTTCTATGGCGGCACCTCGAAGCTGGCCGCCATGCCGCGCGAGCCGCGCGAGCCGACCGGCTCCAACGGCTTCGCGATCGCGCCGTCGCGCAGCGCCTCGGGCAAGGCGTTGCTCCTGATCAACCCGCACACCTCGTTCTTCTTCCGCGAGGAACTGCAGATGACGAGCGATTCGGGGCTCGACGCCTACGGCGCGGTGACCTGGGGGCAGTTCTTCGTCTACCAGGGCTTCAATGCGACGGCTGGCTGGATGCACACCTCGAGCAACAACGACTCGATCGACGAGTTCGCGGTCGCCGTTACGAAGGCGGACTCGGGGTGGACCTACAGCCACGGGAGCGCGACGCGGCCGGTGCACACGCGCAAGGTCCGCATCTCGTACCGCACGCCACAGGGCCTCGCGTCGCGCGACTTCACGGTGCACGCGACGCATCACGGGCCGGTCGTGCGCGAAACCGGCGGCAAGTGGATCGCGGTGCAGCTGATGCAGGAACCGGTCAAGGCGCTCACGCAGTCGTACCTGCGCACGAAGGCGCGCAACCTCGCCGAGTTCCGGGCGACGATGGAGCTCCACACCAATTCGTCGAACAACACGGTCTTCGCCGACGCCGAAGGCAACATCGCCTACTTCCACGCCAACTTCATCCCGAGGCGCGATCCGCGGTTCGACTGGTCGAACCCGGTGGACGGCAACGATCCGGCCACCGACTGGCAGGGCGTGCACTCGGTGGACGAGAGCCCGAACGTGTTCAATCCGCGGACGGGCTGGATCCAGAACACGAACAACTGGCCCTGGTCGGCGGCCGGTGCCGACAGCCCGCGCCAGAGCGACTACGCGAAGTACTTCGAGCACGGCGAGGGCGAGAACGCGCGCGGCCTGCACGCGATCGAGGTGCTCTCGCGCGAGTCGCACTTCGACCTCGACAAGCTCGTCGCCGCGGCCTTCGATCCGCACCTCACGACCTTCGACGTGCTGATCCCCGAGCTCGTGCGACGCTGGGAGGCGCTGCCGGACGGCGACGAACGCAAGGCGAAGCTCGCCGAGCCGGTCGCGCTGCTGCGCGCGTGGGATCGGTGCTGGGGTGTTGGCTCGGAGGCGACGACGTTGGCCGTGTTCTGGGGCGAGGATCTCTGGAGGCACGCCAGGGCCGAGCCCGGGACCGAGGGCTCGTCGTTCGCCCAGCGCATGGCGACGCTGGCGCCGCCGGCGCAATGGCTCGCCTCGCTCGAGCGCGCGGTCGCGCAGCTGACGCGGGACTTCGGTTCGTGGAAGGTGCACTGGGGCGAGGTCAACCGCTTCCAACGCCTCACGGGCGCCATCGAGCAGCAGTTCGCGGACGACGGTGCGAGCACGCCCGTGGGCTTCACGTCGTCGCGGTGGGGTTCCCTCGCCGCGTTCCAGGTGCGCCCGCGCCAGGGCCTGAAGCGCCTCTACGGCACCAGCGGCAATAGCTTCGTCGCGGTGGTCGAGTTCGGCGATCCGGTCCGCGCGCGCGCGGTGACCGCGGGTGGCCTCGACAGCGTGCCCGGTTCGCCGCACTTCAACGACCAGGCCGAGCGTTATGCGCGCGGCGAGCTGCGGCCCGTGTACTTCGCGCCGGACGAGCTCAGGGGTCACGTCGAACGCGTGTACCACCCCGGCGAGTGGATCCGCCGGTAGACGCAGCTTTGCGGGAGAGCTGCCGGGCGCCGGCCGGTCGGTTCCGGCACCGAGCGCACGGCCATCACGCGCTCGGCCGCCGCTGGTCCTTCGGCGCCGCACCGTCGCCGCGCCGTCGCGCACGCTTGACCTCGTACATGGCTGCATCTGCCTGACGCAGCAGTTCGTGGGCGTCCGCGGGCGGCCTGGCGAACGACACGACACCCGCACTGATCCCGAAGCCGGGCTCGTGGTAGTCACTGCCGATCTCGACCACCTGGGCGACGATCCGGTTGCACACCTGACGTGCCGATGCTTCGTCGATGTTCCAGAACAGCACCACGAACTCGTCCCCGCCGAGGCGTGCCGCGAGGTCCGTGGCGCGCATGGTCTGGCGAATGGCGTGCGCGACGCGCTTCAGCAGCTGATCTCCCTCGTCGTGTCCGTACCGATCGTTGATGCGCTTGAAGTCGTCGAGATCGAAGTAGGCCACGTACATCGTGCCACCTGATCGCCGCGCGCGCGCCAGCTCTCGATCCGCGGCCTCGAACAGCGCGCGCGCGTTGGGCAGACCCGTCAACGAGTCCGTGCGAGCGAGCCGCGCCTCTCGATCGGCCATCACCCGCAGGCTCTCGCCGTCCGCGCGCACCTTCGCGATCAAGAACCCGACCGCGGCGTAGATGCCGAGCCGCGTGACCGCGTTCCAGGCCGAGATCAGCAAGTGGCTCTCGCCCCGCGACCAGATGTCCGCGACGAACCAGGTCAGCGAGGCGAGAACCACGGTCAGCGACACGGGAATGCGACCGAGCCACCATCCCGTGGCCATGATCGGCAACAGGTAGAACAACGAGAAGCCGACCTCTGGACCCGTCAGGTAGTCCAACCACCCGATGACGACGATGGCGCCGAGCGCGATCGTCGTCCACGTGGCGCGACGGTTCACGTCGGACCGCTGGCGATCGTCCTCATCGCGTCCGGCGGCGGCGGACAGGACTGGGTCATGACCGCCAGGAATACCGGTGGCGCCATGGGTCAGCAAGCCGCGGCGCACGCACGCTTGTCCGGCCGATCCCACCGGCGTCGTTCCCTTCGGGTGCCGCGTGCGCTAGCTTCCGCGCGCGATGGGGCGGTGTTCGTGACGAAATCCGGATCGCTCGTGGCCTTGGTGCATGCCGGCATGCCGAAGACGGCATCGACCTGGCTGCAGAACGCGTTCTTCGCCGGGCATCCGCAGCTCGCGGTGCTCGGGCCCGAGGATCCGCACCGGGACCTCACGCCGCGCTTCCTCGCGGCGGTCGCGAGGCTCGTGCTGGGATCGGATCTGCAGGACGTCGGTGCGGTCGGCGCGGAGCTCGAAGCGCTCGTGCGCGAACGCGCGGCGCGCACGCCGGGGGCGCGGCTCGCGGGCCTGTCGCACGAGGCGCTCGCCGGGGCGTGGCCCGCGCCGCGCAACAGCGGATTCCTCGCGCGCACGATGGCGGCGCTGTTCCCGGACGCCAAGGTGCTGCTCGTCGTGCGCGAGCAGCGCGCCGCGCTCGTCTCGCACTGGCGCGAGTTCGTGCGCATGGGCGGCACGCTGTCGTTCCCGCGCTTCGTCTTCGACCCCGCGATCGGCGACGATCCCGTCGAGCACGCGCTGCACACCGCCGTGCTCGGCACGTCGACGCTGGCGCCGTTCGTGCGCGCATGGCGCGCGGCGTGCGGGGAGCAGCGTGTGCTCGTGCTGCCGTTCGAACGGCTGCAGCGCGACCCGGGGGGCTTCGCGCGCGCTCTCTGCGCCTTCCTCGGCGTCGACGACTTCGCGCCGCCGCCCGTGCGCGCCAACGTGCAGCTGTCGGCCGCCGCGCTCGCGCTGCTGCGGCGGTGCAATCATCTGTTCCACACGCGGCGGCACCCGCGCTTCGGCTGGCAGCCGGTCGCACGCGTGCTGTCCTGGTGCGGCGTGCCGCGCGACGAGGCGTGGCGCGACATACGCCAGAACCCGTGGCTCGTGCGCTACCGCATCAGCGACTTCGGTCAGCGCTGGCTCGCGAGGAAGTGCATGCCGAGGCTCGATCGGCTCGGGCTCGCGATGTTCGGCAAGGGCAGGGATCCGTTCCCGCGGTTGCGCGACGAGCAGCGCCGCTTCCTCGAGGCACACTTCGCCGCGGACACGCGGGCGCTGCGCGCGCTGGTCGACTGGGAGCCCGAGCAGTACGGGTACCTGGGCGGCGCGTGATCACGTGCCGAAGCCGCTCGCGCCGCTGAGCCCCGCGCCGAGGTGCCGCCAGGTGTGGCGCAGTTCGACGAAGTAGAGGCACGTCGCCAACGCGGCGCCGCCGGCGGCGAGCTGGGCGACGAGGTGCCACGGCGTGGCGAGCAGCGCGGCGCTGGCGGTGGCGGCCGCGATCGCGCCGCCGGGCAGCAGCGCGCGCAGCATCGCGATCGGCAGCCGGCGGTTCACGGCGGTCGTCGCAGCCGCGAGGTGCAGGCCGTAGCCGCACAGCGCGCCGGCGGCGGCGCCGGTGGCGCCGAACCGCGGCGTCAGCAGCGCGATCGCCGCGACCTGCGCGGCGGTGCCGGCCCACAGCGACACGGCCCACGCGCGCATGCGCATGTGGGCGAACAGCACCTGGGCCTGGATCCAGCCGAACTGCTGCAGCACGGTGGCTGCGAGCAGCGTGCGCAGCGCGGGCGCGGTGGCGCCGAACTCGCGGCCGAACAGCGCGCACAGCGGCTCGGCGACGACGGCGCCGCCGGCGGCGATCGGCAGGATTGCGTAGGCGGTTGCGCGCAGCGACCGGACCGCGGTGCCCGCGGCGGCCGTGGTCGCGGCGGCGCGGTCGTTGTGCGGCTGCAGCAGGCGCGCGAGCTGTGCCGCGGGCAGCGCCGCCGTCGTGGCGACGCGCACGGCCACCGCGTAGAGACCGGCCGCCGCTTCGCCGCCGAACCAGCGCACGAGCCACACGTCGCCGTTCTGCGCCAGGCCGGCGAGCGTCTGGGTCACCGTCGGCACGAACGCGTGCGGCAGGATCGCTCGCGCCGAGGGTGGGGCGGCGAAGCCGGGCAGGCTTCGCATCGTCAGCTCGGCGCCGACCGCGTAGACAGCGCGGCCCGCGAGCTGGGCGGCGACGAGCGTCGTGAGGTCCGTGACGCCGAGCGCGAGCAGGCCCAGGATGCCGAGCACGTGCACGGCCGTCGCGACGAGATCCTGCAGCACCTCGCGCGCGGTGCGCGCCGCGGCGTCGAGCAGCCCCTTCTGGTCCCACGCGAGCGGCACCGCGAGCAGCGCGCCGAGCCACCACGGCCACGGGTCGTCGGCGAGCCCCCCGATCGCCGCGAACGCGAACGGCAGGAGCAGCGCGGTCGCGAGCAGTCGCAGCCGCACCGCGGCGCGGATCCAGCCGCCGGCGGCCAGCGGCTCGCGCGCGATGGCGCGGCTCGTGACGGAACGGATGCCGGTGCCCGCGAGTGCCGCGATCGTCGTGCCGAGTGCCGTCGCGAGCGCGTAGCGGCCGAAGCCCGCGGGCCCGAGCGCGTGGCCGAGCACGACGCTGACCGCGAGCAGCGCGCCGCGCTGCAGGATCGCGCCGGCGCCGAGGGCGGTCAGGGTGCGCTGGACGTGCCGGCTCATGGGCAGTTCATCGACCGTCGACCCGGGTCGGCCGCAGCGTTCCGGCGCACCGGCCGGCGCGCGAACCCGTCGCGGCGACGGCCTCGGACGGCGACGGGCACGATTCGGCCGGGCAGCCTGAATCGATGAGGACCACCGCGGGTACTTTGGGGCCGGTGAGCGCCGTGCCCCGTTTCGACCCGCAACAGCTGCTCGCGCACGATGTGTTCGTGCGCGAACTGGCCCGGCGGCTGGTCGGCGACGGCGCCGCGGAAGACCTCGCGCAGGACACGTGGCTGTCTGCGCTGGCCGCGCCGGCGCAACCGCTGAGTTCGCTGCGCGGCTGGCTCGCGACGGTCGCGCGACGCACCGCCGGCAAGCGCGTTCGCACCGAGCAGCGGCGGCGGCGGCGGGAGGCGCGCGCGGCGAACGGTGACCCCGCGTCGCCGGTCGCCGAACTCGTCGAACGCGAGGAAGCGCGCGCGGCGGTCGTGCGCGCCGTGCTCGAGCTGCCCTCGCCGTACCGTGACGTCGTCGTGCTGCGCTGGTTCGACGGCTTGCCGCCGCGCGCGATCGCGCGCCAGCTCGCCGTGCCGGTCGACACGGTGCGCACGCGCCACCGGCGCGCGCTCGAGCAGCTGCGGGCGGTGCTCGACGCGCACCAGGGCGGTCGTCGTTCGGCGTGGACCGCGCTGCTGCTGCCGCTCGCCACACCGCGCCGCGCGGCGGTCGCGGGTGCCATGTTCGGAGGAATCGTGCTGATGTCGACCAAGCTGAAGCTGGCCGTGGCCGCGGCCGGAGCCGCCGTGATCGCGTTTGCGTGCTGGGCGCTGGCGCCATCGGCGCCGGCACCGTTCGCGCCGCCGGGCGGTGCACGTCCGGCAGCGGCGGAACCCATGCGCGGCGAGCTGCCCGGCCCGGTGAACGCTGCGCCGGCGACCACGGCGATGCGCGAAGCCGTCGCGGCACCGAACTCGAGCGGGAACGCGTCGACCGCGACCACCGGCACCGCCGTCGTGACCGTCGTGTGGTCCGACCGCACGCCCGCACCCGGCGTGCAGGTGCTGCTCGGGGGCGATCGCGTGCGGCAGACGATCGTCTCCGACGACGACGGCATCGCGCGCTTCGAGGCGCTGGAACCCGGTGAGTACCGGACCGGCATCGAACGCGGCGAGTGGGCCGACGCGCAGCCACAGCGCTTCTCTCTCACGGCCGGCGCCGAGTCCGCCGTCGAACTCGTCGTCGCCGACGGACTCGATCTGACCGGCATCGTCGTCGACGGCGAGGGACACGGGATCGCCGATGCGGCGATCGTCGTGGCGCCGAGGGGCTCCGGGTCGTCGACGGTGGTCGCACGGGCCGCTGCCGACGGCCGGTTCTCCGCGCGCGACGTCGCCGTCGATTGCTGCGTCGGCGCAACGGCAACGGACCTCGCACCATCGTTGCTGCAGCAGATGACCGGCAGCGTCGGCGGCACAGCACAGGTGCGCATCGTGCTCGGCGCGGGTGCGACGATCACGGGCACGGTGTTCGGGCCCGATGGGCGACCGGCCCCGGGCATGCGCGTGCTGATCGGACCGCCGGCGCCCGACTACGTGCGCCTCGCCGACGGCTCGCGCGCCAGACCGCCGGCCATCGAGGCCCGCGTCACCGACCGCGTCGGCCGGTTCGACTGCGGGCCGCTGCTGCCCGGGCCGCATCGGCTGCTCGTCGATGCCGAGGGTCTCGCGCCGTGGACCGGCGACGTCGAGCTGACCGCTGGGCAGCGCACCGACGTCGTCGTGCACCTGCAGGCCGGCGCCACGTTCCGCGGCGTCGTGCGCGACGCCGCCGGCAACCCGGTCACCAAGGCGCGCGTCACGGTGCTCGGCGGCAGCGAACTGTCCAGGTCGGTCGCGTCGGGACCGGATGGGTCCTACGAGCTCACGGGCGCATCGGCCGGCGAGCTGACGCTGCGCGCGAAGTGCCGAGATGCACGCGAGCTCGTGCGGACGTTCGAGGTCGTGCCGGGACAGGTCGTCGTGTGGGATCCCGTGCTGCCCGTCACCACGATGCTGCGCGGCCGAGCCGTCGACCACGAGGGGCACCCGGTCGCCGGTGCCGACGTGTCGGCGTCACAGTCCGACAACGAAGAAGGGCCGTGGAGCGTCTCCGCCAGGACCGACGACGACGGCCGCTTCCATCTCGACGGCTGCGAGCCGGGCGTGCCCATGAGCGTGACGGTGCGACGCGGGCAGTTCGACGTCGTGAACGTCGCCGCGGTGGTGCCGGGCGACGAGGAGGTGCTCGTCTCGTTCCCGGCCCCGACCGCGGTCCGGATCCGCGGCACCGTGCTCGACGACCGCGGTGCACCGCTGCCGAACGTCGGGGTCCAGGTGGTCAGCGGCCGATGCACGGCGCGCGAACACAATGCGCCGGACAGCGGCGCGTTCGAGTTCGGCCCCTACCCGGCCGGCGAATACCGGCTGATCCTGCGCGCGAACGGCTTCGCGCCGCTGCGCGTGCCGGCGAGGGCGCTCACCGACGGCGACACCTGGGACGTCGGCGCGCTGCGCATGCAGCGCGGTGGCAACCTGCGCGCGACGTTCGTCGGCGGCAGCACGTTCGCGGACCGCTACGTCGAGATCACGTTCGCGAGCGGTGCCTTCGCGTGCGGCGAGAACAGCGCGCGCGGTGCGCTCGTCGTCGGCCCGCTGACCGCCGGCGACTACCTGATGCACGTGCGTGGCGAGGACATCGCGTGCCAGATCGTGCCGTTCGCGATCCGCGACGGCGTCGACACCGTGCTCGACGTGCCGGTGCGCACCGGCACGGCGACCGTGCTGACGTTCGCCGTGCCCGCCGGGGTGCCGCCGCCGCACGAGCTGTTGGTGACGATCACCGCCGCCGCGAGCGGCCTGCGTTGCTACCGCAACCAGGTCTGGAACGAGAACGGCCTCGCGCTGCCGGCGATGCTGCCGCCAGGTCGCTACCTCATCGAAGCGACGGGCGCGAACAAGCTGCGGCAGACGCTCGCCGGCTCGCGCGCCCTCGACGTCGGCACGAGCCCGGTGGCGGCGTCGCTGCTGCTGCAGCTGCGCGATTGATGCGCCGCGCGCGGCCGCGGATCGAGGTCAGGTGGCCGGCGTGCACGGATGTGCGGCGAGCCACTCGTCGCGGTCGATCGCGAACAACGCGGTGCCGGCGACGCCGTCGCCGGTCGTCGCGACGTGGCGCATGCCGAGGCGCCGAAGCAGCGTCGACGACGCCGTGTTCGGCAGGTCGGTCGCGGCGCCGATGCGCGCGTGGCCGAGCTCGCCGAACACGTGGTTGCAGACGCGGGTCGTGATCTCCAGCGCCAGCCCCTTGCCCCAGTGCGCGGGCAGCAGGCCGTAGAGCAGCGACGGCTCGGCGGCGCCGTTCGGTTCGCGGAAGCCGACGAAGCCGGCGATGGTCCCGTCGGCGGTCAGGCGCACCGACCAGAGGCCCGTGCCGGAGCGCGCGAAGCGGCGGTCGCTCGCGCGGATCTCGTCGTGCATCCACGCCTCGGGCACCAACACGTCGTCGAGCAGCCAGCGGCGCACGTGCGGGTCCCGGAACACGTGCAGCAGCTCGTCGGCGTCGGCGAGGGTGAACGGCGCCAGCAGAGTTCGTTCGGTCGTGAGCACGGCGGCGGGATGGGGCATGCGTATCAGGGGCGCGGTGTGGTGCGTACCGTAGCCGCTGTGTGGGCCGCCGCCCTCGGCCCGAAGGCCACCTTCTGCGGCGCAGCGAGCCGATGCGGCCCCTTTCGCGCGCGGCCCGCGCCGCCGCGGCCCGAGATGTTGCACGGGCGTCCTGTGGGACCGCCGGCCCCGGCGTAGCATGGGCCTTCGCGATGACCGTTCCGCTGTTCGACATCCAAGAGAGCAGGACCTGGGTGCGCACGTCCACGCACACGGTGATTCGCGAGCAGGAGCCGGACTACGCGCGGTTCGTCGCGTCGGGTGATGGCCACGTGCAGCGTGTGCTGCGAGTGTGGCTGGCGGACCCTCTGGGTGCACACCGCCTGCGCGTCTACCTCGGCAGCGTCACGGTCGCCAATGCCTGCCCCCGACTGCGCGATCTTCGCCGCATCTTCCGGCGCGCCGAGCAGTCGGCATCCGGGCCTGCTTGCCCCGCGTCCGTGGTGCGTGCGGAGCTGATGCGAATCCTACGGCACGAGATGCTCGAGCCCGTCGGCGACGCTGGTGCGGGTTAGCGTGCCGAGCGTCGCGAACGGAGGCTGTCGAGCACCTCACGGCGCGATGTAGAGCAGGCTGCGTGCGGTCGGCTGGCCGCTCGTGAAGAGCGCGAGCTCGAAGCCACCGGTCACGAGCAGCGTGCCGTCGTGCATGCGTGCAGCGGCGTGCGTGCCGATCGCGAGCGCTGGCTGCACGAGGCTCGGGTGCGTCGCGATCAGCGCGAGCGCGGTTGCGGTCACACCGTCGTGCCGCACGACCTGCGCGGTGCCCTGCAGCGACGCGAAGTTGCCGATGAAGCCACCGACGAGGATCGCGTTGCCGTTCTGGTCCTGGGTCTGCGTGTGGAATGCGACGGCGGTCGGCAGGGCGGCCGTGCTCGTCCAGGAGTTGGTCGCGGGGTGGAAGACCGTGCAGTCGTTGGTCGCCTGGCCTTCGCCGTAGAAGCCGATGGAGGCCGCACCGCCGGTCACGAGCACATCGCCGCTCGGCAGCAGGCTCGCCTGGTGGAAGCCGCGCGCGAGCCCGAGCGGGTTGGTGCTCGTCAGCGTGTTGGTCGCGGGATCGTAGAGCTCGCAGCTGGCCGTGAAGGTCGGCACGTAGATGAGCTGGAAGCCGCCGGCGAGGATCGACTGCCCCCCGTTGACGCCGCCGCAGATCAGGATCTTGCCGTTCGGCAGCAGCGTCTGCGTGTGGCCGGCGCGGGCGCTGGCCATCTGCGGACCCGCCGCCCACGCACCCGCGACCGGATCGTAGATCTCCGTCGTGTTGCGCGCGGTGTTGAGGTCGGCGACGAAGTTGGGGCCGGCGTTCGTCCAGTCGGCGAAACCGCCCGCGACGAAGAACCTGCCGTTGGGCAGCGCGGTCATCGCGTGGCCCATGCGCGCCTGGGTCATGGCGGCGAACGGCACGAACACGTTGGCGGGCGGCACGTACAGCTCGCATTGCGCCGTGGCCGGGCCGCCGGTGCTGCCCGGTGCGTTCGTCATGCCGCCCGTGACCAGCAGGTTGTTGTTGATCGTGCGGGCGACCGCGTGCTGGCAGCGCGCCACGCTCATGGTCGGCCCCGCCGACCACGTGCGCGTGATCGCGTCGAAGCGTTCGGTCGTTGCCAACGCGGTCGGTGCGATCAGGTTGCCGGTCGCGCCGCCGATGACGATGACGCCGGTCTGGTTGTCGGCGGCGTTGCGCTCGATGGCCGTGGCCGTGTGCAGCGAGCGCGCCTGCGCCATGGCCGGCACCTCGTGCCACGAGTCCGCGTACTCGGCCGACACGCGCACGGTCTTGCTGAGGCTCCACGTGACGTTCTCGAGCACGAGCGCCTTGGCGTGGAGCGTGAACGGGAACAGGTTCGACGCGACGCCGAGGTGGAACTGCGCGTTGCCGGCAGCATCGAAGACCGCGAGCAGGCTGACGAAGAACTGGCTCGTGTCGAGGCAGAACGGGATGCTCGGGCCCGCGTCGTTGCCCCACAGCAAGAGGCCGATGCCGTTCGGTGCCGCCGGCGAGCCCATGTTCATCACGAGCTGGCCGCCGACGATGGCGGGAGTCGTGGTCAGGTACGCCGCGGTGCCGCTGCCCTCACAGGCCGTCTGGGTCGGGGCGATGCTGGCCAGGCCAGCGAGAACCAGTGCGATCGATGGCGTGCGTGTCATGAGATCCTCGGGCAGCAGGAGCCGTTGGGGGAGTCGAGCGGGCGCGGCGCGCGAGCGCCGACCGGCCCGACATCACGGATGGAAGATCAGGGTCGAGGTCAGCGGTGCGGTGCCGTCGGTGCCGCCCGAGAGCAGCCAGGTGCCGTCGCCGAGCACCGTGAGCGCGCCCGCCGCACGCGGCGTGATCGGCGCCGCGGGCAGGCCCGGGTTCTCGCCGAGCAGCGGGCCCGGCGTGTAGGTCGTGCCGTCGTGGCGGCCGCTGATGTCGACCGCGGTCAAGGTCGGGAACGCGCCGGTCAGGCCGCCGAAGATCACGGCGTTGCCGTTCGCGTCGGCGATCTGCATGTGGTTGGTCAGGGCCTGCGGCAGCGGCCCGGTCTGCGACCACGTCGAACCGTTCCAGACCTCGCACACCGGGGAAGCCGTGACGCTGCCGAACAGGATGTTGGAGACGCTGCCGCCGGTCACGAGCACGTTGCCGTTCGCCAGCACGCTGGCGGCGTGGAAGCCGCGCGGGAACAGCAGCGAACCGGTCGTCGACAGGCTGTTCGTCGCCGGGTCGTAGATCGAGCACGAGCCCGTGTAGACCGGCACCGGCTGCATGAACAGCGTACTCAACGTCGCACCCTGGATGCCGCCCGCGATGAGCACCATGCCGCTGGGCAGCAGCGTCTGCGTGTGGCCCGAGTGGCGCGAGGCCATCGTGCCCGGCACTGCGGTCCACGTGCCCGAAGCAGGGTCGTACAGCTCGGCCGTGTCCTGCGCCGTGTTGAGCACGACGAGCAGATTGGTCAGCGGATTGACGTAGTCGGCGAGGCCGCCCGTGACGAGCACCTTGCCGTTCGCGAGCAGCGTCGCGTCGTGCCCGGCGCGCGGCACGGTCAGGTCGCCGGTCGGCGACAGGGTGTCGTTGGCCGGGTCGAAGATCTCGCAGCCGCGCGTCACGACGCCGAGCGAGTCGACGCCGCCGATCAGCAGCACGCGGCCGTCGTCGAGCCGCACCGCGCGATGCAGCGTGCGTTCGACGGCCATCGTCGGACCGGGCGAGAACGAGCGCGTCAGCGGCACGTAGAACTCGGTCGTCGCGGAGGCCAGCGGCTGCAGCACGGTGCCGCCGCCGCCGCCGGTGATCAGCACGCGCGTCTCGTTGTCGCGGCCCGATGCGCCGAGCGCGGTCGCCGTGTGCAGCGCGCGGCCGCTGCCCATCGCACCGACGGCGCGGTAGGCGTTCGCGTTCTCGAAGTCGATGCGCGCGGTCTTGCTGATCGACCAGCCGCTCGGTTCGCACGCGACGCAGACGACGAACAGCGGCGGGTTGCCGACGAGCGCAGCGCCGCTCGGCACCGGCAGGCTGCCCGACTGTTCGCCCTGCGCGTCGAGGAAGAAGAAGCCGTAGTAGAACTGCGGCGACAGGTAGTCCATCCAGACACTGCCGACGCCGGGGAACATGACCGGGCCGTAGCCGTCGCTCGAACAGAGCGCGGTCAGGCCGTTCGGAATGTTCGGCGAGCCCCACTCGAGTTCGAGCGTGCCGCCGATCGTCGCGGTGCTGGTGCGGACATAGGCGGCGCCGATGCCGTTGCCCTGGTGGGCGACCTGCGCGGCGAGGTGGGTGGGCAGGGCGAGGGTTGCGAGCGGGACGACGAGCAGCGAAGGGAGCAGGCGCATGGGCGGGACAGTCTAGTCGGTCGGGCGGAGGTCGTGGGCGGCCACTGCAAGCCGTGTTCCTGGGCGTCGCGTCCGTTGCGCGATGCCGCGGTCGCCGCGGCAAGGTGGTTTTGCCGCGGTGGCGTCGGACCGTCGTCGGCAGCGGTCGGATATCCGCCGCGCTCGGGCGGTTCACCGCCCGAGCTGCGCAGCCCAGGCTTCGACCAGCGCCGCGGTGTGGCCCGCAGCCCCTGGCTCGCGCGCTCGACGTCCCGGGCGATGCAGCTGCGCATGCGGTCGCAGGAGTTCGACGGTGGCTGCCCTATGTGCACCGAGTGCCGAAAAGCCTCGCGCCGCGCGAGGGTTTTCGGCGAGCGAGGTGCCCCGGCAAGCAAGCGGCCATGGCCAAATCGCCGCGGGCTTGGACGCGGCGTGCAACCATCGTTGGTTGCGGCCATGGCCGCGATGTGCGACAGTGGTCATGCGCGCATGTCCGGTCGGCTTTCCGGGTTTCGCCGTTCGTGTTCTTCTCGTGGATCGTCACCCATCGCGCCAGCACCGCGACCGCGTCAACGCCGCCGTCATGGCCGATGCGCGCATGCTCGAGCTGATGGCGCTGCCGATGCCGTTCGACATGAAGCAGACGTCGTACGGCGGCTTCGACGTCGTCGTCGACGCCCCGGCGCCGCGGCGGGCCCGCCCCGCGCGCAAGAGCCCGCGCTCACGGCGCTGAGTCGGTCGCCGCGCGCGGCGCCGCGAACGTCGTCGCGCGCTTCTGGATGCGCGCCATGGTCGCCTCGTACCGCTGCCGCCGCTGCCGAGCACGGGCTTGCCCTCTTGCGCGTCTCGCGGGATCATGTCCGTCGCTCGCTCGGACGCGTGGCCGTCCGGCGCGCTCTCCAACTCTGCCACATCCTCTCCATTGAAGGCCGTCGGTATCACCAGTGGTTACCGCCCTCTGCCGCGTGACGGAAAGGCAAGGTGTACAATGAACTGGTTTCCTCGCTATGTCGTGCTCTCGGCGCTTGTCCACTTTTCTTCTCTGCCGCCGTGCTGAACGGCGTCGGCGATGGTACGTCGCCATCGGGGCTTGGGATCCTTTGCGAAGCGTGTAAACCCGAGGTGGTGTTTTCCGGCGGTTGCGCGTTTGGGTGGCCCATCACGATTCACAGCCAATCGAACGCGAACTGCGAAGAGGATTTGGGAATCTGTTTCCACACCACAGGTGATTGCATGATGAAGATCACGGTCCAGGTGAGTGCTCCCGCCGGGACCAACAGTATGCGTGCGAATGGGGGGTGTGTGAATATCGGACCGGGTTGGAATGGCGTGAATGTGGAGATGGGGCCGTCTGCCGGGGACGGTAACTGTGGAAGGCGGACGTCTCTGAACGTTGACATGTGCTCGAACGCATGTCATCTACCGTGTCTCCAAGCCATCTCGCAGTTCCTCTGGCACGCACTTGTCTTCGGGGTTCAGCAGCACGTGACGCCACAAGTGGCGCCCCGATATGTCTTCTGGCATGGATGCCAGGTAGCTGCCGATATTCATTTTGGACCGCGGGAAGGATGCCCACTCCTTGTCGAGCGCGCCGAGTGACAATGAATCCAGCTCCTTCGGGGCAGCGACCGCCGTTGGAGGGGGCCCTCCTTCGGTAGCGGCGGCATCCATCGGCCTCATGGATCGTGACAAACCCGCTACGAGCGCCGTGATGTCCTCGAACTCAGGCGCCGTGAACTGCAAGGCGCCATCACTCTGCGAGGTGACAGCCTCTGCTCTCGGCCCGCGCAGCACAACTCCCAAAGTGACCAGCCCCGCCAGTGCAACGAGCAGGATGGTGGCTCGAGTCGACAATCTCATGGGTCACCACTCACACTTGGTGCATTCGATGGCGATCTCGAGAGAGCACAACACGGCACCAGCCTTGCCCAACTCCGAGAGCCGTTCCGGCGTTTCACTGAGGCACAGACGGTCGCCAGTCGCATTGACCACGACCACGCTCTGGGTCTACCGACCTCCGCGCTCAGACAGATTCCATCCCGAGACGAGGATGGCAGCGTGCGCATCCGGCCGGATGGAGTCGGCGTGCTAACCATGCGAGACGGCAAATGCTATGCAGTACCGACCCCCGTCTTCGACAAGACGCTCGAATATGGTCACTTTGTCGTGGTGGAGTCAGCAGCCGGAATCGTGGCTTGGTTCCGGGCGGCGGGTTTGTGTGACAAGTCTGGCGGAGACCTCGTCATGGCTCAGTCCTTCGACGCCGCGCAGTACAAGAATCGGGCGTGGAAGAAGTAGGGGGCAACTGTTCTGGCAACGGCATCTGGCTGGCGGCCTGAGTCTCGCCACGATCGGCGAGATGGCGAAACGCATCTACGACCCGGCGACGGTACGCGGTCTGCTCGCGGAGCGCGAGCGCAACCGGTGGTCGCTTGGTGAGCTATCGCGTCGCTCGGGGATCCGGTCGGGACACTGAGCACCTGGTCAGCGAAGGCTGCGCGCTCGCGACACGAAGTCTCGCGGGCAACCGATGGTTTCGCCGAGGTCGTGCTTGGCGTGTTCGTGCCGAACGCCGGTGGTGCCGCGACCACGACGGTTGCGACGACTTCCTGCTCGGTGCGATCGTGGCGCCCTACGGTGCGGTCGACATCCGCTCGGGAAGGGACGGCTCGCTGCTGCGGCGCCTGCTCGGCCCACCACCGGCGATGTGGGCCTGGGGCCACACGGTGGCGATGACGGGCGACCTGGACGGCGACGGCATCCCCGATGTGATCGTCGGCGACAACGGCCCGTACACGCCTGGCGCGATCGCCGTGCTCGGCAGCGTCAGCGGGGCGCTGATCCACCGTTGGCAGGTCAACACGATGATCGACGACAATTTCGGGTTCCCGTCGATTGCGAGCGTCGACGTCGACCGCGACGGGTTCGAGGACGTGATTGCGAGTGCGCACTCCGGCAACGCGGGTCAGTACATCTACTCGGGCCGCGATGGCTCGTTGATCCAGCACTTCCACGATCCGCCGAACGACGTCGTCATCGGCACCGTCGTGGCGCTGCGGCCGCAGGCGGGCGACCCGTTTCCGCGTTACGTCTGCCAGGGTGGATCCAGTTCGACCACCCGCACCTACATGTTCTCGGGCGCGCCCGACGGCGTCGAACGCACGGGCCTCGGCAGCGCCGGCACGCTGCCGCGCATGCCCGTGCTCTGCCTGCGCAAGCTGATCCCGTCGGGCTTCCGCGTCACGCTCGCCGGCGCCGAACCGGGCGCCTTCGCCTGGCTCGTGATCGGCTTCGACCAGGGCCCGCTGCCGTACTACGACCTGTCGCAGCTCGGCTTCACGAACTGCGCACTCCACCCGCAGCCCGCCCTCGTCGGCTTCTTCGTCGCGGGCACGACCTGGCCCGAAGCAGGCTACGTCGCGCACGACTTCGCGCAGACGCTGGTGCCGGCAAGCACGCCGGGGAGCTTCACTGCCTACCTGCAGTGGATCGTGTTCGGTCAGGGCTCGACGTGGCCTGGTGGCGTCAGCGAGGCCATGCGGATGCACGTGTTGTGAAATGAGTCGGCGTCCATGCACGATCCATCTGGACCGCGGTCCGCGGACACCGCCGCCCGCCCCTCGTCGCTGCCCGGCTCGATGCGGCACGACACGCTGCCATCACCCTCGCCTTCGCCGCGACGGCGGCAGGGAGCTCCGGGTGGAGTAGCCCCGGCCGCGAGCGTGCCCCGCGAACGTGCACGGGAGCGGAGCGTGTCGCAGGACCCGCGCACCGGGCGGTTCACCGCCCGAACTGCGCAGCCCAGAGCCTGACCAGCGCCGCGTCGATCGCCGGGCAGCGCGGGCCGCCGGCCTGCACGGCCGCCGCGGTGTGGTGCGAGGTGAAGTGCGGTTCGCCAAGCCCCGGTGCGGCTTCGGCCGCCAGCAGGAACGGCAGCAGCGCGCGGGCCGGATGGTCCGGCGAACGCTGCAGCAGCGCGACCGCCGCGGCGCGGAACTCGGGCCACGACGTCTCGACGAGCGGCACGCCGGCCGCTCGCCACAGCGACAGCAGCTCGCGCGCCGGGGTCGGTCGCGCATGCACGAGGTGGAACGTGCGGCCGATCGCGTCCGGCCGCTGCAGGATGTGCACGAGCGCCGCCGCGGCCCAGTCGACCGGCGTCAGGTCGAAGCTGCCCGGCATCACGACTGCCTGGCCGAGGTCGCGGCACAGGCGCAGCAGCGCCGAGGCGAAGTCGGCGGGGTTGCCGCGGCCGATGCGGCCGTCGGCGACGAGGCGCCCCGGGCGATGCACGCTCGCCGGCAGCCCGCGCGCGACGGCCGCGGCGACCAGGCGTTCGGCGACCCACTTGCTCTGCGCGTAGCCGCCGCGCGGCCGGTCGAAGCGGTCGAGGTCGATCGCTTCGTCGATCTGCGCGAGCCGGGCCGCGCGCGGGTCGGTGAACACGCCGACCGACGAGACGTGGTGCAGCACGAGGCCGTGCGCGGCGCAGAACCGCAGCACCTCGCGCGTGCCGGCGACGTTCGCCCGGTGCAGCTGCGCGTACGGGCGCAGGAAGTCGACGGCGGCGGCCGCGTGTACGACGGTGGTCACGCGCGTGCCGAGGGTTTGCGCCGCGGCCGGGTCGAGGCCGAAGTCCGGTTGGCTCACGTCGCCGCAGACGACGTGCAGGCGCGCATCGGCGAGCGTGTCGGTGCTCGCGTCGGTGTTGGCGAGCGCGGTCGCGAGGCGGTCGCGGGCGGCGCGCGCGTCGCCGGCGCGGACCAGGCAGAACACGGCGGTCGTCGGCGCGCGCAGCAGTTCGCGCAGGATCCAACTGCCGAAGAAGCCAGTCGCGCCGGTCAGCAGCACCGCCGACGGCGGCCGCCAGGCGATCGCCGTGTGTTGTGGCAACGTGTCGCCGGGATCGGCGTCGCGCCGCAGCTGCTCCGGCTGCACGTGGCTCCGATCGCCGGCGGCGCCGCCGAGCAGCGCCGCGATGCCGCGCGGGGTCGGGTCGTCGAACAGCGCCTGGATCGACACCTCGCGGGCGAAGCGCGCCTGCAGCGCGTCGAGCAGGCGCACGGCGAGCAGCGACGAACCACCGAGCGCGAAGAAGTCGTCGTCGAGCGAGACGGGCCGACCCGGGAACAGCTCGACGAAGACCTCGCGCACGGCGGCCTCGTGCGCGGATGCCGCGCCGACGTCGGGCGGCGCCGGCAGCGGCTGCAGCGCGGGCAACCGTTCGTGGTCGACCTTGCCGGAGACGAGCCGCGGCATCGCCTCGAGCACGTGGATGTGCGCCGGCACGCACGCGGCCGGCAGACGTTCGCGCACGAACGTGCGCAGCTGCTGCGCGTCGATGCCCGGCGCCGGCGCCTCGACCCACGCGACGAGTTCGTCGGGTTCGCCGCCGCGCGTCGCGGCGACCGCCTCGGTCACGGCCGCGTGCGACGACAGCACGCGCTCGACGGCTTCGAGTTCGACGCGCTGCCCGGCGATCTTGACCTGGCGGTCGCGCCGGCCGAGGAACTCGAGCTGGCCGTCCTCGCGATGGCGCGCGAGGTCGCCGGTGCGGAACAGCCGCTCGGGCGTGTTCGCGGCGCCGGCGCGCGTGACGAAGCGTCCCGCTTCGCTGCCGGCATCGAGGTAGCCGCGCGCGAGGCAGCGGCCGGCGAGGCAGAGTTCGCCGGGCACGCCGATCGGCAGCGGCTGCAGCGTGTCGTCGAGCACCCACGCCGAGGTGCCGGGCACCGGACGACCGATCGGCGGCGGCCGGTCGCCGGGCTCGGGGCGCAGGTCGCACCAGGTCGCGACGATCGTCGCTTCGCTGGGGCCGTACGTGTTGCACAGCCGGACCGCGGGCGCTGCGCGCAGGAAGGCGGCGACGGCATCGGCGTGCACCGCCTGGCCACCGACGATGCACAGGCGCAGGCTCGCCGGCACGCGATCGGCGAGCGCGTGCACGAGCTGGTGGAAGAACGCGGTCGGCAGGTCCCAGACCGTCGTGCGTTGCGCGTGGGCGGCCGCGAGGAAGCGCGCGCTGCTCGTCGCCTGCTCGGCGGTGCGCAGCACCAGCGTGGCGCCGGCACAGAGCGCCGGCCAGATCTCCTCGGCGGCGGTGTCGAAGGCGAGGCTCGCGAACTGCAGCACGCGGTCGTCGGGTCGCAGCGAGAACTGCGCCGCCGCCGCGGCGACGTAATTGGCCAGCGAGCCGTGTTCGACGAGCACGATCTTCGGCGCGCCCGTCGTGCCGGAGGTCGCGATCGCATAGGCGAGCGCGTGCGCCGGCAACGGCGGTGCCTGGTGAGTGTCGCCACCGGCCCCGGGCGCGCCACACAACGTGCCGAGGTCGATGCTCGCATGCCCTGCGGCCCAGCTCGCGTCGGCGCCCGCGTCGACGATCGTCGCGAGCGGCCGCGCACTGGCGAGCACGTCGCGGCGTCGCGCGGCGGGCCAGTCGGGGTCGAGCGGCAGGTAGGCGCCGCCGCACCACCAGATGCCGAGCAGCGCCGCGATCGCCTCGGCGCTGCGTTCGCAGCAGACCGCGACGAGCGGGTCGTCGCCCGGCGTGCGCACGCGCAGAAGCCGCTGCGCGGCGCGCGCCGCCATCGCGATGAGCTCCGCGTACGACGTCGTGCGGCCCGCGTGTTCGATCGCGGTCGCGGTCCCGCAGGCGCGCGCGCGCGCGAGCAGCGCCGGCAGCACGAGCTCCGGCTCGGGTGCGGCCGGACCGGCCGCCAGCCGCGCGGCGCGTTTGCGCACCGCGGGCGGCAGCCAGTCGATCTCGCGCGCGGTGCGGGCGCGTTCGTGCGCGAACTGCGCGAGCACGGTCGCCAGGCTCGCGAGCAGCTGCTCGGCGAGCTGCGGCGACCAGCGGTCGCTGTCGTGCAGCAGGCGCAGGCAGAGCCGTTCGCCGGGCATCGCGACGAGCGTCAGCGGGTAGCTCGTGCGCTCGAAGGCGCGCGTCGACTCGAGCCGCAGACCGTCGGGCAGATCGCGCAGCGCCTCGTCGAGCGGGTAGTTCTCGAACACGACGAGGCTCTCGACCGGGTCGCGCGGCGCGTCGCATTGCGCCTGGCTCACGGGCAGCGGCGTGTGCTGCCACGCGAGCATCGCCGCGATCTCCGACTGCACGGCGCGCAGCAGGTCGCCGGTCGGCCGGTCGCCGTCGATGTGGAGGCGCAGCGGCAGCGTGTTGATGAACAGGCCGATGCGGCGCTCGACGCCGGCGAGCTCGGCCGGCCGGCCGGCGACCGTGATCCCGAACAGCACGTCGTCGCGGCCGCTCCAGCGCGACAGCAGCAGCGCCCACGCGGCCTGCACGAGCGTGTTGAGCGTCAGCCCCGATCGATGCGCGAACGAGCGCAGGCGTTCGTCGTCGGGCGCGGGCAGCCAGAGCTCGCACTCCGCGTACGGCGGTGGCAGCT
>DASUFY010000222.1:0-15095 GCA_036274315.1 Planctomycetota bacterium | reverse complement strand
CGCCTCGCCGCTCTCGAGCTGCAGGAAGTCGAAGATGCCGTCGACGAGCCGCGTCAGCTGCAGCCCCTCCTCGTGGATCACGCGCACGAACTCGGGCCACTCGGCGCTCTCGCCGGGCAGCATCGAGCTCAGGATCTCCGCATAGGCACACACGTTCGTCAGCGGCGTGCGCAGCTCGTGCGAGACGCTCGACAGGAAGCTGTCCTTGAGCTGCTGCAGCTCGTGGGAACGTGTGCTGTCGACGAGCAGGAACACGGTGCCGAAGTCCTGGCCGGTGCGCGGCGACGTGGCCTCGACGGCCGTCAGGTCGAAGACGTTGTCGCGCGAAGGGATCGACGAGTAGCGGATCTGGGGCAATTCGTCGCCATCGCCGCTTTGTTCGGCGCGCAGTGCCTGCCAGGCCTCGCGCGCGCGCTTCGCGAGCTCGGGCGTGAGCACGTCCCACAACAGACGCCCGACCGGCTCCTGCGACGGCGTGTGCATGGCACGCCGCGCGGCCGGATTGGCGAGCACGATCTCACCGCCGTCGTCGACGACGAGCACACCCTCGCCGAGCGCCTCGAGCACCGAGCGCGACCGTTCGACGGAGGCCTCGCCGCGCGCCGTTCCGCGGTCGAGATGGATCACGAGCAAGGCCGCGGACACGACCAGCCACGCCGTCGAGATCGATGCGGTGGCCCAGACCAGCGCGAACAGCGTCGAGAAAACCGACAGTGTACGCAGCCACGACGCACGCGTGGCGGGTCTCGTCCAGGGAACGAGCCCGCCCTGCTTCCGAGCCGTGCGTCCGTCGGGCATGTGTCGCTGTGACTATCGACGCAACCCCGTTCGGCTTGACGCAGGAAGATCCTCTAGTCGGGGCCGACGAGTGCCGATGAACGACCCGTGAGGATTTGCATGGCCCTGCTAGAACTCTGCCTCGTCCCGCTGTTGTTGGCCCAGGAACCCGGTGGCGACCCGGGTTCTACGACGCCCCCGGCCGAAGCGCAGTCGGCTCCCGCCGACGACCCGGCGGACGTCGCCGCGTTGAACACGCTGTGCCTCGGTGACGACGAAGCGATCGCCGCGCGCGCCGCCTGGTTGCTCGGCAATGCCAAGGACGCGCGGGCGATGGTGCTGTGCGGCGAGGTCGCCGTGAACAGCCCGCACGCCGAGGCGCGACTGCAGGCCATGCACGCGCTGCTGCAACGCGGCGGCAGCCTCTCGATGCCGACGGGCATCAAGGGCCTCGAGGATCCCGACCGCCGCGTGCGCACGGTCGCGGCGCAGCTGCTCGGCAAGCTGAAACGGCCTGGCGCGGCGATCGCGCTGCTCGCCCTGATCGACAACAGCAGGAAGAGCACGGACACGGAGGTCGCCACGGACCTGCAGGCGGCGCTGCTCGCCTTGAACGATCTGGGTTCGCCCGATCCGCTGATGCGCGTCGCGACGGCGATCGGCGACGGCGTCGCCACGGGCACGGGCCAGGCGCTCGCGTTCTGCTTCCAGAACCTCTCCCCGAAGCTCGATCGCAAGCGCGAGGTGACGCTGCTCGTCTCCGTGCTCGACCATCGTGAGCCGCTGCTGCGCCGCTACGCGATCGGCCGGCTCGCCGAACTCGACGACGCGACGGCCGTGCAGGCCCTCGAAGCGCGCTTGGCCAAGGAAGGCAACGAACTGCGGCCCCTGGTCGAAGTCGCCATCAACCAGCTGCGACACGACGACCGGCCGAAGACGACCGACGAACTGCAACGCGCGCTCGCCAACCTGCGCACGCTCGGCGACCGCGCGAGCGCCTGGTGGCACAAGCGGAGCAAGCCCGAGCAGTGGATCGCCGGCAGCATTCCGATCGCGCTCATGCTGGCGCTGCTGCTCGTCGGGACCCTGCGGCGGCGCGCCGCGGCGCATGCCGCGGCTGCGGCCGCGGTCGCGATGGTCGCGCCGTCCGAGGAGTACCTCGACGAGATGGCGGCCGAAGCCGACGCGCTGGCCGCGGAGAGCGAGGAACTGATCGACGGTGCCGACGAGCAGGAGTGGGTCGAACCCGGCGCGTCCCGCCCGCAGTTCCATGGCGCCCCGCGCCGTTGAGCGGGTGCCGCGGCGGCTCTCGGCGGCGCTGGCGATGGGCGCGCTCGCGCTCGCCGGCGGCCACTGCCCCGGCCAGGCACCGCTGACGCTGCGGGCGGCCTTCGCCGCCGGACCACGGCGCGCCACCGTGCCGGCGCTCGCGTGGTTGTGCAGCCAGCATCTGCCGAAGCGGCCCGAGTGGCCGCGCGGACTGTCCGCGGACGAGACGTTCGTGGTGTCGCTGTCGCCGGCGGGACCGACGATCCGCGCCGAACAGGTCACCCTGCCGCCGGACGTGGCGGCCGCGGGCTCGTGCGCGTTCGGCGGCGGACCGACGCTGCTGTGGAGCTGCGCCACCGACGGCACCGAGGACTGGTTCGTGCCGCTCGACTTCGAGATACCGGCAGCGCTGCGATCCGTGCTGCGCACGCTCGGAGCCGATCTGCTCGACCAGCCGCACCGGCTCGACGCATCGGTGGTCGTCGGCCACCTGGCCCCCGCGATGAGCGACGGGGACCCGCGGCTCGAACTGCTGCGGCTCGGCGCCTCGCTGTGCGGCGAAGTCACCTGGCTCGCCTGGCGCACCCCGTCGCACCTGCGCGTGCGCGGCCGCAGCGAGGGTGGCCTGCTGCTGCCCGCAGCGCTGCTGCTGTGGGCCATCGACGGGAGCACCGCGGCGAGCACTCCGAAGGCGCTGTGTGCGTTCGCCTCGCGCGACGGCGATCGCGCCGAGGCCGCGCGCCAGCTGTCGCGCGTGCGGCAGGGCGAGGCCCTCGCACCGTTGCGCGCGCTGCTGCACGCCGACGACCAGGTGCGGCTCGCCGCGATCGACACGCTCGTGCGGCTGCGCGCCGTCGAGGAGCTGCCGCGCATCGTCGAAGCCGCGGGTCCTGGCGCCCCGTGGGCATCGCTGGCCGCTGCCGACGCGGTGCGCGAGCTGTGGATCGATGCGCCGCCCGAAGTGCGCCAACGCACCCGCGTCGCGCTGGCGCAGAGTCGCGCGCGCGACCTGCGGGCCATCGACACCACCACGCTGCCGGCGAAGCGGGCCGGACCCGCGCCCGTGCGCGACGTCGATGCCGGATCGATGCGGGCGCGTTCGCTGCTGCTGCTCGGTCTCCTGGCCGTCGGGCTGCACGGGCTGTGGCGGCGCGAACGATGCCGCCTCGCGCCCGCCGCGCCGTAGCCGTTCGTGCTGGCAGCCGCGCTGCGATTCCGTCATGGTCGCGGCCAGCGGGCCCGGTGCGCATTCGCGACGACGCGCGGACAGGCTATCGTGTGTGCATGCGCACCACGATGTTCGCCGTGTTCCTGATCGGTGCCCTGCGCGCCCAGGAAGTCCCTGGCTCACAACCCCCCACTCCGGCTCCGGCTCCGGCCCCGGCCCCGGCCCCAGGCCAGGCACCGGTGCCCGCGAACGGTGACCTCGACGAGCGCGCGTTCGCGGCGCTGCACCATCTGACACAGGAACCCGCGCCGCCGCTGACCGGGGCCATGGTCAAGGTCGGCGGCGAGAGCCACTACCTCTCGCTGCCCAAGGACAAGAAGGCGCCGCTGCCGGCCGTGTTGTTGATCCACGAGTGGTGGGGTCTCAACGACCACATCAAGCACTGGGCCGACCGCCTGGCCGCGGAGGGCTACGCGACGCTGGCCGTCGACCTCTACGGCGGCAAGGTCGGCACGACGCCCGAAGAGGCCCAGGCACTCATGAAGGCCGTCGACCCCGAACGGGCCGACGCCGTGATGAAGCAGGCCTTCGAGTACCTCGCGGCCGACACCAACATCCAGGCCTCGACCCGCGCCACGCTCGGCTGGTGTTTCGGTGGCGGCGTGTCGCTGCAGTTCGCCATGAGCGAGCCGCGGCTCGATGCCTGCGTGCTCTACTACGGCCACCTGCCCCGCGATCCGGCCCGGTTGCAGGCGATCGCGGCCCCCGTGCTCGGCATCTTCGGCACGCAGGATCCCAGCATCCCGAAGAAGGCCGTCGACGACTTCGAGGCGGCCATGCAGAAGGCCGGCAAGAAGTGTCGCGTGCTGCGCTACGACGCACAGCACGCGTTCGCCAACCCGTCGAACGCGCACTACGACGCGGCCAACGCCGCCAAGGCCTGGACCGAGGTGCGCCTGTTCCTGCGCGAGAACATGCTGCCGAAGCCGCTGCAGTCGGGCGAGGCGCACAAGTAGCGGGCGCCGTCACTTCACGTCGATCATCGCGGGCGTGCTGAGCTCGAGCCCGCTGCCACCGAAGGCCAGGCTCTGGAACAGCACCTTGCCCACCGTGTTGGGTGGGATCGCGAACATCGGGAACGTGCCGAAGCCGCCCGGCGCGCCCGTGAACATGTAGTAGATGTTCGGCGGGTAGAAGTCGGGGAAGCAGAGCAGCGAGAACGGGAAGGCCGGGAACGAGCTCGGCACGGTCGGCGGCACGAACGTGACGAAGATGAAGTTCCACAGGAACGGCGAGCCGACGTCGATGCCCGTCGAACCGGCGGCCGCGCCGAACGGGAACACGTTCAGCACGTGCTGCTGGGGCTCGAGCACGTAGCGACAGGTCCGCGTGAACGTGATCGCATTGATGTGGCTCGGCGCCCCGGTCGTGCTGCTGGTCGGCTGGATGCCCGCCTGCGGACCGTACGTCGGACCGAGGCCGCACATCGTGCCCATCGTCGTGCACAGGCTGTTGTAGATCTGGCCGCCGCCCGCGGTCGTCAGCAGGCTCGCGCCGGTCATCGTCTCGGTCGCGAACAGCAGGGTCGGCACGTAGATCACGAGGCCGGTGCAACCCGGCACGACCGCCAGGGGCCCGGTCATGTCGATCTCGAGCGCCTCGGTGTCGACGGCGTTCGTCACGCAGTTGCCGAACCGGTCGGTCACGTTCGCATTGGCGACGAACGCGTCCATCTGCGCCTCGGTGTACAGCACGAAGGCGCTGTTGGGCACGACGCTCGCGACGCGCATGTCGGTCGTGTAGGTGATGGCCCAGTCCGGCACGCAGACCACGGCGCCGTCCTGGACCAGCGCCGGGCCGCACTGCGTCAGCGCCGGCACGTCCTGGTCGAGCGAGAAGTAGACGCCCATGCCCGGCGCCCAGGCGATCGCATCGACGTCGATCGGCCAGTTCTGCGGCATGCCGAGCGCCTGGTTGAACTGTTCCTGGCGCATGAAGTACTCGACCTGGCCGTCGCCGGATGTGTTGCGCACGATGCGGCCGACGTCGCCGGGGCGCAGGCCCGGGATGCCGCTGATGTTGGTGCCCATCGCCACCGACGGCGACCAGAACACCGTGCGCTGGTTGCTGCCACCGACGGGGTTGGTCGGAATGCCCTCCATGAGCGCGTCGATCGAGCCGAAGATCGCCGGGTTCCAGTAGTCGCCGTCGGCGTTCTCGTCGCCGGCCATGGCGTGGTAGCAGGTGCGGGGCGCCCACTTCTCGGCCGACAGGCTCGAGCACGGGCCGTTCGAGTACTCGAGGTGATGGACCTCGTTGGGTTGCAGCAGCCGCAGCACCGTGCCGCCGCTGCCCGACAGGGTCGTCTCGGGCTGCGAGTAGGTCAGCAGGAAGTCGGGACCCTGCGCGACGGCAGCGGTGCACAAGGCGGCGGCGACGAACGAACGCGTGAGTGGATCGTGGATCATGGTCTCTCCGTGGGGTGGTTTCCCCGGCAAGGACCGGAACCGATCGCGCGCACGCCGGGGCGCGGAATTCCGCGCCGGCGGCCTCAGACCACGACCATCACCTCGTCGAGCGGACGCCGTTCGAGCGCCTTCTGCGGCACGAGGCAGTCGTCGCTCGGGTGGCCGACCGGGATCAGCAGGAACGGGCGTTCGCGCTTGGGTCGCCCCAGGATCTCGCCGAGGAACGCCATCGGGCTCGGCGTGTGCGTCAGCGTCGCGAGGCCGGCGAACTGCGCCGCGGCGAGGAACAGGCCGCACGCGAGGCCGACCGACTCCTTGAGGTAGTAGACCTGGCCGCCGTCGTCGAGCTGCGCCATCTGGAAGACGACCACGAGCCACGGCGCCACGGTCAGGAACTCCTTGTGTTCGTCGGTGCCGAGCGGCTCGAGGTCCGCGAGCCACTGCGCGTTGGCGCGCCGCGCGTAGAACTCGCGTTCCTCGGCCTCGGCACCCGCCCGGATGCGCGACTTGGTCGCGGGATCCCGGACGCAGACGAAGCGCCACGGCTGCTTGTTGGCGCCGCTCGGCGCGCTGTGCGCCGCACGCACGAGCCATTCGATCGTCGCGAGCGACACCGGCCGATCGCTGAACATGCGCACGCTGCGGCGGCGGCGCACCACGTCGTGGAACGACGCGGCCGCCTGTTCGGCGGGCACGGGCGGCTCGTAGCGATCGGGATACGGCACGAACACGGGCGCGGGCATCGGCGCACGACACCGGGCGCAGGGGGCCTCCGTCAAGCAACTACCCGTTCGCCGCGCGCGGCGGCGCGGCTCACCGCAGCATGCCGCGCCGGCGCAGCAGCTCGACCACGCTGCCGACGTTCGCGTCGACCGTGCGATGCACCGTGTCGAGCACGAGGTCCGGTGCGGTCGGGGGCTCGTAGGGTGCATCGATGCCCGTGACGTTGCCGATCTCGCCGGCCCGGGCGCCCGCGTAGAGCCCGTCCCGATCGCGCGCCTCGCAGACGTCGAGCGGTGCATCGCAGAACAGCTCGACGAAGCGTTCGCCGCCGACGAGCTCGCGCACCTGTCGCCGTTCGAACTCGAGCGGCGAGACGAGCGCCACGATCGTGCTGATGCCGTTGTCGAGATTGAGCCGGGCCACTTCGGCGGCGCGGCGCTGGTTCTCCCAACGGTCGGCGCCGCCGAAGCCCAGGTCGCGATTGAGGCCGGCCCGCAACGTCTCGCCGTCGAGCACCTGCACGTGGTGCTGGTGCTCGAACAGCCACTGCTCGAGCCCGTACGCGACCGACGACTTGCCGGCGCGCGGCAGGCCCGTGAGCCAGAGCACGAACGGCACCTGACCGAGCCGGGCCTGGCGCGCCGAGGTGCTCACGCGCCGTTCGTCGCGCCGCCGCACGTTGCTGGCCGCGTCGGCGCTGCTGCGCCGGCGTCCGAGAGCCTGCTCGGCGACCGTACGTTCGACGATCATGCCGGCGCCGACGGTCTGGTTGCCGAGCCGGTCGATGAGCAGGAACGCACCCGTCGCGCGGTTCTTGGCGTAGGCGTCGGCGGCGAGCGGCCGCGCACACTCGAGCCGGATGCGGCCGACCTGGTTGATCTGCAGGTTCGCGGCGGGTTCGCGCTTCAGCGTGTCGACGTCGATGCGATAGCGCAGGTCGGTCACCGTGGCCGGCGTCTTCGACGTCGTGTGCTTGACGAGGTAGCTCGAGCCGGGCTGGAGCGGTGCGTCGGCGAACCAGACGAGCATCGCCTCGAGCGTGTTGGCGAGCACGGGCGCGTTGTTCGGCGAGGCCAGCATGTCGCCGCGGCTCACGTCGATCTCATCGGCGAGGGTCACGGTCACGGCCATCGACGCGAACGCCTCGTCGCGCGGGCCGTCGCTCGTGAGGATCGACGCGATGCGGCTCTGCCGGCCCGATGGCAGAGCCACGATCGGGTCGCCGGCGCGCAGCACGCCCGAGACGAGCGTGCCGGCGTAGGCGCGCCCAGCACCCCCGGGTCTGAGCACGTATTGCACGGGCAGGCGCACGTCGATGAGGTTGCGGTCGCTCGTGACGTGCACCGTCTCGAGGTGGTCGAGCAGCGGCGACCCCTGGTACCAGGGCATGCTCTCGGCGCGGCGCACGACGTTCTCGCCGTGCAGCGCGCACATCGGCAGGAAGTGGATGTCTCGCACCGGCAGTCGCGCGGCGAACGCGCTGTAGTCGTCGCGGATCGCCGCGAAGGCCCGTTCGCTGTAGCCGACGAGGTCCATCTTGTTGATCGCGACGACGAAGTGCTGGATGCCGAGCAGCGAGCTCAGGAACGAATGGCGCCGCGTCTGGTCGAGCACCCCGTGCCGCGCGTCGACGAGGATCACCGCGAGGTCGCTGTTGGACGCCGCCGTCGCCATGTTGCGCGTGTACTGCACGTGACCCGGCGCGTCGGCGATGACGAACTTGCGGCGCTCGGTCGCGAAGTACCGGTGCGCGACGTCGATCGTGATGCCCTGTTCGCGTTCGGCCTGCAGGCCGTCGACGAGCAGCGCGAGGTCGATGTCGTCGCCGACCGTGCCGAAGCGCTGCGATGCCTGCTTCGCCGCATCGAGCACGTCGTCGGGCACCTCCTGCGAGTCGTAGAGCAGGCGGCCCAGCAGCGTCGACTTGCCGTCGTCGACGCTGCCGCAGGTCATCCAGCGCAGCAGCTCCAGCTGGCGATAGCGGGCCAGGTAGCCGTCGATGCCGAGTTCGTCGAGCTGGCGCGCGCGCATCAGAAGTAGCCCTCGCGCTTCTTCTGCTCCATCGTGCCGCCATCGTTGTCGATGACGCGACCGCTGCGCTCGGACTCGCTGCTGGCCAACAGCTCTTCGACGATCTTCGGCACCGTGTCCGCCTGCGACTCGATCGCGGCGGTCAGCGGATAACAACCGAGCGTGCGGAAGCGCACGCTGCGCAGCTCCGGCCGTTCGCCGGGCTCCAGCCGCATGCGCTCGTCGTCGACCATGATCCACTTGCCGAGCCGCCGCACGACCGGGCGCTGCTTCGCGAAGTACAGCGGCACCATGGGCAGCCGTTCCTGGTGCACGTAGATCCAGACGTCGAGTTCGGTCCAGTTGCTGAGCGGGAACACGCGCATCGACTCGCCCTTGCCCACCTCGCAGTTGAACAGGCTCCAGAGCTCGGGCCGCTGGTTCTTCGGGTCCCATTGGTGGAAGCGGTCGCGGAAGCTGAACACGCGCTCCTTGGCCCGGCTGCGCTCCTCGTCGCGGCGCGCCCCGCCGAACGCCGCGTCGTAGCGGCCCGCCGTCATCGCCTGCACGAGCGCTTCGGTCTTCATGACGTGCGTGTAGCGCTGGGTGCCGTGATCGAACGGATTGATGCCCTGCCGCGCGCCCTCCTGGTTGCGCCATTCGACGAGGTCGAGGCCGTTCTCGCGCACGATCCGGTCGCGGAACTCGATCATCTCGCGAAACTTCCAGCCCGTGTTCACGTGCAGCACGGGGAACGGGATGGGCGCCGGCGCGAACGCCTTCTGCGCCAGCCGCAGCATCACGCCGGAGTCCTTGCCGATCGAGTAGAGCAGCACGGGCCGTTCGAACTCCGCGGCGACCTCGCGGATGATGTGCATGCTCTCCTGCTCGAGCTGCTGCAGGTGGTTCAGCGAGTAGCGCTTCATGCTTCGGGCGAGGGCGGGGCCAGGAAGCCGCGCGCGGCGAGCAGCGCGTGTACGCTGGCCGCGCAGGCGTCGGCGGGCGTGGTGCCGGTCCGCAGGTGCAGGTCGGCGTGTACGGGCGGTTCGTACGGCGACGTGATGCCCGTGAAGTCCGCGATCTCGCCGCCGCGCGCCCGGCGGTAGAGTCCCTTCGGGTCGCGCGCCTCGCAGACGTCGAGCGGCGCATCGACGAACACCTCGAGGAAGCCCGCGCCGATGAGTTCGCGCATGCTGTTGCGGTCGCGCTCGAACGGCGAGATGCAGGCCGCCAGCACGATGGCCCCCGCGTCGGCGAACAGGGCCGCGACGTGGCCGATGCGGCGGATGTTCTCGCTGCGCTCCGCGGCCGAGAAGCCGAGGTCGGCACACAGCCCGTGCCGCAGGTTGTCGCCGTCGAGCACGTAGGCGAAGCGGCCCTCGCCGAGCAAGCGCGCCTCGAGCGCCCGCGCGACCGTCGACTTGCCCGAGCCGGACAGCCCCGTGAACCAGACGACTGCGCCGCGCTGACCGAGCAGCAGTTCCCGGTCCCGGCGCGCGGCCGCGCCGTCGTGGCGGTGGATGTTGCGGGAGGATCCGGACATGGCGCGGCCCGGCAGGCCGCAGGCGCGCGAGGGTACGGGACCCGGCGGGTGTGTCAACGCCGAGCCGGGGCGCGCGCCGCGCCAGACCGCGGGCAGGGCGACCGCGCGCGATGTCAGCGCTGGTAGACCTCGGCGATCGCGGGACCGCCGCCGACGACGAGGACCGTGCCGTCGGGCAGGTTCACGGCGTTCGGGAACAGGCGCGGTGCGGCCATCGAGCCGGTCGGCACGAGCGAGTTGGGGCCCTGCGCGAAGCGGTCGGCCGTGGCCGTGGCGCCGAGGCCGAACGTCGCCGTGGCCGGATCGAGGGTCACCGCGAAGCCGCCCGCGATCAAGGCACCGCCGTTGGGCAGCGCGGCGATTGCCGCGCCGGCGCGCCCTTCCTGCAGGCCGTTGACGGTCGCGAACGTGCCGAACCCGAACAGCGACGGCGAGTAGAGCTGGCAGTCGCTGCGCGTGCCCACCGACAGGTCCTGCACGTTGCCCGACAGCAGGAACGAGGTCAGGTCGAGCGACAGGCCGCCGGCGATCAGCACCTTGCCGTCGCTGAGCGCGGCCGCACTGTGCAGGAAGCGCGCGCCCGAGAACGTCGACGGCAGGCCGAAGCTGTTGGTCGCGGGGTTGAACTTGTAGGCCGTGGCCGAGACGGTCGGCACGTTGACGATCGGGATCAGCGTCAGGCCGCCGGCGATGAGCACCTGGCCGTTGGTGAGCGTCGTCGACGTGTGCATGGCGCGCGCCTCGAGCATGTTCGGGCCCGGCACGAAGGTGCCGGTCGCCGGGTCGAAGACCTCGGTCGTCGCCTGGATGCCGTTGAAGATCGCCAGCGGGTTCTGCAGGTCGAACGACGCGAGGCCGCCCGTGATGAGCACCCTGCCGTTGCCCATGCGTGAGGCGCCGTGGCCCGCGCGCGGGGACAGCATCGCAACCGTCGTCGTGCTCTGCGTCGCCGGGTCATAGATCGCCGCGGCGTTGGTCGGCTGACCCGTCGCGAGGTCGAGGCCTCCCGTGAACAGCACGCGGCCATCCGCCAGGTCCGTCGACTGCGACAGCAGGCCGACGCCGAACGTCACACCCGCGAGTTCCCATTGTTCGGTGCGCGACTTGTAGAGCTGGGCCGTGGGACCCGAGCCGCCGACGAACAGCAGTTCGCCGTTGGCCATCGCCACCGCCGTGCCACCGGCGATCGGCAGGGTCGGCTGCGCCAGCGTCGGCTTCCACGTGCCGGGCTGCTGCGGCGTCACGCGCAGCAGGTTGGAGGTGCGGAACGCGCCGTTGCCGGCGACCGCCTGCAGCGAGACCACCTGGCTCGCGAGCCACGCGTCGTTCGGCAGCAGCAACGATGCCGTCGCGGCGCCGCCCGCGTTCGTGTTGCCGACGAAACCGGGCAGGCCCAGCGAGAAGCCGACGAACGCGTCCGAGACGGCCAACGTGATGCCGAGCGCCGGGATCGGGTTCACCTGCTCCTGGAAGTCGAACAGGATCACGTAGAACTCACCGGGCTGTCCCTGCACGCGCAGGTCCATGACCTGCCCGAGGCCACCGCCCGCCACGTCCAGGCCGAGGCCCTGCGCCGCGGCCGCGCCGGTCAGGCCCAGCAGCATGGCGCCCGCCAGCCAGCCCCGGCTGCCGCGCAGCGCCGGACGTACCTGCCGATCCGAAGGATGGACTCGCGTCCCCGATGTGAGTGTGCTCATGCCCGTCCATCCGCACGCGCGCGGCCGGGGCCATCACCGCGTGCAGCGGATTCCCCGGGGCCCGGGCACAGCTGGCGACGGCACCCCCAAAACCGCCGCCGGGCGCCCCGCGGCGCCCGGACGTCGGCCCTCGCGAGCCTACTGCACGTCGATGATCGCCGGCGTGCTCAGCTCGAGCGAGCTGCCGACGAAGGCGAGGCTCTGGAACAGCACCTTGCCCGTCGTCAGCGGCGGGATCGAGAACATCGGGAACGTCGAGAAGCCACCGACCGTCGGCGTGAACATGTAGTAGATGTTCGGCGGGTAGAAGTCGGGGAAGCAGGCCATCGAGAACGGGAACGCCGGGAACGGGCTCGGCACCGTCGGCGGCACGAACGTCACGAAGACGAAGTTCCAGGCGTAGGGCGAGGCGATGTCGATGTTGGTCGAACCCGCGGGCAGCCCGGTCGGGAACGCGTTCAGCACGTGCTGCTGCGGTTCGAGCACGTAGCGGCAGGCGCGCGTGCTGCAGAGCGCGTTGACGTGGCTCGGCGCCCCGGTCGTCGTGCTGGTCGGCCGGATGCCCATCTGCGGGCCGAACGTCGGGCCGCTGCTGCACGACGTGCCGGCGGGGCCGCAGGGCGTGTTGTAGATCGAACCGCCGAGCGCCGTCGTCAGCAGGCTCGCGCCCGTCATCGTCTCGGTCGCGAAGATCAGCGTCGGCGCGAACACCACGAGGCCCGAGCACGGCACGTACGTCGTGATGGGCCCGGTGTAGTCGATGTCGAGCGCTTCGGTGTCGACCGCGTTGGCGATGCACGCGCCGAAGCGGTCGGTCACCTGGGCGTTGACGACGAACGCGTCCATCTGCGCCTCGGTGTAGAGCACCACGGCGCTGTTGGGCAGCACGGTGCTGATGCGCATGTCGGGCGTGTAGGTCAGCGCGAAGTTGGGCACCATGACGACGGCGCCGTCCTGCACGAGCATCGGTCCGCACGCCGTGTTGGCGGGCGTGTCCGCGTCGAGCGAGAAGAACACGCCGAACTGCGGCGAGAACGCGATCGCGTCGATGTCGATCGGCGTCCCCGGCGGCAGGCCGAGCGCCTGGTTGAACTGCTCCTGGCGCATGAAGTACTGGACCTGGCCGTCGAGCGGGCCGTTGGGCACGATGCGGCCGACGTCGCCGGGCCGCAGGCCGGGGATGCCGCTGATGTTGGTGCCCATCGCGACCGACGGCGACCAGAACACCGTGCGCTGGTTGTCGCCGAGGAACGCCGGCGTCAGGATCGGCCCGGTCAGCAGCGCGTCGATCGAGCCGAAGATCGCGGGGTTCCAGTAGCTGCCGTCCGCGTTCTCGTCGCCGGCCATGGCGTGGAAGCACGTGCGCGGCGCCCACTTCTCGGCCGACATCGACGAGCACGGGCCCAGAAGCCACTGGATCTGGGCGATCTCGTTCGGCTGGAGGAAGCGCAGCACGGTGCCGGCACTGCCCGAACGCGTGAGTTCGGGCTGCGAGTACGTGAGCAGGAAGTCGGGCGATTGGGCCGATGCCGCGGCACAGAGCAGGGCGAAGGCGAACGAACGATGGGTCGTGGCGTGGTTCATGGGTCCGGGTGTGGGGTTCGGTTGACACCCACCAAGGACCCCCGCCGCCGATGCGCACGCCATCGGGGGACTTTTTCCGCCGGGCGGCTGCGAATGCGCGCGCCGGCGCGCCGGCCGTGGCCCGCGGCCCGTGCGCCTGCCATGATCGCGGACCCATGAACGAGTCGCGCGACAGCGCAGCGCTGCCGGAGGCGGTCGAGGACGCCGTGCTCGCGATCCTCGAAGGCGACGAGGGCGACCGCGGCGCCGCGCTCGTCGCGCTGCTCGCGAAGCACCCGCACCACGCGACCGCCATCCGCAGCTGGCTCTCGGCCGCCGGCGTCGACGTGCCGCGCCCGACGGCCGGCGGCACCGGAGTCGCGACGTCGGGCGACGACGCCCTGCCGCGCCGCATCGGCGCCTACCTGCTCGTGTCGATCCTGGGCCGCGGCGGCTTCGGCACCGTCTACCGCGCCGAACAACAGGAGCCGATCTGCCGCCCCGTCGCCATCAAGGTGCTCAACCCGGGCATGGACTCGCGCGAGGTGCTCGGCCGCTTCGCCGCCGAACGCGAGGCGTTGAACCGCATGGACCACCCCGGCATCGCGCGCCTGCTCGACGCCGGCACGACGCCTGATCGACGCCCGTTCTTCGTCATGGAGATCGTCGAGGGCCCGACGCTGGCCAACCACTGCCGCAAGCAGCAGCTGCCGCTGCGGGCGCGCATCGAAATGTTCTTGCTGGTGCTCGACGCGATGCAGCACGCCCACCAGAAGGCCGTGCTGCACCGCGACCTCAGCTCCAACAACGTGCTGATCGCCGACCCCGCAGGTCGCGCGCAGCCGAAGATCATCGACTTCGGCATCGCCAAGTCGCTCAGCGATCCGCTGCTGGCTGGCGCCGCGATGACGTTCCAGGGCACGATGATGGGCACGCCGGAGTTCATGAGCCCCGAGCAGGCGGCCGGCCGGACCAACGACATCGACACGCGCTGCGACGTCTACGCGCTCGGCGTGCAGCTCTACGAACTGCTCTGCGATCAGCTGCCGATCCCCGGCGTCGTGCTGCGGGCGCAAGGCCTCGCGGGCATGGCCAAGGTGATCCAGAGCCACCGGCCTGCGCCGCCGAGCGAAGTGGCGCCGCACGACCGGCGCGCGACGTTGCGCGGCGACCTCGACGCCATCGTCATGAAGGCCATCAACAAGGCGCGCGACGAGCGTTACGCGTCGGTCGGCGACTTCGCGATCGACTTGCAGCACTACCTCGCCGACGAGCCCGTGCAGGTGCTCATGCCGACGACGTGGTACAGGCTGCGCAAGTTCGTGCGACGCCACCGCACCGAGTCCGTGGCCGTCGCCATCGTGGCGCTGGGCCTCGTCGTCGCGCTGACGGTGACCTGGATGGCGCTCGGCGTCGCCAGACAGGCCCTGGCCGACGTGAGCGAACAGACGAAACGGCTCGCCGCCAAGGCCGACGCCGGCTTCCGGCTGCTGGCCAACGAAGAGCGCCTGCACGACGCGATCGCGGCCGCGGCGGCGTTGCCGCCGCCGTGGCCCGAGCACGCGAGCGCCTACGCGGCGTGGATCGCACAGCACGGCGAACCACTCGCGAGCGAACTGCCCAAGCTCGACGAGCGGCTGCAGCAGCTGGCCGAGCAGAAGGCGCGCTCGCCGGGCCAGCAGTTCGCCGATCCCGTCGACCAACACCTCGCGAGGTCGCTGGAACGCCTGCGCGACTCGCTGCGTGCGTTCGTCGGCGAAGGCGGCGAGTACGCACGCGTGCTCGAGCAGCAGCGCTTCCTCGAGCGCGAGCTGGTGCCGGCCGCCAGCCAGTACGCCGAGCGCTGGCGCGCCGCGATCGCGGCGATCATGAAGAGC
>DASUFY010000221.1:0-9560 GCA_036274315.1 Planctomycetota bacterium | reverse complement strand
CCGGGCTGGGGCACGCGCAAGTCCTGGCTGCTCGCCGCGAGCTACGTGTTCTACGCGGCCTGGAACCCGCCGTTCGCGCTGCTGCTGCTCGGCTCGACGCTCGTCGACTGGTGGGTCGGTCTGCGGCTCGGCCGCGAAGCGAGACCGCGGCGCCGCCGCGCCTGGCTGCTGCTGAGCCTCGCGGTCAACCTCGGCGCGCTCGCGTTCTTCAAGTACGGCAACTTCCTGCTCGAGAACACGACCGCGCTGCTCGCGCAGTTCGGCGTCGCCTACCAGCCGCCGAAGCTCGACATCCTGCTGCCCGTCGGCATCTCGTTCTACACGTTCCAGACGCTGTCGTACTCGATCGACGTCTACCGCGGCCAGCTGCAGCCCGTGCGCTCGCTGAGCGACTTCGCGCTGTTCGTGTCGTTCTTCCCGCAGCTCGTCGCGGGGCCGATCGTGCGCGCGCGCGACTTCCTGTTCCAGCTCGAGGCGCCGCCGCAGGCCGTGCGCGGCCGGACCGGCTGGGGGCTGTGTCTGATGACGTTCGGGTTGTTCCAGAAGGTCGTGCTCGCCGACGTGCTGCTCGCGCCGACCGCCGAGCTCGTGTTCGGCCACGGCTTCCCGCTCGCACCGCTCGACGCGTGGGCCGGCACGCTCGCGTTCAGCCTGCAGATCCTGTTCGACTTCGCGGGCTACTCGACGTGTGCGATCGGCGCCGCGCTCTGCTTCGGCTTCTCGTTCGGCGACAACTTCAGGAGCCCGTACGGCGCGATCGGCTTCTCCGACTTCTGGCGCCGCTGGCACATCTCGCTGTCGACGTGGCTGCGCGACTACCTCTACATCCCGCTCGGCGGCAACCGCCGCGGCGCGCGGCGCACCGCGATCCACCTCATGCTCGTGATGCTGCTCGGCGGCCTGTGGCACGGCGCGGCGTGGACCTTCGTCGTCTGGGGCGGCCTGCACGGCCTCTACCTGACGATCGAACGGGTGCTCGTGCGCGCCACGGCCGGGGCACGCTGGGCGCAGGGTCGCCCGGCTGCGGCGCTGGCCTGGGCGGCGACGCTGTTCGGCGTCGCGATCGCGTGGGTGTTCTTCCGCGCCACCGACGTCGCGCATGCGGGGCGTGTGCTGGCCAGCATGTTCGGCGCGTTCGCGGTCGACGGCGACCGCATCGTCACGGGTCGCGCGCTGCTGACCGTCGCACTGCTGCTGGCCTCGGTGCTGACCGCGCATCGTCTGCTGGCACGCACGTCGCTCGAGGCGCTCGTGGTGCGCGCGCCGCGGCTCGTGACCCCGGTCTGGGCCGCGATGGCGTGCGCGCTGCTGCTCGCGCAGGGCAAGGGTTCCGCGTTCCTCTACTTCCAGTTCTGATCCACCATGTTCACCGAATCTGCATCCCGTCTCGTTCCCGACCTGCCCTGGACGCGCTTCGGCGCCGGCGCCCTGCTGCTCACGACGCTCGCGCTCGGCGGCTGGGAAGCTGCGTGCCGCGCGCGCGGCTACGAACCCGGCCTCGACGACACGAGCGATCTGTGGGCCGAGGCGCGGCGCAGCGTGCGCCCGGACTCGACCGTGATCGTCGGCGCGTCGCGCAGCCTGTTCGGCCTCGACCTCGACGTGCTCGAGGCGGGGCTCGGCACGCGGCCCGTGCAGCTCGCCCTCGTCGGCAGCAGCCCGCTGCCCGTGCTCGACGACCTGGCCGCCGATGCGACGTTCCACGGCACCGTGCTCGTCGACCTCGTGCCGGGCCTGCTGCTCGCGCCCGAGTACTCGCCGCCGTACCAGAACGCCGTGAAGGCCGTCGCGCGCCACCGCGACCAGACGCTGGCGCAACGTTGCGGCCACCTGCTGTCGCTGCCGCTCGAGCGCACGTTCGCGTTCCTGCAGCAGGAGGACCTGACGCTGGCGGCCCTGCTGGACCGTCTGCCCGTGCCGGACCGCGATGGCACACAGGTGCCGCCCGCGCTGCCGCCGTTCTTCTACTCGATCGACCGCGAGCGCCGCGCGCGCATGCTGCCGTCGATCGAGACCGACGCGGCGCTGCGCGACCGCGTGCGGTTCGGCTGGCTGCCGCTGTTCACACCGCCGCCGAAGCCCAGGTGGATCCCCGACGAGGGCTTCGGCCCCGCGATCGAGGCGATGATCGAGGCGCACTTCGCGGCCCTGACGAAGTCCGTGCGCGAGTTGACCGCGCGCGGCTGCCGCGTCGTGTTCGTGCGCTTGCCGTCGACCGGCGAGCTGCGCGAACTCGAACGGCGCCTGACGCCGCGCCAGGCGGTCTGGGACCGTGTGCTGCGCGAGACCGGCATGCCCGGTGTGCACTTCGAGGACCACGACGAACTCGCGGCCTTCGATTGCCCCGAGTGGTCGCACCTCACGGCATCGGACTCGGTCGAGTTCACGCGGCGGCTCGTGCCGCACCTGCGCGGGGCGCTCGCGTCGGGTCAGTGGCTGTCGGCGGTGGTGCGGCGATAGGCGCGTCTCGGCCGCTCACCGCCGCACGGCGCCGTCCTTCTTCTTCGCGCCGTCCGCGTTCGCCTCGAGCTGCCGTTCGAGGCGCTCGCACAGCTTGCGGATCTCGTCGATCTGCTGCTGCAGCGACTCGTCGCGCGGTTCGGCGGTCCGGCGCGCCACGGCGTTCTTGAGGTAGTCGCCGTAGGCGAGCACCGGCGCATCGGTGCTCGTGTAGGTGAGCCACGGCGTCGTCTCGAGCAGCTTGGGGTTGGCCTTCCACTCCTTCTGCCAGTTGCGGAGCCACCAGTTCGCGCGCGTCTGCTTGCCCACCTCGATCGCCACGTCGCGCTTCTTGCCGTGGCGGAGCACGGTCAGCGTCAGCGTGTCGCCGGGCTTCTTGCCGTTCACGGCCTCGCTGAGCGCCGCATCGGTGACGCCCTCGACGCCGTCGATGGCCGTCACGATGTCGTGCGCCTCGAGGCCGGCCGCGGCCGCGGGGCCACCGTCGGTGGCGCTGATCACCAGCACGCACCGGTCGGCGTCCAATTCCATCTGGTCGGCGAGTGCCGCGGGCAGACCGCCGACCTGCACGCCGATGTAGGGCTCGGGCTCGGCGTTCGCATCCGCGTTCGAGAAGTGCTTGCTCCACTCGAGCAGCGTGGGCGTGGTCGCATCGAAGTTCGAGGGCCACCGGTAGGCCAGCGGCAGCCGCCAGCCACCTTCGGGGGCCTCGACGCGCAGCCGGTACGTGCCTGCGTCGAGGCGGTGCTCGCCGCCCTCGACGCGCCATTTGCCCTCGGACACCACGTTGCCGTTGATCAGCACCTGTGGATGCGCGGCGTCGGGTACGAACCGCACCTCGACGCGGTCGTCGCCGTGCTCGACGACGACGACGCCGTTCTTGGCTTGCGGCTGATCCTGGGCCGGCGAGAGCACCGCGCCGAGCGCGGTCACGATGGGGACGATGTATCGCATGCAGGTCATGGGTTCCTCTTCGGATGGGAAAGCGCGCGACGCGGCGCGTCAGTAGTTGGTCGGCAGCACGTAGTTGGTCAGGTCGACGGGGCTCGGCGTCGGACGGCCGTGTTCGTCGGCGACGAGCGTGAGCGCGCGATCGATGTGCGTGCGCTCGACGAGCGAGCGCACGAACACGACCTCGAGGCCCTCGTCGCCGGGCAGCTGGCGCGTCGCCAGCGTGCGCACGGGCAGCTGTTCGAGCAGGCGACCCGAGCGGGTGCCGGCGGCGACGTAGGCGCCGAACAGCTCGTCGGCGGAGCCGGCGTGCAGGGGCCGCGGTTCGCTGGGCGACGCGGTCGGTGGGGCGGCGGACATGCGGCCGCACCAGAACGCGAGCAGCACTGCGGCAGCCGCGAGCCAGGCGCCGACGCGCCGCAACGGAGGTCGCCGCGCGGCCGCCGGCGCCGGCGACGCGGCGGGCACCAGGGCGGGCAGCAGCGGCGACAATCGCGCGCCGAGCAGCGTCTCCGCCTCGAGCGTGCGGCAGAGCCGGCGCCACACGTCGCGGTCGTGCACGGCGACGGCGGTCAGCGCGCGCCAGTCCGCCTCGGTCGCGCATCGATCGATCGCACGGCTAATCCACAGTTCTTCGCGTGGGTGCATGTTGGCGGTCCGGTTCGGTGGGGTTGGCTCTTTCTTCCTCGTCGGCCCGCTCGCGCAGCCAGCGCCGCGCGCGCGCGAGGCGCGTCTCCACGGTCGTCTCGGGCACGTCGAGCGCGACGGCGATCTCGCGCTGGCTCAGCCCGTCGAGCGCGCGCAGCAGAAGCGGCTCGCGGTAGACGGGATCGAGCCGGGCCAGGTCGCGCATCGTCTGCTCGAGTTCCTCCTGGTGCCGCTGCTGCGACGGTGCGTCGTAGGCGGGCTCGAGCAGGAACGCGTCGTCGCCGGGCGCACACGGCAACGGCAGCGGCGGCGTCGCGACCGAGCGCCGGGCGTGGTCGATCGCGACGTTGCGCGCGATCGCGCGCAGCCACGGCCGCAGGCGAGCAGGATCTTCGAGCTCGCCGATCGAACGGGTCATGCGCAGGGCGACCTCCTGCAGCAGGTCGTCGAGGTCGCGCGCGCCGGCGTGCGCCAGCAGCACGGTGGCCACGAACCGCCGGTGCTGCAGCCACAGCTCGCCCGTGGCGAGGCGGTCGCCGCGCTGGGCGTTCCGCGTCTCGTCGGGGTCGGGTGGCGTGCGCATCCAGCCACTGGACGCACGGCGGGCGCGGATCCGTCGCGATTCTGGCGGCGACGTGCCGGCCGGGGCGGCGGGCCCGGCCTGGGCCCGGGCCGATCGCCGCGACGGCGCCCGGAACGGCGCCGCGGCCGGCTAACGGACCGTGATCGACCGCTCGCGCCCCGGCCGCAGGTGCATCTCGACCGATTCGCGGCCCGCCCAACGCACGCGACCGAACGTCGTCATCACCTCGGGCGGCACGAAGCGCACGCACAGGCGACCGTCGGGGTCGGCGATGGTGCGCTGCGCCAGCCGTGCGTCCATGACGCCGAGGAACTGGCGAGCCAGCAGGTCGCTCGGAATCGCCGTGCCGTCGATCCACTGCTGGCCGTAGGCATCGAAGGCCGCCGAGTCGGCGGGCGTGCCGTCGGTGGTCGCGACCCGCCACACGTTCGTCGCATAGGCGTGCCACTGCAGCGCGACGGCCGTGCCGCCGCGGTCGACCGACACCATCGCATGCGCGAACGCCGCGCCGTTGTCGGCGAAGATCCACCAGCGGCCCGCGGCGAGCGCCAGCGTGGCGGCGCCCGAAGCATCGGTCTCGAAGCGCGGCTCGCAGCCGAACGCGCACAGCAGCTTCTCGTTGGCCACGACCGGCATCGCGACGCCGCGACCCTGCCCGCCCGGCTTGCCGCCGGCATCGCGCAGTTCGATGCGCAGTTCGCCGGCGTCGTCGAGGTCGATGCGCGGCGCGGCGCGGCGGTTGGTCGGCAGCGCGAAGCAGGTCGGGGACCGTGTCGCGCCGCGCTCGAGCCGGAACTCGCTCGCATCGGCCGGCAACCGTGCGAACGAGGCCGTGCCGTCGGCATCCGTCACCGCCTCGAAGACGTGCGGGACCGTGCCGAAGCGAAAGCTCATGCCCTCGGATTGGATGTCGGTGGCGCGCGCCAGCAGGCGCACGCGTTCGCCGGCCAGCGGCTTGCCCTGCTGCAGCAGCGTGACCTCGAACGGTTCGGCGGGCGGCAGCACGATCTCGAGCTGCTCGTCGCCGCCCGTCGACGCGCCGACGCGCATGCCTTCGTACCAGCCGGTCAGGCCGCGCGCGCAGCCGTCGCGGTCGGCCGCGAGCAGGCACTCGATCGGATGGCGTTCGTCGTCGCGGAACGGGTCGCCGGCCAGCGGCAGCCGCACACGCAGCCGGCCGTGATCGTCGCTCGTGCCGACGCGCCGCCAGTACTGGGCGAACTCGGCCGCGAACGGGTCGTGGCGGGCCCGGGGTCGCCGTGCGGCCGCGTGCAGGACCGGCACGCCGGGCTGCGGTTTCTCCGCATCGTCGAGCACGAGCACGGACAGCACGAACGGCGCGGCGAGCGCGATGGTCGCGCCCTGGCCGGCGCGCTGCACCGGCAGCACGGTCAGCACTTCGTCGGCACTCGTGCGCAGCTCGAGCAGCAGGTCGCCGCGCGGCAGCGCGGGCAGCGGCGTCGCCTGGCTGCGCAGCGGCCAATCGACGGCGCAACGGGCGTGCGCGGGCACGACGAGGCGCGCGCGCAGCGGCCCTTCGTCGCGCCAGGCTTCGAGCCCGTTCACGGCCAGCGTGCAGTCGGCGGCCGGCGCGATCTGCAGCGCGAGCGTGCTCGCACCGCGCGTCAGCTCGAACACGTCCGACGCCGCGGTCGCGGTGCCGGCCCAGCCCGAATGGGCTCGGTCCGCGCGCACGTCGACGGCGAACGTGCCGTCCTGGCCCGTTTTCGCCTGCACGTGTTCGTCGGTCGCGTCGCCGCCGAACGGCGCGTCGCCGAACAGGTGCACGACGGCTTCGGCCGCGGGTGCGCCGGCCGCATCGAGCACCCGACCCGTGATCGCGACCGTGGTTCCGGACCCGGGTGATTGCGGCAGCAGGCCGGCCGCGACGGTGAGCAGGCAATCGACGAACATGTCACCACCAACCCTTCTGCTCGAGCAGTTCCTGGTTGAGAAAGGCCTCCGCTTCGGGGAGGCCGAGCGAGCCGGCGGAGCGGCGCGCGAGCCGGTCGTACGGCAGCTGTTCGCGATGGCGGCGCCACAGCTGCTTGCTGCGCACCTCGTCGCCGAGGCGGTGATAGCAGAGGCCGGCGTAGTACATCGCGGCCCCGGTCCAGCGTCCCGGCCGTTCGAACTGCGTCATCGGCAGCAGGCGTTGCAGGGCCTGCTCGGGCTCGCCGGCGCGCATGTCGAGGCGCGCGCACGCGACGTGCACGGCGGCCAGTTCGTCGCCGGCCAGCGATGCGGCGGCGGCTTCGAGTTCGTGCCTCGCCTCGTTGTCGCGACCGAGACACAGCAGCGCGCGGCCGCGCAGGTACGACAGCACGCCGGCCGTGGATCCCGTGGCCTGCGCGACCAGCTCGGGTGACGCGACGCGCAGCACCGCGTCGAAGTCGGCGAGTTCCCACGACAGCTGCGCCGCGGCGAGCTGGGCCGCGACGTCGCCCGGGTGCTGCTCGGCGGCCTGCAGCACCGCGAGTTCGGCCGCGCACGCGGGAAAGTGCTCGGGCCAACGCGCGATGACGCGCTGCAGTTCGGCGACCATGCGTTCGGGCGGCAGGATGCCCCAGAGGCCGTCACCGAGCATCGTGCCGTCGGGCAGCACGAACAGCGCGGCGGGGTAGCTGCCCGCGCGGACCTTGCCATTCGGCTCCTGCGAGCCGCCGGCCGCACGGCCGCGCTGGAGCCTGTCGATGTCGCTGATCACGTCCACGGCGTCCTGGTCGTAGGCCCACGCATCGCCGGCGTTGCGCCCCGGCGGCGCGACGTCGTACATGACCGGCACGAAGCGGGCCCGCACGAGATTGCGCACGACCTCGTCACTGTATGCTCCGGACCGGAGCACCTCGGCGACCACTCACCAGGAGCCTTCGCAGTCGTTGGTGCCGCCGCACGGCACGCCGCCGGGTCGCGGCCGGTTGCTGCCGCCGAGGATGGGCTTGACCAGCATCACGCGGTGCTGCTCGCGCGCGAGTTCGCGCGCGCGCGCGAACGGGCGGATCCACTCGATCTTGTCGAGGTCGCCGCCCTGCGCGAAGCGCGGCGCCGGCTGCGGCGACGTCGCCGCCGGCGGCGTGGGTTCCTGCGGCGGTGCGGCCGCGGCGAAGCCTGCGGTGACGAGCGAGGCGATGGCGAGTCTCATCGGGTGCATGGGGGTGTTCCAGGGTCGGGGTGAGCACTGTGGGTGATCAGTCGAGCACCTCGACGATCGTCGTGCCGTTCGTGTAGACGTGCGGTCGTCCCGGCGCGGGGCGCAGCTCGATGTCGCGCGGCGGTTCGCCCTGCTGGTGGCGGCGCAGGACCAGCGCGGCATCGACGAACCGCGCCGTGAAGGAGTCGGCGCTGATCTGGTGCAGCACGAGGTTCATGCCGGGCACTGGTTGTGCGCCCGGGTCGCTCGCCACGTAGGCTGGCGCGAGCCCGATGCCACCGTCGCGCAGGACGCGCAGGCGCAGCGCGCCGCCGTCGCGCCGGTCGACCGTGACGACCGCCGCGCGCGCGGGGTCGGCTTGCTCGGCGTCGAGGTCGATCGGCTTCAGCAGCAGGCGCTTGCCCTCGCTGTCGAGCACGAGGCTCTGGATCTCGCCGTCGGCGCCGCGCTCGACGTCGACGACGCGCACGAAGAACAGGGCGCGCAACCACCGCCAGCCCGTGGCGGCGGTCAGCGTGGCGGTCGTCGCCGTGACGCCGAGCAGGATCCCGGCGGCGAGCAGGCGCCATCGCCCTGGGTCGGGCGCCGCGGGGGTCGCGCGCGCCGGCAGTTCGAGCCGCCGGAGCAGTTCCGCTTCGTGCCCGGGGTCGTGCCATCGTTCGGCCTGCAGCGACAGCCAATCGCGAGCGACCGGGTCCTCGGGCGGCCGCGCGTCGTGGGCGGAGCTCATCGACCCTCCGGCAACATCGTGGCGCGCGCGGTTGCGAGCGCCCTCGCGAGCCGCGACTTCGCGGTGCCGAGCGGGATGCCGAGCGTGGTCGCGACCTCTTCGAGCGACAGGTCGGCCACGTAGTGCAGCGCCGCGACCTCCTGCAGCCGCATCGGCAGTGCGGCCAGCGCGCGGCGGGCCGCGTCGGCGCGCAGCAGTTCGTCGGTCGGCGAGGCGGTCGCCTCGCCGCGGAGCATCGACTCGTGGCGAGCGGTCAGCGCCCTGTTCTCGCAGCGCCGGCGACGCAGCCAGCGGTTGGCCGTGTGGTTGGCGATGCGCAGCACCCAGTTGCGGATCGGGATGCCGCGCGGGCGGTAGCCGGGCAGCGCGCGCCACACCGCGAGGAAGACGTCGCCGAGCAGGTCCTCGGTCGCGTGGGTGCAGCCGGTGCGGCGCAGCAGGTAGTTGCCGACGGGTTGGTAGAGCTCGCGGTACACGGTACGGAATTCCAGCTGCACGCGGGACTCGGGCATCGAGCCGCCGGGATCGGGGCGGCCGGTGGTCGGGGCATCGCCATCCAGCGACATCTGCCGGATGAAGTCACGAGTCGGCATTCGGGTTCCCGCACGGGTAGAGATCCCGATTGGAGGGCCGCGGAGCCGCGAGCACAACCGGCCTCGACGTCCGGCGTCGTGCGGTCAGCAGCCAACGACCCGCGCGCGGGCTGGATGGCTCACAACCGCTCGACGGCCTGCACAGTGACGCGGCGCCGGAGCAGTTCGCCCACGGCACCCGAGTCGAGACCGCAGTCGACGAGGCGCAGCCGCCGCAGCTGCCCGCACGCGGCGAGCGGCGCGAACTGCCCGATCGCCGGGTGGTAGGCGACGGCGCCACCGTGCGCACGGAGCTCGATCACGGCGAGACGCGGTGCGGTCGCGAGCGGCGCGAGATCGATCGGTGCACGCAGCCGCGCGGCGAACTCGACGAGTCCGGGCTGGGCCGCGACCGCGCGCAGCACCTCGGGCTGCAGCCAGCCGCGGTAGTCGAGCCGCTGCAGA
>DASUFY010000220.1:0-7680 GCA_036274315.1 Planctomycetota bacterium | reverse complement strand
TCCATGCGGGGCGGGTCCCACGCATCCGCGCGCAGCACGACGGCCCGCGCCACGGCATCCTGCCCGAGCATCTGCAGGTTGCCGCGCAGCACGTCGAGGGCGCGGCCGTTCTTCTCGCAGAAGAGCACACGTTCGGCCCCGTGCGACAGCGCCTCGATGCCCGAGGCGCCCGAACCCGCGAACAGGTCCCAGACGACGGCTCCGGCCACGCGGTCGGCGAGCATGTTGAAGATGGCCTCGCGCACCTGGCCCAACAACGGCCGCGTGCCGATCCCGCGCACGGACCGCAGCACCCGGCCACCATAGACACCGCCGATGATCTTCAGGCTCATGAGGACGCCCGGCCATCGTCGCCTGCGGGCGGATCCGAAGCAACTTCGGTGCTGGGCTGGCTAGTGGCGATACAGCCCAGGCGCCAACCGCCTACGCTACGGACCTGCGCCCGTGTCCGACGTCCCCTTCTCGATCGCCCTGCGCCTCGCCGGTCTGGACCACGCCCTCGAACCGGGGCGCAACTACCTGATCGGCAGCGCCTCCGAGTGCGATCTGCGCCACGGCGGCGCCGCGGCGCGGCACGCGCGCCTGTGCATCGGCGCGCGGGCCGCCGAGATCGAGGACCTGGGGCCCGGCACGCTGCACAACGGCCAGGCCGTGACCCGCGCGACGCTGGCGGTCGGCGACGTGCTGCGGTTCGGCGAGGTCGAGGCGATCGTCGTCGCGGACGGCGGCGAAGCGCTGCTCGTGCCGATTCCCGCGCTGCGCGCCGAGGCCCGACTGCGCGCCGTGCGCGTCGCGGCGGCGGCGCTGCGGCACGGCGAGGCCGCCAGCTTCGGCGATCTCATGGCCGACGAACTGCGCCGCGCGCCGTGGTTGGCGTGCTCGCTGGTGCTGCACGTCGTGCTGCTGCTGTTGTTGTGGTTGTGGTTGCCGGTGCGCCGCGAAGGCGGCGACAAGCGCGCCGTCGTCGGCGTCGAACTCGGCGCGCCGTCGGCGATCGCCGAAGCGCCGCCCGCGCCGCCGCCCGTCACCGTCGAGCCGCCAGAACCGCCGCCCGTCCAGGACCCCGAGGTCGAACCACCGGCCCCCGTCGAGCCGACGCCCGAGCCGGACGCGACGCCGTCGGCGCTGCGCGCCAATCCGCGCATCGTCAGCGGTGGCTCGGCGGCGGCGAGCGGTGGTGATGCCGGGGAAGGCATCGGCTCCGGCGAGTTCCGGCACGCCGTCGGCGAGCTGCGCAAGTCCGGGCTCGAGATCGTGTTCGTGTTCGACAGCACGGGTTCGATGACGCGCACCATCACCGACACCAAGGGCACGATCGTCGAGATGCTGACCGTGCTGCGCGTGCTCGTGCCCGATGCGCGCATCGGCCTCGTGACCTACCGCGACCGCGGTGTGCACGAGGAGTACCTCGTGCGCCAGCTGCCGCTCGACACGGACTTCTGGCGGGCCAGCAACTTCGTGCAGTTCGTGCGTGCCGAGGGCGGCGGCGACCGGCCCGAGGGGGTGCGGGCCGGGCTGCAGGCCGCGTTCGCGCAGAGCTGGAACGCGAACGCGCGGCGCGTCGTCGTGCTGGCCGGTGATGCACCACCGCACGAGGAGGACGTCAAGAAGCTGCTGGCCGAGGTGCGCACGTTCGTGCGCAACGGCCGCTCGTTCGTGCACACGCTCGTCACTTCGCCCGATCTCGCCGGCGACGAGACGCAGCAGCGGTTCGAGGAGATCGCCAAGGCCGGCAACGGCACGTGCACGGATCTCGGCGCGCACGACCGCGTGCTGCAGCGCGTGCTGACCGCCGCGTTCGGTCACGAGTACGACCGCGACATCGCCGCCGTCGTGCGCGCCGTGACGAAGGCCCAGGCCGGCGTCGACGTCGCCGCGCTCGACCTGGCGCGGCGCGGCGGCCCGGAGCTCGTTCGCGAACTGCGGCGCAACCCGGTGCCAGTCGCCGTGCTCAACGCGCTCGTGCGACGCCCGCGCCGCAACGTCACCAACCAACTCGTCGATCTGCTGGCCGATCCGGCGACGCCGGAGCACAGTCGCGAGGCCATCGCCTCGGTGCTGCAGCGCGTCCTCGAACTGCCGCTGCCGCCGATCGATCCGACCACCGGCGAACGCCCCGACGCGCGCGAGATCGGCCGGCTGCGTGTGCGGGCGTCGACGCTGCCGGACTGAACAGCGCGCCGCGGCGCGACGGTTGTTCCACGGGCGCGATGTGCGGGTATCGTCCCGGGTCGCGATGCCCACCCTCGCCGACCGCCTTGGCCGACCGCTGCGCAACCTGCGCCTGTCGGTCACCGACCGCTGCAACCTGCGCTGCCAGTACTGCATGCCCGAGCAGGACTACGTCTGGCTGCCCAAGAGCAACGTGCTGTCGTTCGAGGAGATCGTGCGCGTCGTCGACCTGTTCGCCGGCCTCGGGGTCGACAAGGTGCGACTCACGGGCGGCGAACCGCTGCTGCGCGCCGATCTGCCGACGCTGGTGCGCATGCTCGCGGCGCGCGCCGGCATCGCGGAGCTGGCCATGACGAGCAACGGCGTGCTGTTGCGCGAGCACGCCGCGGCGCTGCGCAGCGCCGGCCTGCAGCGCCTGACCGTGAGCCTCGACACGCTCGATGCGCGCACGTTCGAGCTGCTGGCGCGGCGCCCCGACCTCGCGCGTGTGCTCGACGGCATCGACGCCGCGCGGGCCGCTGGCTTCGCGGATCTCAAGCTCGACACGGTCGTCATCGCGGGCATCAACGATGGTGAGATGGCGGACCTGCTCGACTACGCGCGCAGCATCGGCGCCGAGGTGCGCTTCATCGAGTACATGGACGTCGGCGGCGCGACGCTGTGGCGTGCGGATCGGGTCGTCGATCGCGCGCGCATGCTCGGCATCCTGGGGCGGCGCTTCGGTGCGATCCGCGCGCTGCCGCGCACCGACAGTGCGCCCGCCGAACGCTTCGAGCTCGCCGATGGCACGACCTTCGGCATCATCAGCTCGGTGACGCAGCCGTTCTGCGCCACGTGCGACCGCGCGCGCCTCACCGCCGACGGCATGTGGTTCACGTGCCTGTATGCGCAGCACGGCACCGACCTGCGGCAGCTGCTGCGTGCGGGTCACGGCGACGAACGGCTGCGCGCCCGCCTCGTCGAGGTCTGGGCCGCGCGGCGCGATCGCGGCGCCGAGGAACGCGCCGAGGCGCCGGACCGCCGGCGTCTGGCCGGGCCGGAGAGCCTGCGGCAGGACCCGCACCTCGAGATGCACACCCGCGGCGGCTGAGGTTCGGCCCGGGATCAGGCGAGCGCGACCGCGTCGTGCCGCCCGCGCAGGCGATCCGCGAGCGAATGGCAGCAGCCGACCATCGCGACGATCGCGGCCGTCGGGAACACCCACAGGTGCCACGCGCCGACCGGCGCCTGCTCGCTGCCCTGGCGCAGCATCGTGCCCCACGAAGTCACGGTCTGACCCGGCCCGACGCCGAGGAACGAAAGCGTGGCCTCGCCGACGATCGCGCCGGCCATGCAGAACGCGGCGGTCACGCCGATCTGGCTCGTCACCTGCGGCAACATGTGGCGCGTCAGCAACCGCCATTCGCCGATGCCGAGACCGCGCGCGACGAGCACGAAGTCGCGTTCGCGCAGCGACAGCAGCTCGCCCCGCACGATGCGTGCGAAGCTGGTCCAGAACATCAGCGCCATGACGGCGATCAGCGCCGCGCGCGAGCTGCCGAAGAACGACGCGGCGAAGACGAAGAACAAGAGGCTCGGGAAGCACAACACGACCTCGATCGCACGCTGCACGCAGCCGTCGAAGAAGCCGCGGCGCAGGCCCGCCAGCGCACCGAGCAGCGTGCCGAGCAGGCCCGCGATCAACACGGCCGTGCCGCCGATGCCGACCGTCGTGCCGGCACCGTGCACGAGGCGAGCCAACACGTCGCGGCCCGTGTCGTCGTTGCCGAGCGGGTGCAGGAAGCACGGGCCGGCGCAGGCGAGTCCGGCGTCCGTCTCGGCCGGTCCGTAGGGCCACGGTGGCATGACGGCGAAGTCGTCCGCGTCGTTCGGCAGTCGCGACCACCACTGCTTCCACGACATGTCGTTCGGGCCGGGGCTCGGCGAGTCGAAGTACTCGGTGAACGCCGGGAACGACCACTTCCCGCCCACGCGCGCCAACAGCGGCACGTTGTTCGCGAGCAGCGGCGCGAACAGGCCGACGGCCAGGAAGAGCGCGAGGCCCCAGACCGACGGCCACCTCCACCAGCCGCGTCGTTGGCGAGATCCAGCCTTCATGGCCGGAGCCTCACGCGCGCGTCGATGACGTGGTGCAGCAGGTCGGACACGACGAGCGACAGCAGCGTGGTGATCGACGTGATGACGACGAGCGCCATCACCATGGCCTGGTCCTGCGCGAGCACGGCCTGGAGCCCGAGATGACCGAGCCCGTCGAGCGAGAACATGTTCTCGACGACGATCGATCCCGCGACGATCATCGGCAACAGACTGCCCGAGAGCGTCGCGAGCGGCGCGCTCGCGTTGTGCAGCACGCGGCGGCGCACGACCGCCGGCGGAGTGCCGAGTGCACGAAGGCTGGCGGCGAACGGCGCGTTCGCGGCGCGCGCGACCGAATCGCGCAGGAACCGCGTGATCAGCACGAACGGCCCGACGCTCATGACCGTGACGGGCAGCACCAGGTGCCTCGCGAAGTCGCCGACCTGCTGCGCGAGAGGCCACTGCTCGGAGCCGTTCGTGCGCAGCCCTTGCGTCGGCAGCCACTGCAGCCACGCACTGCCGAAGGTCAGCAGCAACAACATCGCCAGCAGGAACTCGGGCACGCCCGCGAACAGGAACAGCACGCGGGACGCGGCCCGATCCCAGCGTGAACCGGCACACATGCCGAGCCAGGCGCCGAGCGGCCGGCCGAGGCCGAACGCGACGAGCAGGCTCAGACAGGCCAGCAGCGCCGACACGGGCATCGCTTCACCGAGGCGTCGCCAGATGGCGGCGTGATCGCCGTTCGGGCCGGCGAAGCGCAGCAGCGCGGCGTTCTGGAGCCACGCGAGGTAGCGCCGCCCGAGCGGCAGCGGTTCGAGCGTGCTCGGGTCGGCCATGCCGTAGCTGACGCGCAGGCGCAGCACCGCGGCATCGCGCGAACGCGCGTCCGGAAACGCCCCCTGCTGCGCGGCCTGCGCGGCTTCGAGTTCGGCACGATCGACCGGGGCCAGGTCGAGGAAGGCGAACGTGAGGAACGTGATGCCGAGCAGCGACGCGAGCAACCAGAAGAACCGCAGCACGAGCCAGCGGCGCATCGTTCAGCCCTTCGAGACCACGTCGAGGATCGCCGAGCGCGTCTCCCACCAGGCGGCCCAGGGTTCGCGCCCGCGGTGGTACTCGAGCGTCAGGATCGGGATGCCGAGCGTGCGGCCGACCCACGAACCGAGCGAACCCGGGGTCGGCGCGATGTCCTTCGAAGCCTGCACGCGGTAGCCGGAGCGCGCCGAGAACCGCTGCGCCAGATGCTCGGCAGGGCCGTCGAAGTTGATGAAGTGGTCGTCGTGCCAGCTGTGCGCGACGATCACGAGGTGCGGCTTCTCGGCGAGGATGAGGTCGTGCAGCGCGCGCGCTTCGGGTTGGTCGAGCGGCCGCAGGCCGAACAGGCGGCTTGGCTTGAAGTTGTCCGCCGGGTAGTTGCGGTTGAGGTCGACGCCGTGCGCGTTGCCGCGCGTGTTCTGCGCCGTGCCATCGGGGTTGCAGTCCTCGAGGATCGTCAGCGTGACGTCGTCCATCGCCTGCGGCATGGCGAGCAGCGCGCGCGGCAGTTCGGCGGTGCTGATGCGACCCTCGCGTTCGTTGCCATGGATGCCACCGATCCACAGCACGCGCCGCGGCCCGCGGCCGACCCTCGCGATGCGCAGTGCGCGACCCTGGACGCTGGTGCCGACCTCCTGCCAGACCGGCTGCCATGCCGGCGACGCCGAAGCCTCGGCAGCAAGGACGTTCTCGTCGCTCGCCCCGGACCACTTCGCATCGCGCGGATGGAAGCCGGAACAACCGACCACGATCGGCAGCAGCAAGAACGGCAACCGCATGCGCGCCCGACGATAGCCGACTTCATGTGCCATGCCACGCGGCCGATGAGGCATACCGATGGCGCCGAGCGACGAGGACCTGGGACTGCACCACGCCGACGCGGCGTTCGAGCTGGGCGGGTTGCTGCTGCGTGCGGCGGTCTACACGTTCGTCTACTCGATCTCCGGGCTCTACGACTGCGGCCGGCCGCTGCTGACCGGTCTGCTCGTCGGTGACATGGGCAGCCAGCTCGTCGCGCTCGCGTGGCAATGGCGCCATGGCTTCGCCCGCCCGCTTGCCGACCTCGCGGTGCTCGGAGTCGTGTACCTGTGGGTGCGCAGCCAGCTCGTCTGGCCCGACGAACTGTCGCTGCGCGCGGTGCTCGGTCTCGCCGCGTTCGGGGTTTTCACCACCCGGTTCGCGCGCGCCTGCCTCGCGAGCCTCGGTCCAGGCGAGAGCGACTTCGCCTGAGTCCCCGGCTCGAGGCCGCCGGCGAAAACGCGCCCGCGTCCGGATTGTGTTGGCCCGAGCCGGCACAAAGGGCGCCTTCCGACCTGCGCCGGTGCTCCCTCCCCCACAGCAACGGTCTGCCGAATCTCCGCCCATCATGGCCCGGGGTAGGCTTGGACCGACCGACGTACCCCTGACACCAAACCCCTGCAATCCATGAGCTTCCCGCTCCCGCGCGGCACTTCCGCGCTTCTCGTTCTCTCCCTGGCATGCACGTCGGCGGCCGCCCAGAGTCTCCTGAGCCAGTACGGCGAAGTGATCATGGCCGTCGGCTCGGACGTCCCGGGGCTGCCCGGCGTCACGATCAACTCGGCAGCCAACTTCGATGGGCCGATCATCGATCAGAACGGCACGGTCCTGTTCCGCGCCCGCATGGTCGGCGGAGGCGTGAGCGCGAGCGACGACCGCGCCTACTTCATGGGCCGCAACAGCGCCGACCTGCGCGTGGTTCTGCGCTCGGGCGACCAGGCCCCGGGTCTCGCGCCCGGCATCCTGATGCGCACGGCGACGGGCACCGGCCCGACCGGCAGCCCGCGCATCAGCCCGTTCGGTGAGATCCTGTTCTTCTCGAGCTCGCTCTACGACGGCGCCGTGACCGTCACGGCCGCCAACGACACGGCCCTGTTCTGGGGTCCCCCGAGCGCGCTGACCGTGCTGGCCCGCGAAGGCGACCCTGTCATCGTCAGCGGCGTCGCGCCGGGCTACACCTACGGTTCGCAGTCGTTCTCGCTGCAGAACAACGTGATCAATGCCTCGGGCATCGCGCTGTTCTCGACGCAGCTCCTGGGCGCGCCCGCGGACTCGGACGCGGTCATGATCGCCGGCACGCCGAGCGGCCTGCTCAAGGTGTTCCAGGAAGGCGACGTCATGGGCGGCGCGGTCGTGATCCCGGTCTCGGGCACGACGACGATGTCGTTCATCAACCAGATCAACGAAGCCGGCTGGGTGCTGCACGAGGTGCGCTTCTCGACGACCACCGGCACCGCGACGATCGCCGATGACCGTGCACTCGCGATCTGGACGCCGGGCAGCGGCGACGTGCTGATCGCCCGCGAGGGCCAGCAGGCTCCGGGCCTCGCCGCCGGCATCAACTTCGCCACCCCCGCGTCGAGCTGGACCGTCGAC
>DASUFY010000219.1:0-14329 GCA_036274315.1 Planctomycetota bacterium | reverse complement strand
CCGCCACGTGGCTGTGCACGATCGGCAGCATGGCGACGTTGCGCAGCTGCTGGATCGCGTTGGGGTCGGCCGGCACACCGCGGACCCAGGCCTTGATCGGGACGCCGCCGGTGTCGAACTGTTCGTAGTGCTGTGAGGTTGGGTCGGTCATCGGAGGATCGGAGAGGGCGTCATGACGCCCACCTGTGCAGGGCCACCGGCTCTGGCCAGCTGCGATCGGATCTTGTAGTGGCTTCCCTGTGCAGCGCTGGTTGTTGGGGTTTTCACACCATCACGGGCGCCGCCCGGCGATCCGCGGCATGACGCGTCATGTGTCGATCGTTCGGACGTCGCAACGGTCCACGCCCGCGGTGGAAAGCAGAAGATCCATGGTCTTGTCGAGCTCAAGACCCCACCGATTTCTGTGGGGTGCCATGCCGGGATGGTGGTCGAGTAGCAGGTTGGCCTGGGACAGCAGAACGCAAGCGAGCAGGCAAACGGACCTAGTGCCAGTCTCGATCGGGCGTCGATCCAACAGCGAGAAGCCCATCTTGAATGCGCTGCTCTTTCCAGGACCGGCTACGGCACACCCTGAGGTCGTTCTCCAACTCGCGTGGCCGGCTCCACGGATCTTGAGCCAATTGTTCACGTACGTTGACTCAAATAGCCCAAGCTCCTCGCGGACTTTGTTGGCCTTGAACCACGATTCCGTGCGCTTGCGCGCCAACCGGTACCACTCGTTGGAGTCGTTGCTTCTATATCTCCATCCGAGTTCTGGTTCCCGTTGGATCAGGAACGCGTGCATGAAGCTCTCCAGGGACATTCGGAAGACTGCACATGATTCACCACTCGCGCCCTGCATGCCGAGGCTGATTCCGTGGAAATACGTGCGGATACCCGCCCACACGGCCATCGTGAAGCTCATGTAGAAGCCCAACTCGGGATGTTCTCTTTCATACTTCTCGACGACGGCGAGCGAGTCGCGTAGATCGATCCCATCGCGCTCTCCGGCAACAACAAGCTCATGCTCGTACCGCGTGTACGCTTCCCGTTCCGAGTTTGGCATCGGGATCTCGGTCCAAGGGTAGGTCATGAACATGTGGATCGTGTGCTCAAGAGCGGCGGTCACGTCCAGGCTGTGTTTGGATACTTGATGCTGGCTTTCGAGCCAGACAGACCGAAGGCGGGATGGGATCATTGGGACTCGTCAGCAGATTACTCGCGTCGATGGATGTGCATGAGGCTCGTGCGCAGTCGGAGGGGCTGCCTCCGCCGGCGACGGCGGCTTGGGATGCGCCATCCTGTCGATCCGCAATCGACGACGAGGCGCCGATGACCCACCAAACACCTGCGTCTCGACGCTCGATGCGCGTCGCGAACCGGTTACGCCAAGTCGGCGCGGCCGCGTGTCGTCCGATTTGCAACCCAGTTGGTCGGGCACGGGCTGCCGCGCACCGAACAGGGTCTGGAACAGGTTCTTGTTGGCCATGGGTCGTGGTCTCCGCCGCGGCGATGTCGTCGCGACGGACCCGCTAGAGCAGGCGTCGTGCCGGCCGGGCTCGGATTCGCGGTCGATGACCCAAGTCGCCTCTGAAGCTGTGGTTGGGAGTGCCGTTCTGGAGGGCCAGCGCGCCGGACCCTGGCCGCGCACGAGCATATCGGCTAAGTAACTCGCCCAATGGCTAAGCCAGCCGGACACACCGTGTTGTCGTTCCTCGGCACCCAGCTCGACCGCGGGATCGGGCGAGACCGCTGGGAGCACTGGCGTCCCAACGTCGCGATGTGCCAGCACGAGGACCTGCTGATCCGCCGGCTGATCCTGCTGAGCGAGCGCCGCTACACGAAGCTCTTCGACCAGGTCGCGGCCGACATCGCGAGCGTGTCGCCCGAGACCGCGGTCGAGCGCCGCGACATCTCGCTGCGCGATCCGTGGGACTTCGAGGAGGTCTTCGACGCGCTGTTCTCGGCCAGCAAGGAACTCGCGTTCGACCCCGAAGCCGAGGACCTGCTCGTGCACATGACCACGGGCACGCACGTCGCGCAGATCTGCCTGTTCCTGCTGACCGAGACGCGGCACTTCCCGGCGCGCCTGCTGCAGACCGGACCGCCGCCCGGCAACAAGGACATCGTCGGCACGTGGCAGATCATCGACCTCGACCTGTCGCGCTTCGACCGGCTGGCACAGCGCTTCGCGCAGGAGCACCAGCAGGGCGAGTCGCTGCTGAAGTCGGGCATCGCGACGCGCAACCGTTCGTTCAACGACCTCATCACGCAGATGGAACGCGTGGCGCCCGCATCGACGGCGCCGATCCTGCTCATGGGGCCGACCGGCGCCGGCAAGTCGCAGCTCGCGCGGCGCATCTACGAGCTCAAGAAGCAGCGCCACCAGCTGGTGGGACCGTTCGTCGAGGTCAACTGCGCGACGATTCGCGGCGACGCGGCGCACTCGACGCTGTTCGGCCACAAGCGCGGCGCGTTCACGGGGGCGCTGCAGGACCGCGCCGGCCTGCTGCGCGCTGCCGACAAGGGCCTGTTGTTCCTCGACGAGATCGGCGAGCTCGGCGCCGACGAACAGGCGATGTTGCTGCAGGCGCTCGAGGAGAAGCGTTTCCTGCCGCTCGGCAGCGACCGCGAGGTCGAGAGCGACTTCCAGCTCATCGCCGGCACCAACCGCGACCTCGGCACGGCCGTCGCGCGCGGCGGGTTCCGCGAGGACCTGCTGGCGCGCATCAACCTGTGGACGTTCCGTCTGCCGGGGCTGCGCGATCGCATCGAGGACCTCGAACCCAACGTCGACTACGAGCTCGAGCGCTTCTCGGCGAAGGTCGGCCGCCGCGTGCACTTCAGCGCCGAAGCACGGCGGGCCTACCTCGACTTCGCGATGTCGGGCGGTGGGCTCTGGCGCGGCAACTTCCGCGACCTCAACGCGAGCATCACGCGGCTGTGCACGCTGGCGGTCGCCGGACGCATCACCGAGCCGGACGTGGCCGGCGAGATCGAACGGCTCGACGCCGATTGGCAGCGCGGAGGGGCTGCGGCCGCGCCGGGCGAGGTTGCGAACGCTGCGCAAGACGACTCGCTGCTCGACGAGGTGCTCGGCGAAGCGAGGCTGGCGGCAATCGACCGCTTCGATCGCGTGCAGCTCGCCGAGGTCGTGCGCACCTGTCGCCGCCACCGTTCGCTGTCGGCCGCGGGACGCGACCTGTTCGCGGTGTCGCGCGAGCGCCGCGCGACGGCGAACGACGCCGACCGCCTGCGCAAGTACCTCGCGCGCTTCGGGCTCGAACATGCGACGGTGGTCGGCTCGAGCTGACGCTCAGGTCTCGTAGCCGAAGCGCCACGGCTGGTTGTTCATCGACAGGTCTTCGAGCCGCATGGCCCGCAGCGCTTCGAAGCGTGGTCGCAGCTCGGCGATCGAGTCGCCGCCGAGCTTCTCGAGCAGGGCGTCGGCGAGCACGAGCGCCAACATCGCCTCGGCGATCGGCACGGCGCGCGGCACCTGGCAGAAGTCGCTGCGTTCGTAGCGCGTGATCGCGGCCTGACCCGTCGCGAGGTCGACGGACGCGAGCGGCTCGAGCGTCGTCGCGATCGGCTTCATGGCGATGCGCGCGACGATCGGCGCGCCGTTGCTGATGCCACCTTCGATGCCGCCGGCGCGGTTGGTGTGCGAGGCGATCGCCGTCTGCTCGAGGTGCAGCACGTCGTGCGCGAGCGTGCCCGGCCGCTGCGTCGCCGCGAAGCCGTCGCCGATCTCGACGCCCTTGACGGCGTGGATGCTCATGAGTGCTGCGGCGATGCGCGCACCGAGCCGGCGGTCCCAGTGCACGTGGCTGCCGAGCCCGGGCGGAACGTGCAGCGCGGCGACCTCGATCGTGCCACCGATGGTGTCGCGCGCCCCGATCGTGGCCTGGATCGCCTCGTGCATGCGTGCCGCCACCTGTTCGTCGTGGCAGCGCACGTCGGAACGTTCGGCCGCGGCGAAGCGCTCGACGAAGCTCGCCGGCGCGACCGGCGACACCGAGGGCGGCACGTGCACGGTGCCGATGCTCGTCACGTAGCCGCCGACGGTGACACCGAACTCGGCGAGCAGCGTGCGGCAGACGGCGCCGATCGCGACGCGCATCGCGGTCTCGCGCGCCGAGGCGCGTTCGAGCGACAGGCGCAGGTCGCCGTAGCCGTACTTGACGGCGCCCGTGAGGTCGGCGTGGCCGGGGCGCGGCACGGTCATCGGCGCGATGTCGCGCCGGGCCCACGCCGCGTGGTCGCGGTTCTCGATCGAGAGCGCGATCGGGGCGCCCGTGGTGGTGCCCGCGAGCACACCGGCCGTGATGCGTGCGTGGTCGCGTTCGATCTTCATGCGGCCGCCGGCGCCGAAGCCCTGCTGGCGCCGCGCGAGGTCGCGCGCGATCGTCGCCTCGTCGAGCGGCAGGCCGGCGGGCATGCCTTCGAGGATGCCGGTCAGCGACGGACCGTGGGATTCGCCGGCGGTCAGGAAGCGCAATCGGGTCGTGGCCATCGCTCGGGCCGCGAGTGTACGGGCGCCGTCGCACGAAGGCTCACGGCCGCCGTCGATTCGCGCGCAGCAGCGGCAGCGCCCGTTCGATCTGCAGCGCGGTCGGCAGCGCCGCGTCGAGGCGCGCGTTGGCGGCCGCGGCGTACAGCGGCTCGCGGCGCGCCAGCAGCTCGTCGATCTCGAGCGCGGGGTCGGCGCCCGTGACGGACGGTCTCGGCCGCGCGTCGAGACGCAGGCGGGCTCGCAGCAGGTCGGCCTCGCCGTCGAGCCAGATCACCAGCGTGCGGGCCGCGAGCAGCGCGCGCGTCGCGGGGTGTTCGATCGCGCCGCCGCCCGTGCTGACGACGCGGGCCGGTGCCAGCGACGCGGCGACGAGGCGCGCCTCCTCGCGCCGGAACGCGGGCCAGCCGTGTTCGGCGACGAAACGAGCGATCGGTCCGAACTGCGCCTCGAAGTGTTCGTCGGTGTCGACCCACGTGCAGCCGGCGCGTTCGGCGAGCGCCCGCGCGAACGTGCTCTTGCCGGCCCCGCGCATGCCGACGACGGCGACGCAGCGCAGCGAGTCGTGCACCGTCTGCACGTCGTGCCAGAACGCCGGGTAGCTCTTGGTCACGCAGTCGGGATCCGCGATCGTGATGCCCGCCGACACCAGGCCCAGCAGCGCGAACGCCATCGCGACGCGGTGGTCGGCCGCCGGATCGATGCGCGCCGCGTGCAGCGACCGCGCGCCGTCGATGGCGAGTCCGTCGGGCAGTTCGTGCACGGTGACCCCGACGCGCCGCAGTTCGCGCGCCATGACGGCGAGGCGGTCGCACTCCTTGTGTCGCAGGTTGGCGGCGCCGACGAGCTGCGTGGTGCCGGGGCGCAGCGCCGCGACGATGGCGAGGTTCAGGAACTGGTCGGGCAGCGCAGCCACGTCGAGCGAGCGGTCGCCGGCGCCATCGAGTCCGCGCAGGGTGTCGGCGAGGTGCTCGTCGGGCTGACCCGATCCGGCCCGCAGGTTGCGCGCGCGCACATGGGATCCGGTCAGGAACTCGAGGCAGGTCCACACGCCCATCGCGCTCCAATCGCCGTGCACCGCGAATTCGGCCGGTGCGGTGCCGTCGCCGCTGCGAACGGAGGCGCCGTCGGGCCGCAGGGTGGCCGGCACGCCGAAGCGATGCAGCACGTCGCACGTGAGCTGCGCGTACGGCGCGGATGCGATCGGACCGGTGAAGGCGATGTCGAGGCCGGCGGGCAGCTGCGCGCCGACCAGCAGCAGCGACGAGACGAACTGGCTCGAGATGGAGGCATCGAGCATGACGCGGCCGCCGGTCACGGCCGCACCGGCGACGCGCACGGGCGGGCAACCGTTCGTGGCCTCGATGGCGACACCGAGCCGGCACCAGGCGTCGACGAGCGCGCCGATCGGGCGCCGCTGCATGCCGGCATCGCCGGTGATCGTCCACGTGCCGGGCGTGATCGCCGCGACCGAGACGAGGAAGCGCAGCGCGGTGCCGGCGTTGCCGCAGAACAGCTCGGCGGCCGCGGGCAGGGGCTCGGCGCGCGGGCCGACCTGCACGATGCCGCGCGACTCGTCGAGCCAGTGTGCTGCGAAGCCGAGCGCGCGCAGGCCGCCCACGAGGTGGCGCACGTCGTCGCTCGGCGTCGCGCCGGTCACGGTCACCGCGCGACCGCACAGGGCCGCGGCGACGAGCACGCGGTTCGCCTCGCTCTTCGCCCCGGGCAGCGTGAGTTCGGCGTCGCACGGCCAGGGCAGTGGCCGCACGGTGCGGCTGTCGTCGCGGCTCTTCATGCCAGCGCCCGCGCGAGGCCCGACTCCGTCAGCTCGACGAGCATGCCCTTGCCGATCGCGACGGGCACGACCATCGGCACGTTGCCGGCGCGCGCTTTCTTGTCCTGTCTGGCGAGCTGCCACAGCCTCGTCGGGTCACGCAACGCCGGGGGAATGGTCGTCCCGATGGCGAGCGCGTGCAGCAGCGCTTCGATGCGTTGCAACACCGCGGCCGGCACGGCCCCGGCGGCGGCGCGGCATTCGGCGAGCAGCCCCATCGCGACGCAGTTGCCGTGACGCAGCGTGCCCTGCGCGAGGCTCTCGATCGCGTGACCGATCGTGTGGCCGTAGTTGAGCCAGTGGCGCCGGCGACCCTCGCGTTCGTCGGTGAGCACGACCTCCATCTTCATCGCGACGGCCATCTCGATCGCCTCGGTGAGCGCGCTCTCCTCGCGCGCGACGAGCCGCGGTGCGAGCTGCTCGAGCCGAACGAAGTGCCCAGCGTCGAGCACGGCCGCCTTCTTGACGACCTCGACGAGGCCTTCGCGCACCAGTTCGTCGGGCAGGCTCTGCAGCCAGTGCGTGTCGGCGAAGATCAGCTCGGGCTGGCGGATCGTGCCGAGCCGGTTCTTGAGACCGCCGTGGTCGACGCCGTTCTTGCCACCGAGCGCGGCATCGCACAAGGCGAGCGTGGTCGTCGGGCACAACACGCACGGCACGCCGCGCATGTAGGTGGCGGCGACGAAGCCGACCAGATCCGTGACCGTGCCGCCGCCGAGCCCGACGATCACGGTGCCGCGCGTGGCGCCCGCATCGCCGAGTTCCTGCGCGAGCCGGCTGACGGTGTCGAGCTGCTTGCACGTGTCGCCGGGCACGGCCAGCGTCTTGTGCGCGCGCAGCGCGGCGGCGAGACGGTCTGCGAGTCCGGTCAGCGCCGCGTCGTGGATCAGCACGATGCCGTCCGGCTCGAGCTCGGCCACGGCGTCCGGCAGCTGGGGCTCGATGCCGGCGCCGAGCACGATGCGCGAGGTCACGGCGCGCGAGAAGTGGAAACGGCAGTCCATCGGCCCGTGGTCTTACCCGGGCGAGGTGCTGGACCGACCGGCGGACCGCGCGTCAGTCGGAGGAGCCTGGGACTTCAACTGATCTTATTGACGAAGAGCATAAGATGGATAAGTTCGTGCATGTGGATTCCCTGGAGAACCCCTACCGCCCGGGCGCCGGGACGGCTCCTCCGACTCTGATCGGGCGCGACGCGCTGATCGACGACTTCGGAGTGACGATTCGCCGGGCGCTGGCGCGAAAGCCCGGCAAGAGCCTGATGCCGCTCGGCTTGCGAGGAGTCGGGAAAACGGTGCTCCTGAACCGTTTCGCCGAGATCGCCGCCAACGAGGGCTACCGCGTGGCCTTCATCGAGGCGCCCGAGACTGGCGACTTCCGCGTCCTGCTCGCCGGCCAGCTTCGGAAGGTCTTGCTCGCGCTCGACAGCGGTCCGGTGCGTCGGCTCGTGCGCTCCGCCCTGCAAGTGCTCAAGTCGTTCACCTACACGCTGCCGGATGGAAGCACGTTCCAGCTCGACGTCGAAGCCGCGAAAGGCCAAGGCGATTCAGGCGACCTGGCCTCGGATTTGACGGACCTGCTCGGCGCGGTTGGGCAGGCCGCGGTCGAGAAGAGTGTGGGTCTGCTGCTGGCAGTCGACGAAGTGCAGTACCTGCCGTCAGATCACGTGGGTGCGCTGATCGCGGCGATCCACCGCACGACTCAATTGGGCCTGCCCGTCGTCTTCGTCGGCACGGGTCTCCCTCAACTTGCGGGCTTGGCGGGTCAGGCAAAGTCGTACGCGGAGCGCTTGTTCAATTTCCCGGTGATCGGCTCGCTCGTGCTCGAGGAAGCCAGGGAGGCGCTCTCGATTCCAGCCGCGGAAAAAGGCATCGTGATCAAACGCGAAGCTCTGGACTTGATGGTGGCGGAGTCGCATGGCTATCCGTACTTCCTGCAGGAGTGGGGATACCACGTCTGGAACCTCGCCGGGTCGTCGCCGATCAGCGTTGCAGATGTTCGTGCTGCACGCCCGACGATCATCGACCAGCTCGACAAGAACTTCTTTCTTGTCCGCTTCGACCGTCTGACTCCGAAGGAGCGTGAGTACCTGCGTGCGATGGCCACGCTCGGGCCGGGTCCGCACCGCTCTGGCGACATAGCCCATGAGCTGGGAGTGAGGGTCGAATCGGTCGCTCCCCGTCGATCCGAGCTGATCGCCAAGGGCATGATCTACAGTCCTGCGCACGGGGACACGGCATTCACTGTTCCTCTCTTCGACGAGTTCCTCGTCCGCAAGATGCCGGACTGGCCGAAGAAGCCTCGCCGCGCGCGCTAGGCCTCGAACCAGCGTGACCGGGCCCGATTCGGCCCGTGGTCTTACCCGGGCGAGCGCGCCGCGGCGAGCGGGCTCACGCCTCGGGCATCTGCGCGACCGAGACGATGTTGCCGTCGGGGTCTTCGAGCCACAGCACGCGCGCGCCGCCGGGGAACGACGCCACGCCGCGTCCGTCCTGGAACGGAAAGCCGTACTGCTTGCCGCGCACACCGGCGCGTTCGAGCTCGTCGAGCACGGCGTCGAGGTTCGCGACGTTCCAGCCGAGCACGGTGAACTGCTGCGGCGTGTGCTTCTTGAACTTCTGGATGCGGATCGGGTTGCCGACCGCGTCGAGCGTGAGCGCGAGATCGTCTTCGCTGACGACCCGGAAGCCGAGCTTGTCGACGTAGAAGGCGCGACAGCGGTTCGTGTCGGTCGTCACGAGGAAGCCGACCATGGTGGCGCCGGCCAGGGGGGATGGGGAGCTGCGAGGTTTGCTCATGGTTCTCCGGGAGGAAGTGCGGTCATGGGGTGGACGGAGGTCAGCCCGGATCCATACCGTGCCCGGCGTGCGCGATCTTGCTCGGAAGCGACGGCCGATGTCGCGAAGCGGACAACCGACGTGCCAGCCGCGGCGCCCGGTCGCCGTGTTCGCGCTGGACTTCGACCGCGGTGCGAGCACGGGCCGACATGCGCATCCGTTCGGCCAGCTCGTGCACGCGGCATCGGGGGTCATGCGGGTCACGAGTGCGGCCGGCACCTGGATCGTGCCGCCGCAGCGCGCCGTGTGGGTCCCGGAGTCGATCGAACACGACGTCACGATGGTCACAGCCGTGCGCATGGCGACCGTCTACGTGGTCGGTTCGGCGTTGCCGCGCGCACCGACGACGAGCTGCGTCGTCGAGGTCTCGCCGCTGCTGCGCGAGCTGATCCTCGAAGCACTGCAGCTGCCGCGCCCCTATCCGCTCGGTGGCGCCGAGGAACGGCTGATCGCCGTGCTGCTCGATGCCATGCAGTTTCGCGACGTGTTGCCGCTGCACCTGCCGATGCCGAGTGAACCGCACACGCTGGCGATCGCGACCGGTCTGCAACGCGATCCCGCCGACTCGCGGACCCTGGCCGCTTGGGCGAAGGCCACGGGCTGGAGCTCGCGCACGCTCGCGCGCGCGTTCCGCGACGAGACCGGGCTGACGTTCGGCGCCTGGCGGGCGCAGCTGCGACTGCTGCGCGCGCTCGAACTGCTCGCCCAACGCAAGTCCGTGACCGACGTCGCGTTGTCGCTCGGCTACGACAGCACCAGCGCGTTCGTCAACCGCTTCCGCCGGCACCTCGGCAAGACCCCGGCGCGGTACTTCGCCGGCGAGTAACCTGCACCGAGCAGATCGCCATGCACCTCCACCGCTCCCTCGCACTCACCCCCTTCGTCGTCGCCTCGTTCCTTGCCGCGCAGGACGCGGCGACACCTGACGCGCTGCGCGACACCGTGCGGGGGGCGGTCGCGTGGATCGCGAAGCAGGCCGTGCCCGTGCCCGGCACCGACGGCGCCGTGCTGTTTCCGGCGAGCGAGGGGGACAAGCGTGTGCCGCAGACCAACGTCTACGGCGGCAGCGCCGGCGTGATGATCTTCCTCGAGAACGCGGCCGCGGTGCTCGACGATGCCGAGGCGCGCGCGCTCGCCGACCGTGCCGCCGCAGGCCTGCGCAGCGCACGTCGCGTCGACAGCCGCGGCCACGCGTCGTGGTCCAAGGGCAGCGCGATGGGCGTGACCGGCCTCTACACCGGCGATGCGGGCACAGGCCAGGCCTTCCTCGTGCGCCACGCGCTGCGGCACGACGCCGATGCGCTCGCCACGGCGGTCGAGGTCGGCGACGCGCTGCTCGCGCGCGCGCGCGACGAGGACGGCACGCTGTCGTGGGGCACGCAGACGGACATCATCTTCGGCAACGCCGGCACGGCCCTGTTCCTGCTCGAGCTCGGTCAGGCGAGCAAGCAGGAACGGTTCGTCCAGGCCGCGCGGCGCGCCGGCCACGGCCTGCTGCTCGACGCCGTGCAGGTGCCCTCCGAGGCGGATCCCGCGCGCAAGCTGCCGACCTGGGTGCTCAGCATGGGCCGCGCGCAGATCCACATGCCCAACTTCAGTCACGGCACCGCGGGTGTGTCCTACGCGCTGGCGCGCATCGCTGCGGCGACCGCCGACGAAGCGCTGTTGCAGGCGAGCAAGGCTGGCGCCGAGTGGTTGCTCGAGCACGCGGTGGTCGCCGGCGACGGCCTCAAGTGGGCGCACTCGGACCGCATGCCGGACGTCTACATGGGCGGCTGGTGCCACGGACCCGCCGGCACGGGTCGGCTGTTCCTGCTGCTGCACTCGATCACGCACGAAGTGCGCTACCTCGACGCGGCGACCAAGGGCGCGACGTTCATCGTCGACTACGCGGCCGCCGCCGAGAAGGAAGGCGGGGACGGCAAGAAGCCGTACGTGCCGCCGAGCTTCTGCTGCGGGGTCGCGGGCGTGGTCGACTTCTTCTGCGACCTCGAGCGCGTCACGCACGACGCGGCGCACGCGGCGTTCGCCAAGAAGGCCGGCCAGTACCTGGTCGACGTCGCGATCGCCGACGGCGATGGCCGCAAGTGGCTCAACGGTCAGAGCGTGCCGAGCGGCGCCGGTTCCGCCGACAGCAGCGGCTACAACGTCGACCTGATGTTAGGCGCCGCGGGCGAGGCGCTGGCGCTGCTGCGACTGCTGACGATCGACCGGGCCGAGGATCCGGTGCGCGCGATGCCCGATCGGGCGGTGACGGTGCCGGCGCCGAAGAAGTGACGATGTCACCCGAACCGTCGTCCGGACTCAGTAGTCGCCGATCGTCATCACGAGCGCGTTCGTGCTCGTTACCGCGACGAAGTGGAGCGCCGCGTCGACCTCGATCGGCACGACCTGGTGGTAGAAGTGCATACCGACGATCCCGGGGGCGTTCGGCAACGCGAGTTGCGTTTGGGTGGTGCCCGTCGTGACGAACGAGGCATCGAGCAGATCGGGCGCGACGTGCAGGTCGCAGCCGTGCAGCCCCTGCGGGAAGACGACCGACAACGGCAGCGCGGGCACGAGCGGTTGCAGGCCGAACACGGCGACGGCGAAGGCGGTGCCCGGCAGGCCGGTCGCGGCGGCCTGGAACGTCGTGCCGATCACGGGCATCGTCATCGCCACGAGCGTGTTGCTGCCGCCGGAGCTCGCACAGCCCGCGGCGAACGGCGCAACGGCGGCCGGCGTCCCCGCGGGCGCGAGCACCACGTTGTCGATCGCCTGGATCTCGGCGCCGTAGAGCGCCTCGACGCTGATGCGCAGTTCGGTCACGTTGGCGAGCAACGCGTCGAACGCGGCGGCCGAGACGCCCCAGTTCGCGGGCAGCAAGGGCATCGAGTAGGTCGTGTAGGCGGTCGTCAGCGGCTGGTTCGGCGCGAGGTCGGCGACGACCTGCGTCGAGCCGTTGCTCAGGAAGACGTGGCCGTAGTCGAGCGGGTTCGTCCACGGCGACCCGCCCGTGCCGATCATCTTGCCGTCGAACGACAGCGTGCCACCGACGTAGCCGCGCAGGTCACCGAGGAAGGCGCCCGGCGCCCGGATGTAGCAGACCTGGCCTTCGGAGTTGTCGACGTACAGGTAGCCGCCCGGGTTGCCGCCCGTGGGGCTGCCGTTGAACGCGGCCGCCGCGAGTGCGGTCCAACCCTCGGTCGTACCGGTGTCGAACCGGCTCTCGACCACCGGCACCGACTGCGCGGTGGCCGTAATGGACAGCAGGGCACACAGGACGGGGATGCGAAGGGATTCGCGCTTCATCGAGGACGGGAACATGATGGCTCCGGCGGGTTGGGGAACATCCCCAGAGGCGTGCGCGCGGTGCGCGACCCGCCACGAAAACCCCCGTTCTCGCGCACCCGGTGCGACCGCCGGCTAACGGTGCACGAACGCCGCCTTCGCCTTCGGTCCGTTCTTCACGAAGTTGTCGACGCCGATGCGCATGTCCTCGGTGCCGCAGACCTCGCCGAAGCACTTGGCTTCGAACGCGATGCCCTCCTTCAGCGGCAGCCTCGCGGCGCCGAGGATCGCCTTCTGCAGGATCTCGTCGACCTTCCGGCTCAGGTGGCCGATCTCGACCGCCGGCAGGCTCGCCGGCACGTTCGCCAACGGGCCTTCGGCCATGCGCGAACGGCTCGCCTTGCCCGCCGCCATGTCCTTGGCCAGCTGCACGGCGCGGCCGACGAGGTCGCCATCGACCTCCTCGCGGATGAGTCCGTACGCGAGCGCCTTCTCGCTGCCGATCGGCCGGCACGTGCGCAGCATCTGGTTGGCGTGTTCGATGCCGATCAGGCGCGGCAGCCGCACGGTGCCGCCTGCCCCGGGGATGATGCCGAGGTTCGCCTCGGGCTGGCCGGCGAGCACCCGCAGGCCCTTCGTCGCGATGCGCGCCTCGCACGCCATCGCCGTCTCGAGGCCGCCGCCGAACGCGAGGCCGTTGAGCGCGGCGACGGTCGGCTTCTGCACGGCCTGCACCGCGTCGACGCAGAGCTGCGAGGCGTGCGACGTGCGTTCGCCCATCGCGACGCTGTCGATCCTGGCGAGGAAGTTGACGTCGGCGCCGCTGACGAACGCCTTCTTGCCGAAGCCGGTCAGCACGATGCCCTTCACGCCAGGATCCTGGTCGCACTGCTGGAAGCGCGTCTTGATCTCCTCGAAGACGCCCTGGTCCAGCGCGTTGAGCACCTTGGGCCGGCGGATCGTCAGCACCGCGATCCCGTCCCGGTCCTCGCGCAGCACGACGGGCACCTCGAACGGCTTGTTCTCGGCGCCATGTGCTTCGATGCACTTCGGCACCGGGAAACCCGGGTGCTGGGCGGCGTAGGCGCGCACGAGCTCGAGCGCGTTCTTGGTGCCGAGTTCGTTCATGAACGTGAACGCCGGCTTCATGTCGAGGGCGATCTCGAGGCCCATGTTGAAGTCGGCGACGGTGACGAGACCCGCGTCGACGATTTCGCCGCAGATGCCGAAGTAGGCGCCGAGCAGGTTGTCGCGGATCTGCGCGGCGAGTGCGTCCGGGACCTCGACCACTTCACCGCGCGCAGGCACGTCCCAGTTGGCCTTCTGCGCGACCTTGTCCTTCAGCGACTGCGGCGTGCGGAACCACGCGTGGATCTTCGTCGTGTAGTTGTCGAGCCCGACCGCCGTGATCGGATTGCCGCCGGTCAGGTTCATCGCCGTGAACGAGCCGACGCCCATCCGGAAGGTCTTCTTGCAGACGACGTCGATCTGCTTCGTCGTGCCGACGCCGGCTTCGGCGAGCAGCGCGCAGGCGAAGAACAGCCCTTCGAACACCGGGTCGAGCGCGTAACCGTAGCGCGACTTGACGGGGATCGGCACCTTGCCGATCGCCTCGTAGAACGACAGCAGCCACGCCTTGGTCGCCGCCGCGGTGTCCTTGCCGGGCACGACCTCGACCATGAGGTTGCGTTCGGCCGGGAAGAAGTAGTGCACGACGCCGGTGCGGTCCTTCTTCTTCGCGTCGGCGAAGATCACCTCGGGTTCGAGGTGCGAGCTGTTGCTGACGAGGATCGCGTGCTCGCCGACGAGCGCTTCGACCTGGCCGAAGATCCTGCCCTTGAGTTCCTTGTTCTCGGTCGCGGCCTCGACGACGAGGTCGGCACCCTTCACCTGGCC
>DASUFY010000218.1:0-2443 GCA_036274315.1 Planctomycetota bacterium | reverse complement strand
CGACGCCGTGTTCGTCGAAGTGAGGAACGTGACGCCGGTCGCGGCGTCGTGGACGAGCTCGCCCGGCGTGCCGGCGTTGGCCGAGATCGTGCCGAACTGGACCTTCTGGGCCGTGACGATGTCGATCGAATAGAGCGCGCGATTGCTGTCGACGGCGACGAGATGTTGCGCGCGCGCGGCGCTGGCGGTGAGGGCGAGGGTGGTGAGCAGGACGGCGGACGGTGTTGCGTGCATCTGGGACTCCTTTTGCCGGGAGAAGCGCTGCGGCCGCCGCTGAACGGACACCGGTCCCGCGGGCGGCGTCAGCGGCGTCACTGCGCACTCGGCGACCGCGTCCTCCTCCCGTTCGAGGGCGACCGCACCCTGTCGCTGATCCTCAGCAAGGCATTGCTGCTCGCGGCCGACGACAAGATCACGGACCCGACGATCCTGAGGCAGATCGGCTGACGCCGGCCACGGCCCTCCCGCGCCGGCCCTCGCCCTGGGCGTTCGCTGCGCTTTCGCCCCGCCCATCGCGACACCGCCTGCGCCGCGCCAGCGATGCGCTACCATGTTCGCCCGCGATGCCCAGCCAACCGGCCAGCCCCTGCAGCACCCCACCGGCGAGCGCCCTGCTCCCCACGACCATGGCGGAGTGCAAGGCCCGCGGTTGGGACCAGGTCGACGTCGTGTTCGTCTCGGGCGATGCCTACATCGACCATCCCTCGTTCGCGGCCGCGCTGCTCGGCCGCGTGCTCGAGGCCGAAGGCCTGCGTGTCGCCATCCTGCCGCAGCCGCCGTGGAACACCGCCGATGCGTTCCGCGAGTTCGGGCGCCCGCGCCTCTGCTTCGCGGTCAGCGCCGGCAACATGGACTCGATGATCAACCACTACACGGCGAACAAGAAGCGGCGCAACGACGACGCCTACTCGCCCGGTGGCCGGATCGACCTGCGGCCCGACCGCGCGACCAACGTCTATGCGCAGCGCTGCCGCGAGGCGTTCCCGGGCGTGCCCGTCGTCGCCGGCGGTGTCGAGGCGTCGCTGCGCCGCGTCGCGCACTTCGACTACTGGTCGGAGACCGTCAAGCCCAGCATCCTGCTCACGAGCAAGGCCGACCTGCTCGGTTTCGGCATGGGCGAACGTGTGCTCGTCGAGATCTGCCGGCGGCTGCACGCGGGGCGGCCGATCACCGACTGCCGCGACCTGCGCGGCGTCGCCTACCTGCTCGGCAGCAAGGAGACGCTGCCGGCGCACGAATGGCACGACGCCGCGTGCGACAACCGGACCATCGAACTGCCGGGCTTCGAGCAGATCACGGCCGACAGGGTCGCGTTCGCCAACGCGACGCGGCTCTTGCACCACGAGACCAACCCCATGAACGGCCGCCGCCTCGTGCAGCGGCACGGCGACCGCCTGCTCGTCGTCAACCCGCCCGCGCTCGCGCTCGACGAGCAGGGCATGGACCGCATCTACGACCTGCCCTACACGCGCAGGCCGCACCCGCGCTACACCGAGCCGATCCCCGCGCACACGATGATCCAGGACTCGGTGACGACGATGCGCGGCTGCTTCGGTGGCTGCACGTTCTGCTCGATCACGATGCACCAGGGCCGCGCGATCCAGAGCCGCAGCCAGGCGTCGGTCGTGCGCGAGGTGCGGCAGATGGCCGCCGACCCCGACTTCAAGGGCCACATCAGCGACGTCGGCGGACCGACCGCGAACATGTACCAGATGCGCTGCACGCGGCCCGAGATCGAGGCCAGGTGCCGCCGCCTGTCGTGCGTGCACCCGACCGTCTGCAAGCTGCTCGGCGTCGACCACGGCCCGACCAAGGACCTGCTGAAGCAGGTGCGCGAAGTGCCCGGCGTCAAGACGGTGCGCGTCGCGAGCGGCATCCGCATGGACCTGGCCCGCCTCGACGACGAGTACCTCGAGGACATGGCGCGCCACCACGTCGGCGGCCAGCTCAAGGTCGCACCCGAGCACACGAGCGAGAAGGTGCTGTCGCTCATGAAGAAGCCCGCGACGTCGACGTTCGACGAGTTCGCCGCGAAGTTCGCGGCCGCCAGCGAACGCGCCGGCAAGGAGCAGTACCTGATCCCGTACTTCATCGCCTCGCACCCGGGTTCGGGTGTGCACGAGATGATCGAGCTGGCGGTGTTCCTCAAGGCCCGCGGCTACCGGCCGCGGCAGGTGCAGGACTTCATCCCGGCACCGATGGACATCGCGACGTGCATGTACTGGACCGGCCTCGACCCGATCACGATGCAGCCCGTCGAGACCGTCAAGAAGCTCAAGGACCGCGAGGTGCAGCGCGCGTTGATGCAGTACTTCAAGCCCGAGAACTGGTTCGCCGTGCACAAGGCGTTGCTCGAGGCGGGCCGCAAGGACCTGATCGGCGACGGGCCGCAGTGCCTGATCCCGGGCAACCCACCGAAGGCCGCGCTCGACGCGCGGCGCGC
>DASUFY010000217.1:0-6875 GCA_036274315.1 Planctomycetota bacterium | reverse complement strand
GCTTCGTGCCGGACGGCGACTGGCTGCTGCGCATCCAGCCGTCGTTTCGTTTCGGGGCCGACCCGGGACCGATGTGGCAGCAGGTCGTGCACGTGCATGGCGACGCCGTCGACCTCGGCGATCTCGCGCCGCCCGCGCGCGTGACGGCGACGCTGCACTGGAGCTGGCCGGCGCGCGACACGACGGTGCGCACCGTCGTCGGTGTCTGGCTGCACTCGGCGTACGGGGGCGATCACGCCGCGCTCTGGGCCGGCACGCACCACGCCACCACCGAAGGCGCCACGCTGCACAACGTGCCGCCGGGCCGCTACGAGGTGGTGCCGTTCGGCTGCTTCGACGAGCACGCCTGGGTCATGCTCGGCTCGCACGGCATCACCGGCACACCGCTCGCCAGGCCGTGCCGGATCGAGATCGAGGCGAGTGGTGCCGTCGTGCCGACCGAACTCGAGCTGCAGCCGCTGCCGCCGCCAGAGCCTCGGTAGCCTACGCGCACCCGCAGGGGTGGTATGGTGTGCAGCAGCCGCTCATGGAATGGCTCAAGGTGCTGACCGGGGTGTGCGCGGCGTCTGTCACGGCGGTGCTGATGGCCTGGATGGCGAGCGCCTCGTACCGCGGCGTCGCGTTCGTCGGCGACGCCGTGCTGCTGGCCTATTCGAAGGTGCAGCGCACGGTCCTCGCCGTCGCCTGGTTGCTCTGCGTGGCAGGTTGTGTCGCCCTGCTGTGGCCGATCGTCGGTGGCGCGCCGACCGCCGAGGAGCTCCGTCGCGCGGCGGTGGCCGGTCCGCTCGCGATTGTGTTCGGTGTGGTCACGTTCGCCGAGGGTCGTGTGCGCCTCGTCATGGACGGTGTCGGCCTGCGCGGGCGCACGGCATTCCGCGGCCTTCGACAGGTCGCCTGGGCGGAGGTCGTCGAGGTGCGCTACTCGTTCCTGGGGCATTGGTTTCTCGTGCGCGATCGCGCCGGTGAGAAGCTGCGTGTGCCGTGCTTCCTGCACGGCATGAACGCGTTCATCACGGCGCTGAGGGCCAAGCTGCCCCAGCAGAGGGTGGCCAAGGCGATCGCCGGCTACAAGAAGCGCGTCGGTATCGAATAGCCCGCCTGCCCGGCCAGCCAGCGGACCGCTACCGCAGTTCGCCGACGCCGCCGTTCGACAGCGTCCACAGCGCGCCGAGTTCGATCGCCTGGTTGTAGAGGCGCTGGCCCGCGAGTGCCGGCGTGTTGGGGATCGCGAGGCTCCACGGGGCGGTGCCGGCGACGGCGACCAGGAACTGCGCGAGGTCCGGCCGGGCCAGCGAGGTGCAGCCGGGCGCGAACTCGGGCAACGGCACCGCGATGTTCTGCGCGCTGAGGCCGATCAGCATGAACGGCAGGCCGGAGCCGAGGTTCTGCACGGCGAGCGCGAACGTGCCGCCGATCGCGGGCAGGCTCACGAGCTGCAGCACCGGCGCGCTCTGGCCATTGCTGCAGCCACTGCCGTACGCGACCCAGCTCGGTGCCGTGCACTGCACGTCGTCGATGCGGAACGCGTCGAGCGCCGCTTCGGTGACCGAGTTGTTGGGGTTGTCGGCGACCGAGTAGCGCAGCACGAACAGGTTCGGCGTCGCGAAGTAGTTGCGCACGCGCAGCTCGTGCACGACCCAGCCCGCGAACGGCCCGAGGTCGGCGACCTGGACCCAGTTGGCGCCGCCGTCGTTGGACGCTTCGACGGTCAGGCGATCGTCGTTGTCGTCGTTCGTGAACCACAGCGCGTAGTGCACGATCGGATCGACCGCGGCGCCGAGCGCCACGACCTCGGTGATCAGCTGCGTCGGGCCGCCGTCGACGTCCTCGAGGTCGACGTTGCCCGTCACCCAGCACTGCCCGCTGCCGTCGAAGTCGGCCGGCGGACCGCGCGAGTCGATCGGCGCGCCGCGCACCCAGGAGCCCGTGGTCAGCGCCGTGTCGATCACGTGCCATCCCGGTGGGGTCGTGTTGAAGTCGTAGTTGCGCAGCGTGGTCAGGCCGTCGGCCGCCGTCGCCGAGTGCACGGATGCGGGCGCGTTGATCGGGTCCGTGTACGTGGTGCCCACGGTGTCCTGGGCGCTGAACCAGAATTGGACCTGCGAACCACACAGCGCCGCGGGCACGGTCGCGTCGAACGTGTTGGACGTGACGACCGCCGGGATCAGCGTCTGGAACGCACCACCGGTGGCGACGTGGAAGCGCACGCTGCCGGCCAGCAGGCCCACGGGTCCGCCGATCTGCACGCGGATCGTCGTGGTGCCGTTCGGCGCGACGACGGCAGGCAGCCCGGGCACGTAGGTGAACGTGAGGGCGGGGCACGCGCAGACGCCGAGCGGCGTCGCGAGCGCCGCCTGCAGACCCGCGTGCTGGATGGCCGTTCCTTGATTGGCGCCGCCGGTCGCGGTGCAGCCGGCGTGCGTGTGGATGCCGATCGCCTGGTTGGTGCCGTCGATGATGACCGGCGAGCCCGAGTTGCCGCCGGTCGTGTCGGTCGCGTACTGCACGGTCGTGCCGAACGTGGCGGTGTAGGGACCCGAGTGCGTCTTCTGCACCAGGTACCACGTCGGCGACACCGGCGCCGTCGTCGAGCCGTTGCCCGTGATGCGGATGTTCTGCCCCGCGACCGGTGGTGCCATCGGCAGCAGATCGAACGCCTGCCCGCCGTAGGCCTGGAACGGCATCATGCCCGTCGTCGAGTTGGCGAACACGCCGAAGTAGGTCCAGTCGTTGCCGACGCCCTGGCCGCCGTTGGTCTGCAGCGACACCGCGTCGACGGCGTACTGGTGCTGCGGCCCCGGATGCTGGATCGCTCCCGACGCCGTCGACAGCGGCACGCGGAACTCGAGCACCTGCAGGCTCGCGGCGCAGTGCCCCGCGGTCAGGAAGCAGTGGTTGCAGTCGTTGATCATCCACGACGTGCAGCCGCCCGGTTGATTTCTGCCGACGCGGTCGTCGAAGCTCAGCACGCGGTCGTCGGTGCTGCCGCAGATGGTGTCGGGCATGCCCGGCAGGATCGGACCGGCGATCACGTCGCCGATCATGAGCCGGTTGTCGCCGGTGCCAGGCTGCGCCAACAGCTCGACGAGCACGCTGTCGCCGTTGAAGTAGGCCGACGTGTCGCGCCACTGCCCGATGTGCACGAGATGCTGCGTCTGCCGCTGGCCGTCGAGCATCGACGTGAGGCGCACGAACGAGCCGTCGGCGCCGGGCTCGCGGCTGCCCGACAGCAGCACGCCGGCGTAGGTCAGCCGCAGCCAGGCGGCGTTGGGCACGGACACGACGGTCGACCAGACGACCTCGGGCAGGCCACGCAGGGCCGGCGACGGGTTGACGTTGGCGACGAGGCCCGAGTCGATGCCGGCGAAGTAGCGAGTGCTCTGTTCGGGCTCGGGTTCCTGGGCCGAGGTGAAGGAGCTCAGGGCGCACAGCATGGCGACGAGGCGGAGGGGTCTCTGCATGGCTGGAGTCGGGCGAGGGGGCGCGCGAGATCCTACCCAGGGTGCGCTCGCCCGGCTGGTCGCGGCAAGAATCTGCCACCGGCGGTCGTGTGCGATGCACAGAGCACGTTGGCGCCGGCCGTTCCGAGCCGGCATCCTTCAGCCGCCGCACACACATGCTGCACACCATCCACATCCAGAACCTGGCGCTGCTCGAGCGCGCCGAGATCCACCTCGCCGAGGGCCTGACCGTCGTCTCGGGCCAGACCGGCGGCGGCAAGTCGCTCTTGATCACCGCGCTCAGTGTGCTGCGCGGCGAGAAGGTGTCCGGTTCGCTCGTGCGCCACGGCGCCGACGAGCTGCAGGTCGACGGCGAGTTCCGGCTCGGCCAGGGCGAACGCAGCGCCGTGGTCGTGCGCCTCGTCGAGCAGACGTGCGGCGGCTCCGTCGACGACGACCTGCTGCTCGTGACTCGCCTCGTCGACCGCCAGGGCCGGTCGCGCGTGCGCATCGGCGGCAGGCCGGCGACGCTGTCGGCGCTGCGCGAACTCGGCGCGCTGCTGCTCGAGATCCACGGCCAGGGCGACTCGCGCGCGCTGATGCGGCCCGAGATCCAGTGCGAGACGCTCGACGCGTTCGCGGGCACGAGCAAGCTGCGGCGCGAGTTCGCGGTGGCGCTGCACGCCGCCAGAACCCTGCGAGACCGGCTGCAAGCGCTGTCCGTCGGCGAGCGCGAACGGCGCCAGCGGCTCGAGTTCCTGCGCTTCCAGCACGCGGCGATGGCCGGACTCGCGCTCGGCGAGGGTGAGGTGGCGGCGCTCGAGCAGGAACACCAGGTGCTCAGCAACCTCGACGAGATGCGCCAGCAGCTCGACGAAGCGCTCGACGTGCTGCAGGACGGGGACGGCAACGCCGCCGATCAGCTCGGCCGCGCCGCCCGGGCCGTGCAGCAGGCCGCCGCGATCGACCGGCGGCTCGAGGACGCCGCCGAACAGATGGCGCAGATCGAGGAGCTGGTCGCCGACGTGTGCCGCAAGCTGCAGTCGGGCCAGGCGCGGCTCGAACTCGATCCGTCGCGGCTGCAGGCCGTGCAGGATCGACTCGACGAGATCCACGCCGCGCTCAAGCGCTTCGGGCCCGGCGAACAGGACCTGCGCGACAACCTGGCCAGGGTCACAGCCGAACTCGCGGCGGCCGAGGCCGTCGACGCCGATCCCGAACAGCTCGCTGGCGAACTGCGCCGCGCGACCGAAGAGGCCGCCGGCATCGGGCGCAAGCTCGTGCGTGCGCGCGCCAAGGCCGCGAAGCCGTTCTCGGCGCGCATCGTCGCGGAGCTCCTCGACCTCGGCATGCAGCACACCGAGGTGCGCGTCGCGATGGAAGAGCAGTTCGCCGTCGAGCGCCTGCTCGAAGACGCGAGCGAACACGGCCCGGTGCCCGTCGACATCGAGGTGCGCATCAACCCCGGCGAGCCGTTCCACTCGATGCGCGACACGGCGTCGGGCGGCGAGCTGGCGCGCATCGTGCTCGCGGTCAAGAAGACGCTCGCCGACCAGGACCGCGTGCCGCTGCTCGTGCTCGACGAGATCGACGCCGAGATCGGCGGGCGGCTGGGCCTGCAAGTCGGGCGCAAGCTGCACGAGGTCGCGCGTCACCACCAGGTCGTCATCGTCACGCACCTGGCGCCCGTGGCGGCGTGGGCGCAGCACCACTTCCTCGTCGACAAGGAGGTCGCCGGCACGGGCGGCGGCCAGCGCACGCGGTCGCTGGTGCGGCAGCTGCAGGGCGCCGAGGTCGAGAAGGAGCTCGCGGCGATGGCGGGCGACGGCGCCGATGCCGCGGCGCTGCAGCAGGCGCGGCGCCTGGTCGAGAAGGCAAGGAGCATGGGGGAGTGAGGGGCTGGGCGGATTCCATGTCGGTGCATGGGGTTTGCAAAAGGCCCGCCGGTGCCGGCGGCATCCGTGCAGCGCGTCGAATTCGGCGGCATTCCTTCAGCGCCGAAGAAACTGCTCGCCGCGGCCTGATCGTCGTTGCCTGCGGTCGGTAAGGCCAGCGCCGGCCTCAGTCGCCCCGCACGACCGAGACGACCGAACCTGCGGCTTCCCGACCGAGGCTCGGAGTGTTACTCTACGATGATGCCCGGCTATCGCGGTGCGGGCGGACGCGAGAGTCTCGAGACGAGGAAGGCGAAGATGTTCACTCACTCACTCACTCACTCACTGGTGCCGAGTAGTCGTTAGCATCGGCTTCTGTGCCGTCCTGCTCGATGACCTGGCGGCCCAGACGTTGCCGCAGCAGTTGGCCTATTCGACGCACGACTGGCGGGAAGAGGTGGGGCCGGCGGTTTCGGATGCCTGGGCTGACGTCAAGACGCCGGGAGATGGCAGGACCTACGCCGTCGGCACGACCCGGGTTTCGACGACCGCGGTCCCTCCCCCGGGTCCACAGTTCTCACAGTTCGCAGTCGCAGGGCCACTCATGTTCCCTGCGATCCAGATGTCCACGCAGGTCGCGGTGCTGCAGGTTTCGGATCAGAACGGCCAACTCTGGCAGAGGTACTTCCATGGCGCGGGCATGGGCCCAGGGACCACGTTCTCCACGTTTGCTCGAGGCATCTCGGTCTTCCCAGCCGACGCGCCGATGGACACGCGCATCGCCATCTGCGGGGAGACGTACGACAGCACGCTGCCAGCCGCGGTCACGCCCCCCTACGGATCGTTCATGAACCTCAGCCCGACAGGGTTCATCGCTGTCTACGATGGGAACGGCAACCTTCTGTGGTCGTACCAGTTCTACGGGCAGGACCAGAACGCCCAGACTGCCATCGCAGACGTCAGCATCCGGATCGACAACCTCGCCGTGCCGCCCAGGGATGTTGTCACCTACTGTGGCTTCTCGACCAACGGGGTGTACCAAGCCGTTCCCGGAAACCCGACGACGATGCCGCCCACGCTGCCGTTCGCGCCTCCGGCCAACCCGATGGGATGCAGCGACTTGTACGCCGCAGGCAACGTTCACAACGCATTCAGCCCGTTGGTCCCCACGAACCAGTGGGATGGCATCGTCGGTCGCGTGTCGTCACCGCGCAACGCAGTGGCGGTCACGCTGGACTTCCACTCGATCGTCGGCGGAGCCAACGACGACGTGTTGCTCGGCATCTCGGAGGTGGATCGCGATCGTTTCGCGGTCGTGGGTGCGACCCGCGAGAACGTCGCCTCCGGCCTCAACAGCGTGTTTCCGCTCACGCGGCCCTGGTTCACAGGTACCACGCCGGTTTGCTTCGCTACTTCCCCAGGTCTCGGCTTGGGCGTGGTGATGGTGTTCGATGCGGGACCGACGCGCAACAACCAGGCGCTGGCGTTGCTCGGGTCGACGCTGATCGGCTCTCCGAACGGGCAGACCGTCGCCCGCGACGTGTTGTTTCATGGCGGGCTG
>DASUFY010000216.1:0-4406 GCA_036274315.1 Planctomycetota bacterium | reverse complement strand
GCCCTGGATCGGATGGTTTGGGAACGTCGTCCACGACTGCAGGGCGCGGATCGGGATCGGAACTCGCAGGCGAGGCCGGATCCATCCGCGGTGCACCAGGGTGCGGAGGCCCATGTTGCTCGGCAGCATGATGCCTAGCGCATCGATGTGGCGACCGAACTGCGTTCCGAAAGTGCGACACTCTGGGGCCGCGAGGTAGCGGCAGTTCGCGTCGCTGGTCGTGATCGACAACTGGGTCATCCTGCTTCGCCCACTCCTTCGGCCTCGGCGGACAGAACGATGCTACCCTCAAAGGCCCACGACGGCTTTGGGTCGTCTCCGGTGGTGCGTACGCCGATCCTCGTCGCGGGAGCCTTGGACATCTTCTTCGCGCTCGCCATGGGCGGCCGAGTTGTAGCCGGCCGAATCGCTCGTGCCAGGACCGGCGCTTGGATCATCGATCATCGCTGCCGAGCCATCTTTCGTCACCATTTTCCTAGACTGGCGCTGATGCAAGAGGACCCAAACGCCTTGCCGCGATTTCATCGGGTCGCAAGCAGGTTCAGGATCCGGGACTGCGACGCGTCGCATTTGCGTGGGAATGCGACTGATCAGCGACGGTCCGAGCTGCGCCTCGACGGCCTGGGCGCGGCGATGCAAAGTGGAATCACCTCCCGCTCCTCCTCGCGGTAAATCAGGTTGTAGTGGTTCTGCATCGTGACGAAGCGCGTCCACGAGTTCCTCTCGGCCAAATGAAGCAGCTTCGCGAACTGCCAAGCTGCCATGCTCGATGCTCCGAGGTAGCGCACTTTGCCGGCGACCACGAGTTGGTGAAGGACTTCGAGCGTCCCTTTCGATGGGCGTCCCTTCGCCCCAGCGGTGACCGCCGAGGGGCCGCGCGGCCGCCGGTGGCCGGCGTCGGGGACGGTAGGATCTCGCCGCGATGTCGTTCCTCGGCCTGCTCCTGCCGCCGCTGCTGATCTGCGGCCCCGTGCCTCTGGCGCTGGCGACGGAACGGCACCTCGAGGCCGAGGGGGCGGCGGCGACCCGGGCGTCGAGGCTGCTGCACGTCGTGCTCGTGTGGATCGCCGCCACCATGGCGCTCGCCGTGGTGCTGGGCGCGGTCGGCGCCTACGCCGCGGTCGGCGCGGCCGTGGGAGAGCTACTGCTCTTCGTCGTCGGCGCGGCCCTGTGGCGGCGCGCGCCGTCGTGGCTGCCGACCGGCGCGGAGGACGAGGACGACCTGCCGTCCCGGCCTCTGCGGCGGGCCCTGTGCGCCGTGCTCGGGGCGCTGTTCGGTTGCGTGGTCTGGACGACGCTGACGCGGCCCGTGTCCGACTACGACTCGCTCGCCTACCACCTGCCGCACGTGGCGCTGTGGTTCCAGCAGGGCTCGTTCGCGCCGATGCCGCAGTTCCGCGACGTCGTCTCCTGGTACCCGTACGGCTGGGAAGCGCTCGCCGGGTTGTCGTTGTTCGCCGGTGCAGGGGACCAGTGGATCGCCGCGCCGCAGCTACTCGCCTGGGTGCTGCTCGGCCTAGCGGTTGCGCGGTGCGCCCTCTGGTTGGGCAGCCGTCGCCTCGATGCGGTCGCGGCGGCGGCGCTGCTCTTGTGCCTGCCGACCGTGTGGCAACAGCTGAACACGTTGCACGTGGACCTGCCGGTCGCGGCACTGTTCGCCGCGGCGCTGGCGGTCCTGCCGGGCGCCGTGCGCAGCGGCGTGCGCTCGACGCATTCCGCCGTGCTCGGCCTGGCGCTGGGCGCCATGGCCGGCACCAAGGCCTCGGGGCTCGTCTACGCGGCGCTGGTGCTCGCGGCCTGGGCGGCGCTGCGGCTGGGGCGCGCGCGCGGAGACGGGCCGTCGCCGGCGTCGTCCGGGTCGCTGTCGTCGCCGCGCGCGCTCCTGCTGGGGCACGCTGCCGTGGGCGTCCTCGTGGGCGGCTTCTGGTACGCGCGCAACCTCGTCGCGGTGGGCAACCCGCTCGGCGGCGTGCAGGTCCGGGTCCTGGGCCGCGTGTGGTTCGCCGGACCTGCGACCGCGAAGGGGCTGTGGCCGACGACGCTGTGGGCGACCGTCGACCTGCGCGACGCCGTCCAGGAGCGGATCGTCCTCGACGCCGCGTGGCGGGCGCTCGGGCCGCCGTTCGTGCTGCTGGCCGCGCTCGGGGCGCTCGGCGCGCTGCTCGGGCCGACACGGTCGCCGAGCTGGAGGCTGCGCGGCCAAGCGGCGCTGATGACGGTCGTGGCCGCGGCCGCGGCGGCCCTCTTCGTCGTCACGCCCTTCTCGGCGCGCGTGTCCGCGGAGGAGCCGTTGAGCGGCTTCGTCGGCGAACAGGTCCGCTTCGCGCAACCGGCGCTGGCGGCGCTGGCGGCGCTCGCGGCCCTCGGTGCGCGGCGCGCGGCGTTGCCCGTGTGGCTCGTCGGCGGCGCGGCGTTGGTCGCGATGGTGATGGCCGTCGAGGCCTCGGCCGTGACGCGCCTCCTCGTGCTCTCGCTCGACTCGGTGCCGATGCCGTGGCTGATCGGCGCGCTGGCCGCGGCGCTCGGCGCGGTCCCCGTCCTGCGGGCGCTGCGACGCCGTTCGTCCGGGCGCGTCGTCCGCCTCCTGGCGCTGCCGGCGCTGGTCCTGCTGTGCGTGGCGCTGTCCACCGTCACGCATGCGCACCACGCGGCGATGCGCGCGCCGATCCAGGGCGTCGTCGTACAGTTCCTGCGCGAGCACGTGCCGCCGGGGGAGCGGATCGGCTACGCCTCGAGCCATCGCACCTACCTGCTGTACGGCGCCGACCTCTCGCGCGAGGTCGTCTACGTGGAGGCGATGGACGACTTCGCGGCGTGGACCGCCGAGATCGAGCGGCAGGACCTCCGGTGGCTCGCGGTCGGCCCGGTGTTCGACGAGCGCGGCCGCCGGCTCGTGGCGCGGCTCCTCACCGAGGGTTCGCCGTTCGAGCGGCGCTTCGGCGATGACCCCGAGCGCGACGTGATGGTGTTCGCGCGCTAACGCGACCCGTTGCCGGCCGCTGTTCTCTTAGTAGCGATAGACGGTCACCGACGCGGGCGTACCGAGTCGCAAGAGACCGTCGAGATGCACCGTTTGCAGGAAGACGTCGAGGTCCTGGGCCACCGGCCCCGCAATGAACGGAAAGGCGTGACTCACGAAACCGCCACCGACGCTGCCGCCGACGAATTCTAGGAAGACGACTTGGTCCACGTACGTCGTGCTGAGCAGGACAGGCACCCACTGCTGGTGAAGGGAGGCGGCGTACGCGACCCAGGTGAACCCTGCGGGCGGAATGCGTACGTCGATCGTGGAGCTAACGCCCGCCTGCAATTGCGCAATCGGCGTGCGCAGGTCTTGCCGCCCCGCACCCAGTGAGTATGGTGGCGGCGCCAGTCCCGGGCTGCACCCGGGCGCGTTCCCTGGTGCGCCGTTCTGCACGGTGACGTCGAACATGTCTCCGCTCAACAAGCTCATGCCACCCGGACCGACGTAGGCGCAAGGGCTCGCCGGTCCAGTGTAGGTGTTGAAGTAGATGCTGCCACCGGCGCCATCGATGACGTCGCAATCCACGAGCGCAGCCAAAGGTGCTGCGAGGAACAGACCGCGTCCGCCGGGATGAGCTCCGGGTTGCGGGCCGATCGGCCCGTACCACTCGGAATGCCCACCCAGCCCGCCGAAGAACGACGACCGTTCGATCAAGCACTCACCGGATGCCGTGATGCTCGCCCCATCTCCACCAACGATCCCACCGGGCGTCGGCGGCGGGATCACACCCGTCCCGCCGACGAACCAGCCATCGCGAATCACGACGCGCACGGCCGGACCGGCGGCGACTCGTGCACCCGCGCCGCGCACGCCCGCCGCGCGAACGTTGTCCAACAGGATGGATCCGGACTCGGTCGCCGGCAGGTTGATGTCCAACGCGGGCGGCGTAACGGATGGGTAGAGAAAGGGGTCGAACAGGAGCGCGTCGATCCGGATGTTCCGCAGCACGACCCGGCCGCCGCCTAGCGCGCTGATTCGCAGGCCGTAAGGGTCGAAGTCAGAGAACAAGATGACGCCGACGCCTCCGCCTGCGCCTTGGATCGTCAGCGGCTTGTCGACCAGCGCACCCGCGTAGTGCGGGATGGTAAGGTCGAGTTCGAGCACGCTTCCGGGCGGCGCATTGGCGACCGCGACGACAAGGTTCGGGTTGCCTGGTGACGGCACGAGGATGGTCTGCGCCGGCACCGCTGCCGACAACAGGACGAACAGGCAACGCGAAACGAGCATGAGTGCCTCCGTGTGCGAAGTTCCAGTTCCAGGGGAACCGATGCACACGTTACCGTGCTTCAACGTCACGGTGCACTGTTCCGTCCACGCAAGCCCGTACGACGCGGCCCTTGTGGATCACCCTGGATGTCACTCAATCGCAGCCTGCAGCATC
>DASUFY010000215.1:0-2182 GCA_036274315.1 Planctomycetota bacterium | reverse complement strand
CGGGATCGGGTCCCCGGGCAGCCACTGCTGGGAACACTGGCCCGCGGCGGGACGACCAGGCGGCAGGACGGCGGCGAGGGCGAAGCAGAGCAGCAGTGAGACGAGGTCGCGCATGGCTGGGCTCGGATGGCGGTCCGGCCTTCATGGATGCCGTCGCGCACCGAACGTGACGGTCGGTGCCGTCACGGCCCTGCTTCCCGTCGCGTCGCGAACCAAACTGGAATGCGATGTGCATTCTCCACTGGGATCTCGGCCGCTACGTCCGCATCCCGAGCCGCAGTCACGCCACGACCACCCCCCTCACGAACCGGGGTGCAGGATCCGGTTGGCCCGACCGCGCACGGCCTCATCGGGGTCGTTCTCGGCAACGCGCCGGATCGCCTCGCGCGCCGCCGCCTCGGGCCGGCGACCCAGCGCGAGCACCGCCTCCTGACGCACGTCCGGGTCGGTGTCGGTGATGCCGCGCTCGACCAACGCGCCGAGCGCCGCCGGGCCCGCGATGCCGCGCAGCGCGACGCACGCGGCGCCGCGCACCGACGCCTCGCCGTGGCCGAGCAGGCGCTGCGCGATGCCCAGGGTCTCGGGCGCGCCGCTGTTGCCGACCGCGAGCATCCACGTCGACAGGTCGCCGCGCGCCGTCGCGTCGGACTCCATCGCCAGCAGCGTCGCGACCGGCGTGCGCCCATCGGCGAGCGGAGCGGAACTGCGCGGCGCCAGCGCGCCGAGCACGAGCATGGCGCCCGAGCGGCCGTCGAAGTCCTCGCCGGCGTCCTTGGCCAGGCCCGCGACGAGTTCGGGCGACGGTTCGGCGAGCTGCAGCGTCGAGACCGTCGCCGCCTGTCGCAAGCCTGCATCGAGGCTGCGGTCGGCGCGCACCGCCGTGAGCACCGCCTGCGCCGCCTTGGTGCCCGCGGCACCGAGCGACGAGAGCGCGACGCCGGCCAGGTCGCCGCCGAGCTGCCGCGTCGCGAGACGTTCGCCGAGATCGCGCGCCACGCCGTCGTCGAGCTTGATGAGCCACTGCAGCTTCTGGAACGCGTTGTTGACCGCCTCGTCGTCGGCGGGCTGCTTCTGCAGCAGCTTGCCGAGCTCCGCGAGCAGCGCGTCGAGCGTGACGCCCTGCAGCGTCTGCTGCCACAGGCGCCGCTGGCTCTCCTTGGCGAACTGGCCGACCAGCTCGAGGCGCCCGGTCACGGGCGCATCGGTGCGGCCCCAGGCCCCGGCGACGTCGGCGGGGACCTCGACGTGGTCCGCGGCGACGAGCCTGGCCGACGCGCGGCGGCTCGTGATCATCTGCAGGTCGAGCATCGGCAGCGCCATCGTCATGCCCTCGTCGAGCTTCGTCTCGACGAGCCAGCCGAGTGCGGTCGAGAAGCGCGCCTCGCCGGCGCCGCGCAGCTCGTGCGTGGGCAGCTCGGGCTTCGCGCCGATCGTCGTGTAGTGCAGCCGCGTGCGCCGCACCGTGACGTCGGCGGCGTCCGCCGACGGCAGCACGTCGTAGCGCGCGTCGTAGTCGCCGGTCGTGTCGGCCTCGGCGCAGGTCCACGTCTTTGCCTGCGGCTCGGGCGCCTGGAACGCGAGCGACGCGAGCGTGCCGCGCAGGAAGTTGCGCTGGTCGCCGTCGAGGCCGTCGGCGAAGCCATAGCCGAGCGCCTTGCCGTGCCCGTCGAGACGGATCAGCACCGGCGCGGCCGCGGCCGCGGCGAAGCTCGCCTGGACCGGATCGTGTTCGATCTTGCGACCGTCCTGGCCGAGGAACCGCAGCTCCTCGATCTGCTGCTGCACGAGCAGTTCGTCGGCGTGGCGGTCGAGCACGGTCGTGGTCACGAAGCACTCGACGTGGAGCGTGCCCGCGGGCTGCAGGCCACCTTCGGGGCTGTTGACCTCGAAGTCGCTGCGGTCCGTCACGCGGTAGCGGAACGTCGAACCCGCCGGGGCGCCGAGGCAGCCGAGCGCGCCGCGCACGTCGTCGCGCCGCGTCGATGCGACCGAGGCCGCGTCGGCGACCGTGCAGGTCGCGGGCTGCGGCGCGGCGGACGACCCGGCCCGAGGCGCCAGGTCGTCGCCGGTCGCGAACCAGCAACCCAGGATGGCCAACAGGCCGCAGCCGATGGCGGAGAAGGCGAACCGGGCGAACAGGGACGAAGTTGGCTTGGACATGCCGGTCGAGCGACGCGCGGCC
>DASUFY010000214.1:0-20369 GCA_036274315.1 Planctomycetota bacterium | reverse complement strand
CACGGCCTGCACCGCGAACAGCGTCTGCAGCGGATCGGCCGTCAGGTCGCCGGGCCACGTGCGCGCGACGGTCAGTTCGGGCAGGAACGTCTCGCCGAGCACCATCTGGGCCAGGTGCAGCGCGGCATCGCCGCGGCGCGTCTTGCCGAAGGCCTGTCCCGCGAGCGCCTGCCTGGCGAGCGCCGTGATGCGGCGTGCCGGCTCGGTTCGGCCGAAGAACGCGTACTGCTCGCCGAGCAGGGCCAGCACGGCGCCGAGTTCGGCACCAGTCGGTGGGCCGTCCGGCGCGAGCATCGCCTGTTCGACCGCGGCGACGGCGCGCGCAGCGTTCGCTTCGAGCAGCTTGTAGTTGGACAGCCCCCAGGCCGAGACCATCGCCCACGCCGCGATCGTCTGGTCGAACACGGCACACGGCGCGCCGTTCGGCGCGAATCGCCCCAGCTCGTCCTGCGTCGTCCGGAGCCACAGCACCTGGCGTTTGATCGCGTCGCGGCCCGGCCCCGAGCGCATCGTCGAGCCGTTCGCGAGGTGCGCGAGCACGGACCACGCGCAAGCGGGCACGGTGCGGGCCTCGTCGGTCACGAGCCCGTCGTGCTGCGCGAGGGCGCGCAGCGGCGCACTCGTGTCGAGCCCAGGCGGCTCGTTCGCCGCGGCGGTCGTCGCGGCGGCCTGCGCCGGCGCGGCCGAGAGCATCAGCATGGCGGCCGCGGCGGCCGGCAGGCCGCGCCAGGCGCGAGAGGGCGAGGGTTGGTTGGCGGGCATGCCCGCCCAACGTAGCCGGGCGCCCGCGGGTTCGCTGCCGGGTGGCGGTGCCGTTCCCTTCCCGTCACTTCGGCGCGGGGCTGCCCTCGCCGTACAGGCGCAACTCGTGGATCGACCAGTACCACTGCTGCTTGCCGCCGGTCTGCGTGATCTCGAGGAAGCGTGTGGTGGTCGCCGGGATCCGGATCACCGGGTCGCGCTCGGAACCGGTGCCGGCCGCGATCGGATCGCCCCACCGCACGCCGTCGGCCGACACGCGCACCTCGTACGTCGCGGGAAAGTCGTTCGGCGATGGCGTCGTGTCGAGACCGATGCCCGTGACCTCGGCCGTTTCGGGCAGTTCGATCGCGATCCACATGCCCGGCTTCTGCACCTCGTCGGTGGTCCAGCGCGACGCCGGGTCGCCGTCGATCGCGCGATGCAGGTCCTCCTGCCGGCGGCTCGCGGTCAGCTTCCAGCGTTCGCGTGCGAGCAGCACCGGATCGAACGCACGCAGCTGCTCGAGCGTCCAGGGTGCGGCGTGCTCGGCGGCGCTCGAACGCACCGCCGCGACCTCGGCGCGCGTCACGATCCCGGCGTGGTTGCCCCAGCTGTTGCGCACGAACGAGAGCACGTCCGCGACCCATGCGTCGTCGTTGGCGGCCATGGGTGCCATCACGCCCGGGTAGGTCGTGCCGTCGACGGGACCCATGAGGCCCTGCAGCACGATGCGGCCGACGCGCGCGGTCGCGCCGAGCACGCGCGGCGAACCGATGAGCGTGGGGGCGAGCCGCATGCCCTCGACGCCGGGCACGGGCATGCCCTCGCCGTTCTCGCCGTGGCACGTGAAGCACAGCGACCGGTAGATCTTCGAACCGCGCTCGACGGCGGCCGCGAGTTCGGCGTTCGCCCTGGCGATCTCGGCGAGTCGCTCGGCCTCGGCCTTCGCCTTGGCGATGCGATCGAAGTGGATCTTGGCGGTCTTGGCGAATGCGTCGTGCTCCCGATGCGCGGCGAGCACCACTTCGACCGCGGCCTCGTAGCCGGGCACCTCGGTGTACAACGCCGTGCGCAGGACCTGCAGCGCGACGCGCGGGTCGGCATCCGCGGCCCGCGCGAGGATCGCATCGGCGACGTCGCGGTGCAGATGCTCGCCGAGGAAGTCCTCGCCGGCGCGGACCGCGGCGGCGCGCACACGCGGGTCGGCGTCGTCGAGCAGCGTGATGACGTCGTCGGCGGACAGCAGCTGCAGGCCGTGCAGCGTCCACATCGCGTGCATGCGCGCGACGGCCAGCGGGTCGCTCCTCATCACGGCCCGCAGGGCGGGGGCGACCGAGACGTCGCCGCGCAGCACGATCAGCTTCTGCGCGGTGTCGCGCCACCAGCCGTTGGGGTGCGACAGATGAAGGACCAGTTCGGCCGTGCTCTCGTCGAGCATGTGCGGGCGCGGGCCGGGCCGGTAGCCGTCGTGCACGAGGCGATAGATGCGGCCGCGCCCGATGTTGCGATCGAGCCCGTACTCCTGCACGACGCCGCGCAGGTAGCTGCCGCGCTGCACCCAGTTGCCGTCCTGGATGATGCCGCGGTACATGTCGACGATGTACAGCGTGCCGTCGGGGGCCGTGTACATGTTGATGGGTCGGAAGTTGGCGTCCTTCGTGCGCAGGAACTCCGCACCGTCGTGGGCATTCGTGAGCACGCGCTTGCCGTGGTCCTCGGTGACGATCGCGCGGCGCACGAGCCGTCCGACGGGCTCGGGCACGAACAGGTTGCCCAGCAGCTCGGCCGGCAGCCGATCCCCGCGGTAGACGACCTGGCCGCAGCACGCGGTGAAGTGGTTGAGCGTGTTGTCGTCGCGGATGCGCGGCGGACCACCCTGCACGTCGGGGATCGAGTCGATCGGCCAGCAGACGTCGAAGCCCGGTGCGAGCTGGCCGGGCAGGTCGAGCCGGCCGTACTGCATGTTCTGCTGGAAGTTCGTCGCGACGACCTCGCCGCCGGCGCGCGAGTAGTAGCACTGGCCCCAGTCGTCGTGCGTCATGCCCCATTGGCCGTCGCCATCGGGCAGCGCGTCGGCGGTGATCTTGCCGTTCCGGTAGCGGTAGCGCTTGTCGGTGTAGGTCACGTACAGGAAGTTGTCGACGTTCCAGTCGAGACCGCTCGGCTGGTGCTCGAGGTTGCCGTCGCGCGGGCCGCCCGCGTAGACGAGCTTCTTCTCGTCGGCCCGCCCGTCGCCGTCGGTGTCGCGGTACTCGTAGAGGTCGAGCGTGTCGGTCTCGCGCACGACGATGCTGTCCTGCAGCGTCAGGATCATGCGCGGCAGCACGAGTCCATCGATGAACACCGTGTGCCGATCCATGCGCCCGTCGCCGTCGGTGTCGTCGAGCAGGCTGATGCGGCTCTTCGGGTCGTGTGCGCCGGTGCCGTCGATGTCCTGCATGTAGGTGCGCATCTCGGCCACGTACATGCGGCCGTTGCCGTCCCACGCCAGGACCGCGGGCTCCTTGATCATCGGCTCGCACGCGACGAGCTCGAGGTGGTAGCCGGCCGGCAGTTCGATCGCCGCCATCGCCTCGGCCGGCGACAGGGGTCGCACGCTCCGCATCTTGTCGGGGTCGGGTTGGCGCGCCGGCTCTTCCTCGCCTTGCGCGGACACCGAGCCGGCGAACAGCATGAGCGAGAGGAAGGTGCGGAGCATGGGCGGTGGCGCGGCGCAGGATAGCAGCCTGCCGGCGCGGCCCGGCAGTCTCGCCTGGAAAGGGCTCGCGGCCGCCGGCCCGTGTGCTCATCTGGCCTTGGCCCGAGCCGCATCTGCCGCCGCGGTCTCGCACACGCGCGCGAACCGGGCATCGTCGCGCAGGGCATCGAACCGCGGGTTCGCCAGGCGGGCGGCGAACTGCTCGTCGCCGTAGCCGGCAATTTCCTCGAGGCACCGGAGCGCGCCCTCACGGTCCGTCACGGCGAGTTTCGCCGCCGCGATCTCGACGAGCAGGCCCTGGTCGCCGCCGCCGCGGCGCCACACGTCGCTCAGGTTCTCGATCGCCTCGCGGTGATGACCCACGGCGAGTTGCTCGAGGCCGAGGAACTGGCGGATCTCGCGCGAGTCGGGCGCGAGCGCGAAGGCGCGCTCCAGCGCGGTCACGGCTCGATCATGTCGCACTTCGCGCATGTGCACGAAGCCGACGAACTGGTGCCAGAGTGCAACCTCCGGCTGGAGCTGCCGCGCGCGCTCGAGCAATGGCAACGCGGCCGCGAAGTCGCGCTGCAGGGCGCGGCACACACCGAGTCGACCCGTCGCGACCGCGTCTTGCGGCGTGCTCTCGACGAGTGCCGCATAGTGTGTCGCTGCGGTCGCGAAGTCACCCGAGTACCAGGCGTTGCGGGCCAGCAACACGGCGTCGTCGGTGGCGAGTTCGGGGGTCGTCGGCTGCCAGGTGTATTCCATGCGCCGCGCGGTGCGCAGGGCGGTCGCTCGTCCCAGCAGTCGGTCGACGATGTGCAGCGCGCCGTCGATGCCGGCCGAGACCCCCGCGCTCGTGACGATGTGCCCGTTGTCGATCACGCGCCGGTCGGCGTGCACGACGGTGTTCGGGGCGTCCTTGCGCAGCCACTGGATCGCCGACCAGTGCGTCGTTGCCTCGAGTCCGTCGAGCATGCCGGTTCGCGTCAGCGCAAACACGCCGTTGCACACCGAGAACGTGATCTCGTTCCGCTTCGCGGAGTCGCGCAGGAAGTGCGCGAGCGGCCCGTTGCCGCAGATCGCCCTCGTCTCCCCACCGGGAATCACGAGCACGTCGACGAGCGGACAGTCGGCGGGCGTGAAATCGGGCACGATCGCCAACGCGTTCTTCGTGCGCAGCGGCTCGCGGGTCACGCCCACCGTGAACACCCGGAACGCAGGGTCGAGACCGTTCGCCTCGGTGAAGACCTCGACGGGTCCGGTGAAATCGAGCAGCTCGACTCCCTCGAAGACCAGCACCCCGACCGAACGCAGACGGCCGTGGTCGGGCGCTGGCTCCACGGGGGTCTGCGCCACGGCGACGGCGGTCGCCCAGGCCAGGCCGAACCCGATGGACACGAAGACTCGAACGCCGGCCCTTGCTGCGTGAGACATGCGGAACTCCTTGTGGTTGCTGGCGGCATACGGGTGGCCGGCCGCCGCGGCGAGGAAGCGGGGCAGGAAGCAAGCCGCCGAGTCACTTCGGCGCGCGGACCTCGACGCGCAGGCCGACCTCGCCCGCCCCGATGTCGACCTCGGCCCGGCCGCGCGCGCCGTGGTCGCCGCGCACGTCGACGCGGTAGCGACCGGGCACCAGACCGTCGACGGTGAACGCGCCGCCCTCGAACTCGACCCTGTCGATCGGCGCGAGCACGCCGGCGGGAACGTCGAGACGTTCGACGTCGGCGACGCCGCGCGCGACGCCATCGACGTCGACGCGCACGGAGCCCGCGCCCGAGCGCAGCGGGAACACGAAGTCGTCGACGTCGCTCTCGCCGACCTCGACGCGCAGCGTGCGCACGCGACGCTGGCCGTCGGCGACACGCAGCATCGTGAGGCCGGCGCCGAGCCCCGCGATCTCGAAGGTCAGGTCCGCGCGCACCGTGCCGTTCGCGATGCGCCCGTCGCGGCGATGGGCCATCATCGTGATGCCGGCGGCGCTGCCGATGCCGGTGATGCGCCCGCGCAGCGCGACGCCGACGCCCATCGTCGGATGCACCTCGAGTGCGCCGGGGCCCGGGCCGACGACGAACGGGCCGAACACGACCTCGGGTCGGTCGGCGTGCTGCAGCCGCAGCTGCTGCTCGCCGGGCGGCACCGAGTCGATCGCGAACCTGCCGGTCTCGTCGGTCGCCGGCCCGCCGTTGGGCCGCAGGCGCGGATCGCCGTTCACGAGCGCGAGGGTCACACCGGCGACGGGCTGGCCGCTCGCGGGATCGCGCACGACGCCCTCGACGCGCGTGCCGGTGAACAGGCGCACGAGGTTCTGGTCCGGCGACGGGTCGAGCAGGGCCTCGGTGCGCACGCGCACCGGCGCGAAGCCTTCGGCGGCGACGATCGCGCTCATCGGCACGCCGGTCTTCAGCTGCCAGTTGCGCACCGCGAACGAGCCGTGCTCGCTGTGGAACGGCACCGGGTCGAGGAACAGCGGCAGCACCAGCGCGTTCGTCTGCAGTTCGACCGTGAAGTCCACGATCGGCGCGTTGGTCGCACCGTCGATCACGCGACCGGCGACGGCCGGCGCCGGCGACAGGCGCACGACGGTCTCGGCGATCGCGCCGCCGACGAACGTCAACTCGCCCTGGTTGTAGTCCGGGTGGTGCGCGACCAGCGTGCATGGCTCCGGCGGCAGCCCCGTGATCTCGAAGCGGCCGTCGACGCCGCTGCGCCCGGGAGCGCCGACCTGGCGCCGCTCGAACGACGTCGTCGCGCCCTGTCCGCACGTCACCGACGCACCCGCGACCGGTCGGCCCGCCGTGTCGAGCACGACGCCGCGGAGCGTGTAGCCCGCCTGCAGCGTGATCTCGACGTCGCCGTCCTGGGCGCCCGCGTCGAGGGGGCGTTGCACCGTCGTGAAGCCATGCCGCGACACGACGACCTCGACCGGCTCCTCCGACAGGTCGTCGAGCGTGAGCCGCCCGTCGAGCGCGGTGACGCCGCGCCGCGTCCACGCGCCCATCGGCGGGTCGTAGACGACGTTCACCGTCGCGCCGACGACCGGCGCCGAGTCGCGATCGACGACGTGCAGCACGACGCGGAGCCCCGGCTGCAGCACGATCTCGACCGGCTCGCCACCCGCGGTCGCCTCGGCCCTGGCGCGCCGGAAGCGCGGCTTGACCGCCGCCACCGTGACGCGCTGAGCCGCGGGCACGCCCTCGACGACGAACTGGCCTTCGGCATCGGTCTCGACGGTGTGGTACGCGTACGACGCGCGCACCCTGGCGCCGGCGATCGCGTGGCCGTCGCCGTCGACGACGCGGCCTTCGACCTTGCCGCCCGGCTGCAGCTCGACGTCGTACTCGTGGCGCATCGCGTCGACGGGCAGGTAGCTCTGGATCAGCCGCTGGCGGTAGCCCGGCGCGCGCACCCTCAGCGGATAGCCCGGCGCCGGCACGGGCATCGCGTAGTGGCCGATGCCGTCGCTCGTGACCTCGGTCTCGTCGAAGCCGTTGACGTTCAGCACCGCGCCGGCGATCGGTGCGCCGCCGGCGTCGTGCACGCGGCCGAACAGCACGCGGTCGAACGGCAGGACCGAGACTCCGAGCGTCACGTCGTGCTGGTCCGGCGTCACGATCGCGCCGTCGCACCACAGGTGCAGGTCCCGCTGCGCCGCGACGGCGACGACCGTGCGCGGTGCGTCGCTCGAGCGACCGCGCCACTCGAAGCGCCCTTCGTCGTCGCAGACGATCGTGTGCTCGGCCGCGGGTGCGCCGCTCGCCGAGAACCCGGCGAACCACCGAAGACCCAGGGTCAGCCCCGGGTACGGCAGGTTGCGGCACAGCACCTGGCCGCGCACGGACAGTTCGCCGTCTGGCATGGCGGCGGCTCGCAGGCTCGGAGCGGCGGGTGGCGCGGCAGCCTGGCCCGTCGACGGGTCGCCGGCCACCGCGGCGGGCGCGGCGGCGACGGACTGCGTCGCGTCGGACGAGCGCGGCGCCGGCGGCGCCGGAGGCGACCACGGCCAGAGCAACGCGGCGATGCCGACCAGCAGCAGCGACGCGACCACGATCTTCGTCTTGGTCATCAGCAGGGTCCCGAATGCGAGGGCATGCGGCGCGCCGGCGAACGGCGCGAGCGCCGCGAGCCAGGCGCCTCGGTCGCCGTAGTCGTGGTCGAGCCGTTCGCGCAGCATCGCGAGTCCGCGCTTCAGCTGCGACCGCACCGTCGGGGCCGGAACGTCGAGCCGCGCGGCGATCTGAGCCGGCGTCAGCTCCTCCCAGTAGCGCAGCAGCACGACCGCGCGGTACAGCTGCGGCAGCGCCAGCACCGCGTGCACGACGCGCCGCCGCTGTTCCTCCTGCTGCAGCACCTCGTCGGTCGACGGCGCCGGATCGCGCGCCGGCGCCAGGCGGCGCAGCCGTTCCTCGCGGTGCGCTGCGCGCAGGTGGTCGAAGCTCAGGTTGCGCGCGATGCGGGCGAGCCAGGCGGCGAAGCGCACCGGATGGTCCGCCTGCCAGGCGCGCACGAGCGCCTCCTGCACGACGTCGTCCTCGCCGTCGGCCGAACGCAACAGCCCGCGCACGATCGCGCGCAGGCAACGCTGCTGCGCCAACAGGTTCTCGGCTCGCGGCAGTGGCTGGGACGACGACATGGTGGACGAAGGGCTCGACGTCGCTGGTGCGGCTTCCGTTGCAGAATCTGCGGCGCGACGTTGGCCAGCGGAGCCGGGGCGCGCGGGACCGGCAACCCCCGGCGCCAGAAGCGCGCGCCGGCCGCTGGCGCCGCCTGTCGACCGGGATCGCGAAGAGGCCCGGCGGCCCTGCCCGGAGCGCACACGGCCGGTTTCGCGGCTACTTCGATCTGCCGAGCTGGGCGCGCAGCCAATCGCGGTGCTGCGCGGCGAGTTCGTGCTGCGGCTCGATGGCGAGCGCGGCCTCGGCGGCCGCCAGCGCCTCGGTCAGGTGGCCGAGTTTGCGTTGCGCCCAGCACAGGTGCACGAGCGACGCCACGTCGTTCTCGTCGACCGCCACCGCGGCCTTCGCCGCGCGCACGTAGTCCTCGTCGCGACGCAGCGCATCGAGGCTCACCATGAGGTTGTGGTGCGCGAGCAGCAGCTTCGGATCGATCGTCAGCGCCTGCTCGGCCGAACGAACGGCCTCGTCGTGGCGCCCCAGCAGGCCGAGCAGCCAGGCGCGGTTGTTGTGCAGCACCGCGTCCGAGTCGTCGCTCGCGAGCGCGCGCTCCGTCGCGCGCAGCGCCTCTTCCGTGCGCCCCAGCATGCCGAGGTACCAGCCGCGGTCGCCGTGCCAGCGGCCGTCGTCGGGATCGATCGCGATCATCTCGTCGACGTGCACCAGGGCCTCGTCGAACCGTTGCGCGGCGACCGCATGTTCCTTCTGCTCCCAGAGTGCCTGCAGGCGACCGATGTCGCTGGAGCCGACGCGCCAGGACGCGAGGCCCACGCCGAGCGCCAGCACGGCGACCAGGGCGGGAACCAGGCGGCGGTCGACGCCCAGCGGCGGCACGCGCGCTGTCTCGCCGGTGCGCGCGCGACACAGCAGTGCGGCTCCGACGAACCCCGCGACGAGGCCGCCGGCGTGCGCGGCCTGGTCGATGGCAGGATTGCGCAAGCCGTACAGGATGTTGTAGCCGACGAAGAGTGCGACCCGGAGGCGCAGGTCCTCGAACAGCCCGTCGGGCACCGTGCGTCGCAGGGCGCGCGAGCAGGCATACAGGGCGCCGAACGTGCCGAACACCGCACCCGACGCGCCGGCCGAGACGATCTCGGGGGCCCAGGCGATGCTGGTCAGCGAACCGACCACCGCGGCGAAGACGTAGAGCGTGAGGAACGTGCCGTGGCCGACGAGGCGTTCGACGAGGCAACCCGCACCCCAGAGGCACCACAGGTTGAGTGCGAGATGCACGGCTCCGATGTGCACGAACGTGTTGGTCACGAGCCGCCACCACTCGCCGTCCATGGTCGCCGGGCCGAAGTCGGCGCCCCAGGTCATCAACTGCTCGATCGATGGGGACATCGGCGAGGCGCCGGCCGCGACCATCGCTGCGTAGACGACCACGTTGATCGCGACGATCGACCAGGTGACCCACGGCGTCGGCATGCCCTCGGCGAGTCGCGTCACGAACGCGGCCGCGCTCGCGCGGTGTCGGCGCGCGCGCGTGGTGCGCGGCGGGGCGGGCTCGGGCGGTTCGTGGTCCGGTTCGTCCATGTGGCGAAGGCCGAGGGTCGCGACATGCGACCAGAATCGCGGCATCGATGCGAGCGCCGGCCGGGCTGCTGCGCACGCTGCGGCGGTCGGCGATCCGCAGCGCCCTGTTCCGGTGCGAGGGCGCGGCACCTACTCTCGTGCGTCCGCCCCTCATGCCCGCCATGCCCGACCTCGCGCTGCCCGCTCTCGTGTTCTCGTTCGTGCTGCTGGCGAACACCGTCGCCACGCAGGACCCGGTTGCGCTCGGCCCTGCATCGCAGTGCCACCCCGACGTGCCCAGGGGCGAGGTGCGCGAGGCCGTGTGGCGCAGCGAGGTGTTCGCGGGCACCGTGCGCCGCTATTGGGTCTACGTGCCCAGGCAGTACGACGGCAGCGAGCCAGCCGCCGTGATGGTGTTCCAGGACGGCCACGCCTACGTCGGCGAGAACGGCGACTTCCGTGTGCCGATCGTCTTCGACAACCTGATCGCGGCCGGTGAGATGCCGATCACGGTCGGCGTCTTCGTCGACCCGGGCCACACCGCGAGCGAACTGCCCGAGCAGCGCGGCTGGGCCGCCAGGCCGAACAACCGCAGCTTCGAGTACGACACGCTCAGCGACCAGTATGCGCGCTTCCTCACGGACGAGATCCTGCCCGAGGTCGGCAGGACCGTGAAGCTGACCGGCGACGCGCGCAATCGCGCGATCTGCGGCATCAGTTCGGGCGGCATCTGTGCGTTCACGGTCGCGTGGCAGCGCCCGGAGGTGTTCTCCAAGGTGCTCAGCCACGTCGGCAGTTTCACCGACATCGCGAGCGGCAAGACGCGCATCGAGGGTGGCCACAACTACCCCTCGCTGATCCGCAAGACGAAGCAGCTCGACAAGCTCACCAAGCCGATTCGCGTGTTCCTGCAGGACGGCGCCAACGACCTCGACAACGAACACGGCAACTGGTTCCTCGCCAACCAGCAGATGGCGGCCGCGTTGCACTGGGCCGGCTACGACTGCAAGACCGAGTGGGGCACCGGCGGGCACGACGGCAAACACGGCGGTGCGATCCTGCCCGACAGCCTGCGCTGGCTGTGGCGCGACTGGCGGGACGCGGCCGGCAAGTAGCGAGGACTGCAAGAGCGAGGACTGCGACCATGGCGAAGCTCTCGAAGGTGTGCACGTGCCTGTGGTTCGACGGGGACGCCGAAGCGGCGGCGACCTTCTACACGTCGCTGCTGCCGGACTCGCGCATCGACGACGTGATCCGCTTCGATCCCGAAGGCCAGGTGTTGCTCGTCGCGTTCACGCTCGGCGGGGCGCCGTTCCAGGCGCTCGACGGTGGGCCCGAGTACACGCTCACGCCGGCGGCCTCCATCTCCGTTGTCACGGCGGACCAGGCCGAGACCGACCGCCTGTGGAACGCGCTGATCGCCGACGGCGGCAGCGAGAGCCGGTGCGGTTGGCTCGAGGACCGCTTCGGTCTGTCGTGGCAGATCGTGCCCGAAGTGGTGCCTCGCCTGCTCGCCGCGCGCGACCGGGCTGCGGCCGGGCGGGCCATGCAGGCCCTGCTCGGCATGCGCAGGATCGACATCGCGGCGCTCGAGGCCGCGTATCGCGGCGAGTAGTCGGTCCACGCGGCTCGTCGCGCGGTCGAGGCGCTACTCGACGTCGACGCCGAGTTGCAGCTCCGTGCCGCCGAGCACGCGGCTGCCCGTGCGCATCGCGAGCACGAGCGTCGTGCCCTGCGGTTGCACGTCGACCGCGGCGCCGGGTCCGGTGTCCGCGAGCAGGCCCGAGAGGAACCTCGTGAAGTTCGCGGCGCTGCCTTGCATGTCGCCGGGCACGACCAGCGCGGCCTTGTTGCGCACGATCATCTCGCCGATGCGCGCCGCCAGCAGCTGGTGCGCCAGCGTGCCGCGCCGGGCGTGCTGTTCGTTCTTGCCGGGCCGGTGCACCGTCGGCGCGAGCAGGACCCAGGCGCTGTCGTGGTTGGGCTTGCACGTGAGCGGTGTGAACCCGGCTCGGCTCAGGTCCCGGAGCGCGTGGTCGCTGAGCACCGTCTCGAGCGGGTGGGCGGCGCCGTCGGCGTGCGTGTGGATCGGCAGCTGCTCGATCTCGCCGTCGTGCGCGCCGGTGTGGGCACTGGGCCAGCCCGTACGCTGCATGCTCTGGGCAACGGTTGCGGCGACGAGCCACACGGGCGAGCCGAAGAGTGGCGGAGTGTCGGCGTCGCTCGGCGGGCGCGAGTGCGCTCGAGGCAGCACCCAGCCGTTCAACGCAGCACACAGCCAGCGGGACGCGTCCTTGTCGCGCAGGCTGCGCCACTTGTCGAAGCGGGCGTCTTCGAACAGCTGCGAAGGCGCATCGCGGCGGGCGAGCGCCTGCATCGGTTCACCGGGCAGTTCGCCCGCGTCGAACACCACGCCGCACTGGATCTGCTCGCCGGCTTCGCCCCAGCGCTGCAGCGTGTCCATGCCCATCGCCGAGTTTCCGATCGCGTCGCTGAGCACGACGAGCGAGAGCGGGGCCGGGCTCGTGCCCGTGTACTCGGCCTCGTACACACGTTCGTGCCACGCGTCGAAGTCGCCGTCGAACAGCTCGATCTGCGCGCCCTTGCCCTTCCTGCACAGGAACCGCAGGCCGCGCCAGCTGCGTTCCAGGCGCCGGAACGCGCCGTGCTCCGTCACCGCACGCAGCTGCCGCGCGAGCGCCGCTTCGGCCAGCGCGATGCCGCGCGACACGTCGATGCCCGGCGCCGATCCCTGCCCGGTGGCGTCGGCGGCGCGGTCGTGCGAGCCGTCGCCCGATGGCTTCGGCACGTCGACCATGGCGAAGATCGACTCCAGATGTGCGTCGAGCGGCGGTTCGTCGCCGCGAGTCGGGTTGCGCTTGCTGGCGTCGAGGCGATCGAGCACCGCCTGCAGCGGCTCGCGCAGTACGGGCAGCGCCCGGAACTGCGCGAGGTCGCGCTCGAATGCGGCCGGCGCGATCGAACCGGCGGCGAGGGCCCGCGCGCAGCGAACGAACTCGCGCAGCGTCGCGAGTGCCGGGATGCCGGCGACGACGCGCGACGGCTCGAAGGACTCGAGCGAGGTCACCGCGATGTCGACCTGGATCGTCATGCCGGGTTCGCCGGCACCCGCCGACGCCCCGATCAGGTTGTCGACTTCGAAGCGGGCGCGCGCGCCGAGGCTCGCCATCACCGCGTCGAAGTCGTGGGCATCGATGCGCACCGCACCGCGCGTGCGATCGTGGACGGCGCCGCAGAAGTCGCCGACGACCATGAGCCGGAACGGCAGCGGTCGCACCTCCGGGTGGTTCGTCGGTCCGAAGCCGAAGTCGCTGCGGAAGCCCTTCACGCGCTTGTCGTCGTCCATGGTGGTTGCCTCGGCTGCGAGCGTATTCCGCCGTCGACCGAGTGGCATGCGCGCGATGCTCGATCGCGGTCTTGTTGCGTCGAAGTGCGACCCCCGCCGGTCCAGATCAGGCGCCCGTGGCCGAGAATCGCGCGACGGCCACCGGGGTGCGATTCGCGTGTTGGCACCGCGCCACGGATCGGTGATCGTGAGACGCATGAGCTCCGAGGCCTTCGATGCGATCGTCATCGGCACCGGTCAGTCCGGACCGAGCCTGGCCGTCGACCTGGCGGACGCGGGCCAGCGCGTGGCGATCGTCGAACGTTCGCACTTCGGCGGCACGTGCGTCAACAACGGCTGCATTCCCACCAAGACCCTGGTCGCGAGCGCGCGCGTCGCGCACGTCGTGCGCCGCGCCGCCGAGTTCGGCATCGACGTCGGCGGTGCGGTGCGGGCCGACATGCAGCGCATCCACGCCCGCATGAAGCAGATCTCGACCGCGTCCGCGCGCGGCGTCGAGAAGTGGCTCGGCGGAACCGAACGCGTGACCGTCGTGCGCGGACACGCGCGCTTCGTGTCGCCGCGCGAGGTGAAGGTCGGCGACCGCGTACTCTCCGCCGGCCGCATCTTCGTCAATGTCGGCGCGCGCGCGATCGTGCCCGCCGGTTTCGTGGGCATCGGTGCGCTGACGAACGTCGAGATGATGGACCTCGCCGTGTTGCCCGAGCATCTCGTCGTCGTCGGTGGCAGCTACGTCGGCCTCGAGTTCGGCCAGATGTTCCGTCGGTTCGGCAGCCGCGTGACCGTCATCGAGCGTGGGCCCCGTCTGATCGGCCGGGAGGACGAAGACGTCAGCGCGTCCATACGCGACCTGTTGGTCGGCGAGGGCATCGAGGTGCGCACCGATGCGGAGTGCCTGGCGGGCGAACGGCGCGGCGATCGCATCGCGGTGCGTGTCGCCTGCGACGGTGTCGAGCAGCGGGTCGAGGGCAGTCACCTGCTGCTCGCCGTGGGCCGGCGGCCCAACACGGACGACCTCGGTGTCGAGCAGGCCGGGCTCGCCGTCGATGCGCACGGCCACCTGCAGGTCGGCGACGACCTGCGCACCAACGTGCCGGGCATCTGGGCCACCGGCGACTGCAATGGCCGCGGCGCATTCACCCACACGTCGTACAACGACTACGAGATCGTCGTCGACCACGTGCTCGGGCAGGGCCGCCGCAGCGTCGGCGACCGCCACGTCTGCTACGGCCTGTTCGTCGATCCGCCGCTGGGTCGCATCGGCATGACGGAACGCGAGGCGCGCGCCTCGGGCCGCCGCGTGTTGCTCGGCCGCCGCGACATGAAGAACGTCGGCCGGGCCAGGGAGCGCAGCGAGACGCACGGCTTCATCAAGATCCTCGTCGATGCCGACAGCGAGCAGATCCTCGGCGCCGCGGTGCACGGCATCGAAGGCGACGAGGTCGTGCACGGCCTGCTCGACGTCATGTACGCGAAGGCGTCCTACCGCGTCGTCGCCGAGTCGGTTGCCGTGCACCCGACAGTCTCGGAACTCCTGCCGACCGTGCTGCAGTCGCTCGAACCGCTCGGCTGACCGACGGAATCGCCGGGTTCGTCCGTGACGGGAGCGCCCGCACGGCCCTTCATCCGGGGGTCTTGCCGACATCGGCCCCACCGTCTCCGCTACCGCCATGCCACTCGACGCGCCCCGCGATCCCGCCGATGCCACTTCGAACGGGTGGCTGGAAGACCTCGTCGCCAGCGCGCTCGAAGCCCTCGACCGCGCCGGTGAAGCGGGCCTGCAGGCGTTGCTCGCCGGGCATCCCGAGCATCGCCAGCAGGTCGAAGACCTCGTGGCGCGCTTTCGCGGCACCGGCCTGCTCGCGCGGGATGCGCGCGACGACATCCCGGAGCGCCTCGGGGAATTCCGGCTGCAGAAGCGCCTCGGCGGCGGCGGCATGGGGGTCGTGTTCCTGGCCGAGCAGGAGAGCCTGCGCCGCACCGTCGCGCTCAAGATCGTGCGGCCGGACCTGCTGCTGTTCGCGGGCACGCGCGAGCGCTTCCAACGCGAGATCGACGTCATCGCGCGGCTCTCGCATCCGGCGATCGTGCCGATCGTCGCCACCGGGGAGCACGAGGGCATGCCGTGGTACGCGATGCAGCTCATCCACGGATGTTCGGCCGACGAGGCGGTCAAGCGCTTGCGTGGCCGCGACGCGGCGCAGCTGCGCGGCATCGATCTGTGGCGGGCCATCCACGGCAGCGACGAGGCGAGCTCGCAGCTCGACCGATCGCAGTTCGCGGGCGAGTACTGGGAAGCGTGCGTGCGGCTCGTGCGCCAGGCGGCGCTCGGGCTCGAACATGCGCACCGCGAGGGCGTCGTGCATCGCGACGTCAAGCCGTCCAACCTCATGCTCACACCCGACGGTCGCGCGCTGCTGCTCGACTTCGGCCTGGCGCGCGTGCACGGCGATCCCAAGCTGACGCGAACCGGGGGCGAACCCGGTTCGCCGGCCTACATGGCGCCGGAGCAGCTGCGCGGGCAGACCGCGGACGAGCGTGCCGACGTGTACTCGCTCGCGGCGACGCTGTTCCAGCTGCTCGACCTGCGCGCGCCGTTCGCGGCCGAGGACGGCGAGGCGCTGCGCGCGCAGATCCTCGAAGGGACCACGGCGATCGGCAATCGCAGCGCGCCGCGCGAGCTGCGCCTGGTGCTCTCGGTCGCGATGGATCTCGATCGCGACCGCCGCTACGCGACGGCGGCGGCCTTCGCCGCCGATCTCGACGCGGTGCTGGCGCGGCGGCCGATCCGGGCGCGGCCGCTGCCGCGCCATGTGCGCGCACAGCGTTGGTTGCACCGGCACCGCACGGCCAGCGCGCTGCTGATCGCGGCGGCGGTGCTCGCGGTCGTGCTGCCCACGGTGCTGGCATGGCAGCAGGCGAAGTCGCTGGCGGCGCTGGCCGTCGAGAAGCAGCGCGTCGAGCGCGGCCGCGACCAGGCGCTCGCCGCGGTGCAGGTGTTCCTGACCAAGTTCGCGTCGGGCAACCTCGCCGCGCTGCCCGGCGGCCGGCGCATCGCCAGCCAGCTGCTCGAGCGCGCGAACGCACAGATCGAGGGACTCGCCGCCGACGTGGACGCGTCGTTGCTGCGCCCGCACGAGACGCACGTGGGGCGCTGGTTGGTCGGATCGCTGCGCCTGGCCGGTCGCGTCGACGAAGCGATCGCGAAGGCCCGCAGCCTGTTCGCGCTCTGGCCCGAGTCGCCGGACGTCGCGCCGCAGGTCGCCTACTTCCTCGCGGCCACACGCGGCGAGCTGCTGCGCATCGCGGTCGACGGCACGGAGATCCGCGACCTCGACGCACTGCTGGAGCTGGCCGACCGCGAGCTGCTCCGCGCCGCGACCGACACCGCGCTCGACGGCGAAGTCGCGTCGCAGCGCGCGAACCTGAGCATGAACAAGGCTGCGTTCATGGAATCGAAGGGCCGCGACGACGAGGCGCTCGACGAGCTGCGCCGTGCCGTCGACGAGTTGAGCGCCAGGGTCGGCACGGTCCCGGGCGGCGAGTCGACGCTCGCGGTGCTGCGCAACCGGCTCTGGGACGCACTCTTCCGCCACGGCGACCTCGAAGGGGTGCAGCGGCAGTGCGAGCTCGTGCTCGCGAAGCTCTCGCCGAAGGACGATCCGGCGCTGGGTCCGGCCGACGAGTTGGTGCTGCGGGCCCATGCGCAGTGGGGCCTCGCGCGCGTGGCCATGCAGCGCCAGCGGTGGCCCGCGGCCGCGTCGCTGTATCACGACGCCGTGCAGCTCGCCGAGCACCGTCTCTACGCCTATCCCGACGACGGCGATGCGGTGGTCACGTTCGCGAAGGTCGCGACGGAGTCGGCGCAGGTCGATCGGCAGTGCGGCGCCGACGCGGCGCCCGTCAACGAGCTGCTCGAACGAGCGCGCCGGCTGCTGCTGCGCGATCGGGGCCTGCTGACGCGCGACACGCGCACCTACGACAGCTGCTGCGTCAACCTGCAGGTGCTCAGCGAGCAGTACTGGAGCGCGCAGGACGGCACGCGCCTCGCCGGCATCGCGCGCGACCTGGCGTCGGTCGGGGCCGCGGATGCGCGCCGGCTGTCGATGGCGGCCTGGCGCTTCGTGCAGGCCGCCGAGTTCCTCGACAGTGCCGGCGACGACGCGGCGGCGGCCGCTTGCGACGACGAGGCGCTCGCGGCGCTCGTGGCCTGCGAGCAGCGCGGCTGGTACGGGCCGACGCCGCTCGACAGCCCGCCGTTCGTGCGCATCGCGTCGCGTCCCGGGTTCGCGGCGCTGCTGGCGCGGCATCCGCTGGCCGAATCGCGCCGGGAATCGAAGCAGGGTCGATGATCAGGCCTCGCCCGGCGGCTGGCTGCCATCGGGCGACGTGTTGCCGAGCCGCAGCGCCAACCGCGACAGGCCGCGGTAGACGAGGTTGCGCACGGCGCCCTCGGTGCGCTGCATGCGTTCGGCGATCTGCTGGTAGTCGAGGCCGCACATGCGATACAGCGTGATCGCCTCCTTGTAGTCCTCCGGCAGGTCGTCGAAGGCCGACTCGATGCGCTGCAGGGCTTCGGCCGTGGCGAGGTCGCGGCTCGGCGTGCACAGCGAGCCGTAGCAATCGAGCAGCGCCTCGCTGTCCTGCGGCGACGGGATCTCGCGCGCGGGATCGCGTTTCTGGGCGCCGAGGAACTTGATGCGGTCCTGCAGCTTGTGCTGGGCGCGCGTGTAGAGCCAGTGCTTGAACGCCGCCTCGCCGCGCCACTCGAACAACGAGAGTTCGCCGAGCGCCTCGCGCGCGACCGACTGCACGAGGTCTTCGGGCGTCTCGCGCGAACGCAGCACCGGCCCCATGCGCAGGCGCAGCCAGCCCTGCAGCTGCGGCAGATGTCGCACGAGCAGCAGTTCGAGCGCGCGTTTGTCCTGGCCTGCGGCTCGAACGAGATCGGCGGTCGACTCCTGCATGTCGGCGATCCTACGAGAAGGAAGGCTCTCGAGGCGAGCGGGGCGGCTATGGTCCGTCGACGCGCGTCCGGCGGGCGCGGCGACGAGGCGTTCGGCCTTGCCGCCCGGCGGCAACGCGACGCATCCATGGCCCGCGCCGAACTCCCGCCGATCACGCGCCGACTCGGCGTCACGCCCCGCCTGCGGGCGCTGGCCGCCTGCGTGCCGCACGGCACGCGTGTCTTCGCCGACGTCGGCACCAACCACGGCATCCTGCCGATCGCCGTGTTGCGCGCGGGCCGGGCGCAGCGCTGCGTCGCGATCGACCGGTCGGCGTCCGCGCTCGCCGACACGCGCCGGCGGCTGCGCCGTTGCCGCTGCGACGAACGCGTGGACCTGCGCCTCGGCGACGGCCTCGCCGCGCTGGCGCCCGAGGAGTTCGACGTCGTCTGCATGGCGGGGCTCGGCCCGCGGGCCATGGTGGCCATGCTCGAACGCGATCGGCAGCGCCTGCTCGCGCAGCGCGTGCGATTGGTGCTCAACCCGATCGGCGGCTGCGCCGCACCGCGCGCCTTCCTGGCCGCGCACGGGTTCGAGCTCGTGGCCGAAGCCGCGGTCGCCGAACGCGGGCGCAGCTACACGATCCTCGTCGCCGAACGCCTGCGCTGATCGGCGCCCGCGGCTCCGTCAGGCGCCCGCCGGCGCGGTAGGAGGTCCTGAGCGAGTCCGCCTGCGCTCCGCGCAGGCAGCCTTGCTCAAAAAGTGCCGATCCGGATCGAGACTCCGTTCGACGTGATCGCGCCGAACGGATTCGCCGCCGCCGCGAGCCAGACGGACTGGCTGTGCAGCTGCTGGCCGATCAGGGCCGGCTGCCCGTTCGGGATCGGCAGCGAGATCGTCATGCCTGGGTTCGGCGCGCCGAGATTCGTGATCAGGTTGCCGACGCCGGTGTTGATGTCGACGTGCGCCAGACAACCGGGCATGCCGAGGATGTCGAGCGGGAAGCCGGGCTGCACGGCGCTCAGGCACAGGAAGTTCACGCCGAGGCTCACACCGGGTTCGTTGGAGGTCGTGAAGGCGACCGTGTTGCCGAGCAACGCCACCGGCGACGCGTCGAGCGTCAGCGGGAAGACCTCGGGCACGGTCAGCGCGATCGAGACGACGGTCGCGAGGTTGGTCGGCCCGGGGTTGGGCGACGGCCCGCCCGGCGAGAAGCCGACGATGGTCTCGTCGCTGAAGCCGCTGCCGCCGACGGCCGTGATGTTCTGCCAGACGTAGTTGACCTGGAACGTCGTGTAGTCGAACTGCAGCTGCCAGGTGCTCTGGTTGACGACGGGCGTCGTGCCGTTGAGGTCCGGGTAGCTCTCGACGTTCTCCCACGTGATGACGCCCATCGTGTTCGAGTTCACCTCCTCGAACTTGATCGTGCCACTGCCTGCTTCGGCCGCGTTGTAGTCGTGCCACGACCACCACGCCATCTGCGGCGAGTCGAGCAGGCCCAACACGTTGGGCGTATAGTTCGTCGGCGTCTGCACGTTGTTGGTCGCAACCGACACATAGCCGTTGGTGTGCACGAACAGCTGGTTGGTCGTGCCGCCGGGGTAGATGAACATGGAGCTCAGGTTCACCGCGGTCTCGCCGTCGTCGTTGGCCGGCAGCGCCATGGCCGCGCCGGTGGGGGCGATGTACGAGACGACGCCGGTCGCCGGGACCGCCGCGTAGCCCGTGCCCGTGAAGAAGAGGCTCAACGCCTTGCCGCTGAGTGCCGCGGACGCCGCCGGCGCATTGGCGAAGCGCTGGTAGAACGAACCCACCGTCGAATAGCAGCCCTGACCGAACTTCGTGCTCTGCGCGCAGGCGGCCGGTGCGCTGCCGACGCCGTAGTGCACGGCCCCGAGCCACACGTACGAGGCCGCCGCCCCGGACGCGAACGCCACGGCCTGCGTCGTTCCGGCGAGCAGCGTGAGGTCCGCGTTCTGGTAGTACTGGTTGGTGCCCGCACCCGTGCCGCCGGGGACCGCCGTGCTGTTGCCGAGCAGGAACACGGGTCGCTGGTCGACGAAGTGCACGGCGCAACCGTAGGTCGTGCCGGGCTGCAGAACGACTCCGGTCGGGAAGCAGACGCGCGACGGCATCGCGCCCGCCGAGGTGCACGTGCCGGTGGCGCGCAGCGTCCAGGCGCCGGCGTTCGTCTCGTTGCCGGCGTAGGTCGTCGTGCCCGCGTTGGTCAGGTACATCTCCACGGTGCCCTCGACGCCCGCCGGCGAGGCGCCCGCGTCGAGCTGCACGTCGAGGCCGTAGACGGTGACCGTGGTGGTCGCGTTCACCGCGAGGTTGAAGAACAGATTGGGGCTCGGGGTGCCCAGCCAGACGAACAGGGAATTGGCCGGGTAGGTGGCCTGCAGCGTCGACAGGGGCGACTGGGCGCCGAGCGAGGCGACGAGCGAGAG
>DASUFY010000213.1:0-15826 GCA_036274315.1 Planctomycetota bacterium | reverse complement strand
CCGGTCGCGTCGGCGATCACCCCGGTCGTCAGCACGGCGTCGACGAGCAGGTTGCACGAGGTCATGCCGATCGGCGTGAGGTCCACCGACGCGGGGCTCACGCCGACCGCATGCAGGCAGATCGACCCCGGCGCGACGCCGCCCAGGTTCAGCCGGTAGAACTGGCTGCCCGCGTACGGCGGGTGGCCGTCGCCGAGCGTGACGGTCGCACACGAGGTGCCGTAGAAGCTGACGCCCGCCTGCGGCGAGTAGTCGAAGCGGCGATGCAGCAGCTCGTTCTGCAGCGCGCCGAGCGCCGCGTAGCCGGCCGAGAAGCTGCTGCCGGTCGCCTGCACGCCGTTGTAGGCGACACAGGGCAGCAACGTCTCGATGCCTTCGACGGCGTTGCAGTCGACGCTCTCGGTCACGGCCCCGGTGAAGCCGAGGCGCAGCAGCTTGCCCTGGAACGAGCCGAGCGCCGAACGCAGGTGGAAGCCCAGCACCCAGTGCGACGTCGTCTGGAAGTCGTACGCGATCTGCCGCCGGCCGATGCCGGTCAGCAGCGGCACGCTGGCCAGCGTGCGCACGGGCTGCACGGTCGGGGCCCCGCCGAAGCTCATGTCGAAGCGCCGCGCCTGCAGGCGCCGCGTCACGATCGTGCCGCCGGTTTGCGTGTAGGTGAGCAGGAACCGCACCCCGTTGCCGTCCAGTTCGGGCCCGGTCGCACCGTTCGTGTCGGGGAAGACGTGCGACGCGTCGAGGCCGCCCGCATCGTCGACGAGCCGCACGCGGATCGCCGCACCGTCGTTGATCGCGACGCACCAGCGCTGGCCCGGCGACTTGCCCCGGCTGGCCGCCCACTCGCTCGCCCCCGCCTGGTGCAGCTGCACGGCGCCGAGCGTGAGGTTCTGGCCATCGACGATCTGCTGCATGCAGTCCGCGCCCGAGCCGTAGAGCAGCAGCAGCTTCGTGCCGGCGCCGAGCGCCCCACCGAGCCGCGGCGCGCGCGTGTTGGTGGCCGGAAACAGCGTCGTGCCGGTGTTGAGCGCCGTCGACGAGAAGCTGTGCAGGTAGACGCGCGCGCCGGTCACGCCGCCGCCGAAGTCCCGCTCGAACGCGAGCGCCCACCGGTTGGCGCCCGAGACCTCGGCCAGTTCGACGGTCGTCGTGCTCCAGCTCGTCGTCACGTCCGAGAACAGATCGAACATCGTCGGTGCCGGGTTCTCGCCGCTGAGGAACGCGTAGGCGTCGAGGTCCGTCGCCGAGAACTCGCGCACGACGGCGAGGATCACGCGCTCGACGAGCGGCGCGGTCGCGCACGTCATCGACGTCGCGACGTTCGGTTGCGTGCTGAGCCGCAGCGCGACGTTGCTCGACAGCGGGTCGATGGTCAGCGGGAACGTCGCAGCGGCGACGAACGCGGCTTGCACGTGCAGCCGGATGTGTTCGCCGTCGAAGCTCGTCGCGACGTCCGCCCTGTGGCCCTCGCGGTCGAACGCGATCGCGGCGCCGTAGCGCATCGCCAGCGCGCCGTCGCTCGCGAAGTCGATCGCACCGTGTCGCGCCGTCACGTGCGCTGCGGTGAACGCGGTCGTGACCTTGCCCTCGATGACGAGGTCGCCGTCGCCGGCCGGTCGCTCGGCGAGGCAGAAGCTCTGCTCGATGCCCTCGGCGCGCACGTCGTAGCGCTCGGTCAGGTTGCCGCGCCCGAGTTCGTACCGTTCCGGCTGCACGCGCACCTCGCACGCCGCCGGCAGCAGCTCCTGCGCCCCGAGCCGCACGCTGCTGGTCTGCCAGCGCAGCCCGCGCGTCTCGAGCGCACCCGGCAACCACGGATAGAACGTGAACCCGTCGTCGAAGCGCGCCTTGAAGTCGGCGGCGGCGGTCCAGTAGCCGTAGCTGCCGCCGGCCGGGTCGTCGGGCTGGGTGTGGATCGGCAGCGGGCGGCGGAAGGCGGCGTCCAGCGCACCTTGCGTTGCGGCGGGCGCGGCGAGAACCAGCGCAATGGCGAGAGGCAGTGACGTCTTCATGGCGATCCTTGGTCGGGGACCGGGGAGAAGCGAACCGCGAGTCGGGGCCGTTCGCGGAATCACGCGAGCGGCGCGGCGGACTCGCCGAGCGGCGCCGTTGCCCGCGCCGGGCCCTTCGCTAGAGTGCGTCGCGCGGGCGCCCGTAGCTCAGTTGGATAGAGCACCGCTTTCCTAAAGCGGGGGTCACAGGTTCGACTCCTGTCGGGCGTACCACCAACGGGGCTCTTGCAGTGGAAGAAGGACCGGATGTCCGACCTGACCGCCATTGCTGCGCTCCTTCTCATTCGACTGACCCGCGAACGGAGGGCACCGGGTGTCCCGAGGTCAAGCGACGGTGGCGCGAGCGTCGATGGCAACTGCTCCGCACGAGCCGACAATCCCCATGGCGATGCCCATTCACCCCATGCTTCCCGTTCGCATCCTGGCCGCGTTCGCCTTCCCGTTGGCGGTCGGCGCCCAAGCGACGCAGTGGACGCTGCTCGCGCCCGTCGCCAGCCCGGCAGCAAGGTGGTTTCCCACCGTTGCATGTGACGAGGCCCGACAGCAGGTCGTGCTCTTCGGTGGCAACAACATCGCCACCACCTTCGCCGACACCTGGCTGTGGAACGGCGCGACGTGGCAGCAGGCGTCCCCCGCTTCGGCACCGACACCGCGGTTCTGCCACTCGATGGCCTATGACGCGGCGCGGCAACGCGTCGTGCTGTTCGGCGGCTACGACCTCGGCAGTTCGTTCGGCGACACGTGGCTCTGGGACGGAACGAACTGGACGAACGTGTCCCCGGCATCGAGTCCTTCGCCGCGCATCCTGTCGGCGATGGCCTACGACGCGACACGGCAGCGCATCGTCCTGTTCGGCGGCGACGAAGCGATCGGTGGCGGCGGCGCACTCGGTGACACCTGGCTCTGGGATGGCACCACGTGGTCGCTCGCGACGCCGGCGATCTCGCCTGGCAATCGGTCCGGCCACGCGATGGCCTACGACGCCGCGCGCCAGCGGGTCGTGATGTTCGGCGGCGACGACGGCGCGTTCTTCACCGACACGTGGGAGTGGGACGGCACGAGCTGGCTGCAGCGCACCTCGCCTGCACACCCGCCGGGGCGACGCTTCTTCGCGATGGCCTACGACGCGCAGCAGCAGGTCACGACCGTGTTCGGCGGCTACGGCGGGGCGTTCCTCGGCGACACGTGGCATTGGAACGGCAGCCAATGGACGTCGGCCGGGTCACCGGGTGCGCCCGCGCCGAGGCACGGTGTGACGATGACGTACGATCTCTCGCGGCAACGGGCACTGCTGTTCGGCGGCGGCGGGACGCTGCTGTACGGCGACACGTGGAACGATCGCCCGGCCGCCGTGCCTGCTGTGGCGGCGGCGTACGGCAACGGCTGCGGGACACCGGCACTCGACTTCGTGCCGGATGCCAACGCGCGCCCGCTGCTCGGTCAGGTGGCGCGCGCGACGATCGCCAACGCCCCGACGCTCGCCGCGGGCGTGGCCCTCGGCTTCAGCGATCAGTCCTTCGGCATGCTGTCGTTGCCGCTGTCTCTCGCTGGCGCCGGCATGGCGGGATGCGATCTGCTGCAGTCGGCCGACGTGCTCGGCCTCGGTGCGACGCCGCAGTCGGCATCGACCCTCTCGTTCGCGCTCGCCGTTCCGCAGCAGCCGAGCCTGCTCGGCAACCGCGTGTTCCTGCAGGCATACGCGTTGGCACCGGGAGTCAACCCGGCGCAGTGGATCGTCTCGAACGGCGTCGCCTGGTCGTTCGGCGACCTGTAGCGCCGCTGAGCCTGACGCCAGTGGCGTCACGATCGCACGATCTCGTGCTTGGGTGGCGGCCAACCAAGCCTGTTGCCTGCGCGGGCGACGTGATCGAGGACACTCGGGATTTCACGCCGCAGTCCGTGAACCTCAACGACGTGCATGCGAAGAACGGCGCCGATCAGTGCACCGGGACGACGACCGGCGGGCCCGGCTCGCGGCCGACCGTGAAGCGCGCACTGCCGCGCAGGTCGTAGTCGGTCACCACGACCTCGTAGTCACCGGGCACGAGCCAGTGCTCGGCCGCGAAGTCGCTGCTTCGCGAACTCGTTCCGGTCAGCACTACTTCACCGCCGCGACGCACCTCGAACACGAACCACTGCGGCCCAGCGTCGCCGGCGGGAACCTCGAACCGCAGGCGCTGGCTGGTGCCCGGCTCGACGACGACGTGCACTTCGGTCTCTTCGCCGTCGCGGATCGTGAACGGCAATCGCTGCGCGGCGAGGCCGTTGCCGCGCACGCGCAGGTCGTAGCCACCCGGGTTCAGCGGCAGTGACCGAAGCGGCACGTTGGTCGACACCATGCCGAAGACGAGGTCGCCGCGGTCGTCGTAGATGCGGAGGTCGAGCTGTTCGGGAGCCGCGCCGGTCACGTTGGCCAGCAACGTGCCGCCGCGGTAGAGCCGGATCGTGCCGAGGTCGACCGTCGCGTTCTCGGCCAGTGTCAGCGCCGGCGAATGGTACCAGGCGCAACCCTTCCGGATGATGCGCAGGCGCCAACCGCCCGTGCGCAGCGGACCGAGTTCGAAGCTGCCGTCGGCAGCCGTGGCCACGTCCGTGCCGCCGCTCGTCTGCTGCCAATGCGCCTCGACGCCGATGTTGCCGGCCGGTTTGCCGTCGGGGCCGAGAACCACGCCGCGAATGTGCGCACTGCGCGACGCGTTCTGCACGCGCAGCAGCACCTCGCCGGCGGCGGGGTCGATACCACTCTTGCGCACCGGGTCGAACAGCTTGCCGAAGACCCGGATGCTGACGCGGCAGCCGGGTGGCAGGAAGCGCACTTGGAGGCGGCCTTCCTTGTCGCTCCGCGTGCGCTGCTCCCGCTGATCGCCCGTGCCCTCGCATGCTACCGCCACCTCGATGTCGGTCACCGGCCGGTCGGCCTCGTCGACGACGCGCCCGCGCAGTTCCTCACCGTTGGACAAGCGCAGCTCGCAATGCGCCATCGCGCCCGGCGCCGCGGTGATGCTGGCGCTGGCCTTGCCGTGCGTCTCGTCGGCAACCGACAGTTCGACGTCGCCCGCGGGAAGATCGCGCAGCTCGAAGCTGCCATCGGCGGCGGTGCGCGCGAACAGCTGCACGAAGTCGCCCTTCTGGCCGACGTGGACGGTGACGTCCTGGACGGGGTTGCCGTCCTCGGTGAACACTGTGCCCGCACACCTGGCGCCCTCGGTCAGCGTCACGCGCAACCGCACGCTCAGGTTGGCGGCGATCTCGCAGCTGTCGCGGAAGGGCGCGAAGCCGACCGCGCGCACCTGCACCGGCTGGGTGCCCACGGGCAGGCCGATGGCACGGAAGGTGCCCTCGGCGTCCGTGCGCACCAGCGCCGGCAACGGCGGACAACTGCCGGTGAAGGCGATCAGGTCGTCGGTGCGGCCCTCGCCGATGCGGACCACGGCGTCGGCAACGGGCTTGCCATCGCTCGCGACCACGAGCCCCTCGACGATGCCACCCGGCGCGACCAGTTCGAGGCGCACGTTCTGCGGCGTGCCGTCGAAGGAGACGACGTTCTGCAGCGACGAGGACGCGTAGCCCTCGGCGCGGGCACCGATCAGGCTCACACTCGGGCAGGCACGCAGCGCGAAGGTCCCGTCGGCGCCGCTCCTGGCGATGACCTCGGGGTCGCGACGCCATGGCTCGCCGAGCTCGATCGACGCACCGGCGACCGCGGTGCCCGTGACGTCGACGACGATGCCAGACACGGTCATGCCGCGCTGCAGGTCGAGCACGCACTCGGTTTCCCGGCCTGCGTCGATCGCGCAGACGGTGGGCGCGTGAGCTCGGCCCGTGGTGACCTCCCAGCTTCCCGCCGGCAGCGCCTCGAACCGCGCCGAACCGTTCGCATCGGTTCGCCCGCGCACGACGCCGACGCGGAAGTCGCAGCCCGGGCGGTTCAGGATCACGGGCACGTCGGCGGCCGGTCTCGGCTCGTCGGCGTAGCGGACGCGCACTTCGAGGCTGCCAGTCGTTGCCGCAGCCTTCGGCGTCGCGGCGACCACTTCGCGCTGCGGTGTCTGGGTCGGCACCGCATCGACCTCCGTGCGAATCGGCATCGGCTGTGCCGCCACGGCTACGCCCCCTGCAGCATCGCGCTGCGGCGCCGGCATGGGCGCGCCGGTTCCGGGCCACACGGCCCACGCTCCGGCGAACACCAGCACCGTCGCCACGGTCGTCACGATCTTGGTCTTGGTCATCATTGCCAGTACTCCCGTGCACAAACCCGCCGGCACCGGCGCCTGCAGCAGTTCACGCCATGGCAGAGCCCGTGGCTGCAGCGCCACGGGGACCAAGGGCAGCAGCCAGGCGCGGCGGTCCCCGTGGTGATCCGCGTCGAGCCGCGCGCGCAGTTGCCGCAACGCCACACGCAAGTGCTCCGAGACCGTCGCCACCGGCAGGCCGAGTGCCGCGGCGATGCGCCGGGGTGGCAGGCCCTCGTAGTAGCGCAGCAGGACCACGGTGCGGAGTTGCTGCGGCAGGCGGTTGACCGCCTCCACCAGGGTCCGGCGGGACTCTTCGACTTCGACGAGTTCGGCTGGCGACGGCACGCGGTCGGTGACCGCGGCCGCACGTTCGCGAACGTCGCGGCGGCCGCGGCGGCGGAGCCGGTCCGTGACGAGGTTGCGCACGACGCGCGCCAGCCACCGGCGCGGCTGCACCGGAACGTTGGGCCGGTGCTCGAGCGCGCGCAGGAAGGTCTGCTGCACCACGTCGTCGGCTTCGTCGTTCAGCAGGCTGTGAGCCAGCGCGCGCACGAACGGTTCCTCGGCGAGCAACGTGCGCAGGTCGGTCGGATGCGAACTCATTGGCGGTGGCAAGACGCCGCGGTGCCGGTTTTCTGGGAACGAAGTCGGGAATCCGCCCAGTCTAGACCGACCGGCGCGATCCGCGCTCCGGAGCTGGCGTCGCTGCGAACGCGGCATCACCGGTGCGTGTCACGACGTCGAAGCCTCGGCGATGCGCTGGCTTCATGGACCTGGCAAGGGCGGCCTGCCGAGCCTCCGCGAGTTCTTTGGTGTACTGGTCGACGACCTTCCTCAGCTTGGCGGCGTGCTCCTCGTCGAGCTTCGCGACCTGCTCACACAGGAGCGCGACATCGCCGCCCCAGGACCCGAGAGCCCTCCTACCTGTGACCGCCAGCTGGCCCCCGACTATCGGAAGCCGTGCGGTCGATGCTCTGGATCCCGGTCGTGCTATGCAGCTGCGCCAAGCCGGCGTCGCATGAGAACCCGTGGGCCGCGATGCGCTACGAGAGAGCGGTGGACGGTCGATGGCAGTACGTGATCACGCTGCCGCGGCACGGTGTGTATCTGAAGGCGTTGCACTGCATGGTTCAACCGCTGGCGATCGGATCCAACGTTGCTTCGCCGCACGTGTTCGTGCACAGAGGAACGATCGACGATGCCGCCGAGGGCCCCGGGTGGAAACGAAACGCCCAGCCGCTGTCCGGCGAGAGGATCCAGCTGTCCGCAGGATTGGGTCGTGAGTTGGTCGAGCTGGCCGACCGCACGGAAGCCGGTCCCGGCCAGCCGCAACGATTGGCGGATCGTTACTTCGAGGCCGGCTTGCTGCCGCATCTGTTGGAGATCGATCTGGGGTCGTTCGGGTCTGCGGAGCAGAGCGCACGCTCTCGGTAGCGGCCCCCACGTCGTCTGCGCGAGGTGCTCATGAGCCGCGTGCGAAGACTCTCGTTCTCGCGGCGGCGTTGGTCGCGGTTCGCCAACCGTGCTGCTTCACGATCGGAGACGCCGGTTGAAGAAGCCCATGATGCCAACGGTCTTCGCCCCTCCCCACAGGAAGAAGGTGGCGTGCTGAATGGACTCTGTCGCGATGAGACTCCCAGCCCTCCGCACCGTACTCATCGAACTTCTCGTTGAGCGCGCCCGGCAGGCCGGTCCGCCGGTCCGCGTCGCAGTAGATGATCCTGTCCCAGCGTTCATCTGTCGAAGGTCACCGTCTCCGCAGACCGTCTTCGACGCTGCGCCCCACGCCGTCCTCCCACAGCCTCCCGGGCCGGATCACCTCGCAGTGGTAGCAACCACTCGACTTGCCATCCTCGTTGTACCAGCGATGCCACGCCCCGACAGCCTCACAGTCGTCACCCTTGCAAGCGACACCGCGGTCGATGAGGAACCAGGGCAGCCTGGCCCGCCACCAGGTCCGCCATCTGTACGGATGCCCCGTGTCGGGGCCACCGTGGATGGGTTCCCAGTCTTCCTTCAGGGGTGTCGCCGCCTGCGTCGGCATGAAGTCGCGCACTTCCGCCGCGAGGCGGCTGGTTGTGCAGCATGCTATCAGTCGCCGAAGAACTTGAGATAGGTGTGCGCCTGGCCTCGGGCCCTGATCGCAAGGTCGAGGATCCGCCGCAGGTGATCTCGAACCTCCGGCTCGGGCTGTGCCGACACGATGCCTTGCAACTCCTCGACGAGGACCACGATCTGCAGCTGGTTGAACGTCGTGTCGCCAAACGGGTCCAGGAAACGAAGGCAGACGGTGCCACGAAGGTCCGCGCCCTGCAGGAAGCGGCACAAGCGATTCTGCGGATCACCGATCCTCTCGATCGACGTCCCGTCCTCATGCTCCCAGCTCGAGTCGACTCCCATCACCGTCTGCCCACCCTTCGTCTCCTGCCGCTGCGCCCGAGCCGCGTGCGAAGCCCTTGAATCCCGCGGATTGCAGACATGCCTACACGGATCGATCGAACGGACGAAACGCGATGAGGTCCCCACGGCGGAGGCCCTGCTCGGGAGGATCGCGGTCCAACACCACGGTGTGGAGTTGCTTGCATCGCATGACTACCCCGGGAACGCGTTCACTGACTTCGAAGCATCCGTCCCACGAGCGTGATCCGCAATGGATGCCAACTCCGCCGAACGGCCGAACCACGAGTCTACCTCGAACCCCGAACTGCCGTCCGTAGGGGACGAGTCGAGTTCCGCCGTCGCTCCGTCGCCGACCCGCCGGGATGCTGGTCCAGCCTTCGACTCCTCGTATCATGTCCGCGTCGTGGCACATCGCCGAGGAAGCCCGAGGATCCGAATGGACGAGACCAGACGCGAGCCGACTTCCGCTTCCCGGAGGCACATGCTGCTCGGATCCTTGGGGCTGCTGGTCGGCCAATCGTGCCGCACCACCCCGGACCCGGCGCAACCTGATCGAAGCCGGAGACCCACCATGGACATGGACAGCTTCGTCGCAGACTGCGTGGCGGCCAACCACGGCGAGCACGCACAGGACGCGGTCAAGGAAGTGCTCGCGCGCGGCGTGCGCGAGCCGCGCACCATGCTGAAGGCCGTCGGGGAGCCGAGCCAGGCCGGGCTCACCGTGTTCCACCGCTCCAAGACGCTGACCATCTTCGCCGCCGCCTGGACGCCGCAGATGAGCCTCATGCCCCACAACCACCTGATGTGGGCGCTGATCGGCATCTACACCGGCCGCGAGGACAACATCCTCTGGCGTCGCTCCGAACGCGGCCTCACCGCGTTCGGCGCGCAGTGCCTGTTCGAGGGCGACGTCGCGTCGTTGCCCGAGACCGTGATCCACTCCGTGACCAATCCCCTCGAGCGCTTCACGGGCGGCATCCACATCTACGGCGGCGACTTCTTCGCCACGACGCGCAGCCAGTGGAACCCCGAGACGCTGGCCGAAGAACCGTCCGACGGCGACGTCATCAAGGGCATCTTCGAGCGCGCGAACGAACGTCTGCGCCGCATGCGCGACGCGTAGGTCGCGGGCGGTGTGGCTCAGAACCGGTCTCTCCCGCTCCAAGGGCGCCGCCAGGCGCCCGCCGGAGCGGTAGGAGGTCCTGAGCGGGTTTGCCCAGCGGCGCTTTGCGCCGCGGGCAACCCTGCTCAGAACTCGATCTCGATCGTCTCGCCGGCGACGACGTCGACCGTGCGGGTCGCGGGCGGCTTGTCGCGGTCGTTCATGCTACGGTACTCGACCTGCCACTGGCCCGGACGCAGCCCGTCGAGCGTGCCCTTGCCGCGGTTCAGCAGGCGCATGACGGGCGCCACCGACGCCGCGCCATCGCCGACGAACTTCGCCGACACGGCCGCGAACGGCGCCGACTCGGTGACCGTGACCTTGATGCGGCCCGCGGCGATGAGCCGCAGTTCGAGGCCGGTCTGCGTGCGGCCGCGGGCCACCGTCGCCGCGGCGACCGCCGGCGCAAAACCCTTGGCCGTGGCCTGCACCTGCAGCGCCACGTCGGGATCGACGCCGCGCAGTTCGAACGCGCCCGCGCCGTCGCTCTTCTGCGTCGGTCCGCCGAGCCCGAGGCCGGGCATCATGCCGACGAGCGCGCGCGACACCGCCGCGTCTTCGGTGCCCGCGGCCTCGGGCGCGCGCTGCACGGTCACCGTCGCCCCCTCGACCGGCTTGCCCGAGGGATCGAGCACGACGCCGCGCAGCGACGTCATGTCCAGGTCGACGTCGAACTGGTTGTCGCCCTCGCGCAGCGTCAGTTCGAGGTCCGTGGGCATCGCGCGCGCGCCGTGCGTGACGCGCAGGCGGTGCGCGCCGGGCGGCAGCTCGGCGAACTCGTAGCGGCCGTCGTCGCCGGTCTTCGTCTGGTGCTTCGACCCGCCGCCCATGCGGCCCATCACGTCACCCATGATGCCTTCCGTCAGCGCATCGGCACCGTCGGTGGCTGGCCCTTGCCGGAACGCGACGCGCGCGCCGGCCAGCGGCAGGCCGTTCTCGCGCACGATGCCACGCAGGCGCGCCGCGGGGTTCTTCTCGATCGACAGCGTCGCCACCGCGCGGTCCTTGATCTCGACGCTCTGCCACGCCGCCTCGGTCACCTGGCCGCCGGCGCGTCGCCGCGCGATGTCCATCGCGAAACCCATGGGCCCGAGGTCGTCGGCGAGGCGGAACTCGTGCGCGCCGGGCGCCAGCGTGGCGAAGCGCGCGAGCCCCGACGCATCCGTGCGCTGCCGGTCGACGTCGCCCGCGGGCGTGCGGTGCTCGACGTTCGCGTCCTTGACCGGCTGCCGATCGGCGCCGAGCACCGTGACCTCGGCGCTGCCGCCGGCGAGCAGGCGCACCTGCTGTTCGGTGTCGCCGCTCGGCGCCATCGCGACCTCGGCGACGAACGGCGCGAGGCCGCGCGCGCGCACCTGGAGCTCGCCGACCTCGCCGTCGAGCACGTTCAGCGTGCATTGGCCCTTGCTGTCGGTCTGGCCCGAGCGCGGGCTCGAACGTGCGCCCTGCGCCAGGGCTGCGAACGGATTGTCCGCGCCGCGACCCTCACGCTTCGGCCTGAGCTCGACGCGCGCGCCGGCGATCGCGCGGCCGTTCTCGGCTGCGGCGACCGTCACGCGCAGCACCGGCCGCGGCTCGAGCTTCAGCGTGCCGAGGTCGAGGCTGCCGCTGACGGGCAGCGCGATGCCCTCGCGCTTCTGCTGCGCATGGCCCAGTGCATCGATCGTGAGCTGCAGCGTCTGGTCCTTCTTGGGCCGCAGATTGGCCACCGTGACGCGGCCCTCGGGATACGCCTTGCTGCGCGCGTTGTTGGGCGCGAACGCCATCATGTCCGCGAAGCCGCCCCCACCGCGCAGTTCGTCGCGCACCCAGAGCCGCTCGATCGGTTCGCCGGACCTCGCGTCGACGACGACGAACGTCACCGTGACGCCCGCCTCGTAGCGCAGCTCGACGCCGAAGCCGCCCGACGGCGCCTCGACGCGCGCGCTGCAGATGCCAGCGCCCGCGAAGCCGCGCCCCTGCTGCGCCACCCAGAGGCGGTAGGTGCTGTCGGCCTTGAGTCCCCGCAGCACGAACGACCCGTCGGCTTCGACGGGGACCTTGCGTTCGCCCATGGCGAAGCCCGCTTCCGCCATGAACTCCAGCGGATCGCCGAGCATGCCGAGCAGCCCACCCGACGGGTCGTTGCCGGCTTCGGGCTTCGGCGAGGCCATGACGCTGAGGCCCTTCACGCCCTCGGGGATGCCGACGACGACGCCGCGGATCTGCGCGCCGCGCGGCATCGTGACTACCACGTCGGACAGCGTCTGGCCCCCGGCGACGGTGAGCCCGGTGCGCTGCGCCGTCGGGTGCTCGGCATGCCGTGCGCGCAGCGTGAAGTCACCGGCCTCGACGTGCGCGAGCTCGAAGTGACCGGCCGTGTCGGTGACGTCGGTCTCGCCGCTGCGCAGATCGTCCATCGCGGCCATCTCGGGTGCGGCGAAGTCCATGCCCGCGGGCAGGTTCTTCTCGAAGTCGAGCAGGCGCGAGACGCGCGCGCCTTCGATCGGGCTGCCCTGCGCGTCGAGCACGCGGCCCTCGACGACGGCGCCGTCCGCGAGCACGAGCAAACCGAGGTCGGTGTCCGCATCGTTCGGCCGCGGCACGCTGCGGTCGAGCACGAGGTGGCCGCGCGCGAGCACGCGCAGGCTGACGGTGCGCGACGTGCCCTCGACGCGCACGCGGAAGCGGCCGTCGGCGTCGCTGCGCACGGTGACGCGATCGCGCACCTGACCGCGCAGGCGATCGGTGATCGCCTGCGGATCGAAGACGTCGGTGTCGCCAGCGTCGAGGTTCTCGAAGTCGGGCGTGAAGGCGACGCCCGGGATGCAGATCACCTCGGCATCGGCGATCGGGTGCTGGTCGGTGCCGACGACCTGGCCCGTGATCGAAGGCAGGCTCGAAGCGGTCGGGCCGGACGCGACGACCGCTTCGCGCACGGGCCCGGTCGCCTCGGTGTTTGCCGCGGCGGCGTCGGCGCCGCCCGCCTCGGCCGTCGCCGGCGGCGCGCTGGCACGGTGGGCTGCGGCGGGATCGGCGGCGGGTGCGATGGCCGTGTCGCCGCCCGAGAACACGAACCAACCGATGGCGACAGCCGCGGCGGCCAGGACGAGCAGGACGGAGGTGCCGAGGGCGCGATGGGATTGCATGGGGATCGGGAGCCGTTCAGTCTATGCGCACGCTGCGACAAAGGGCCCGCTCGAGCGGGTATTGCCTGACACAGCGACGGGGGGACGGCTGGTTGCCGCTGCACGGGGCATTCTGTCGCGCAGAGGCGCGCGGAACCGGCCTCCAGGTCGCGTGCGCGATGGCACGGTGCGAGGCCCGACCGCCTCGGCTCAGGCCCAGCGCCGCAGGTAGCCCTTCATCTGCAGCTTCTTCACGGTGTTGGCGGAGCTCATGTAGCGGACGACGCCGTAGACGTCGCGCTCGGGCGCCCACGGCCGGTCGTAGCGACCGAACACCCACGAGATGCCGGCGTAGGAGTTGGGGTCGCGGCCATCGAGCGCGTAGCGGTTGTTGAGTTCGATGAGGATCAACATCGCCTGCTGCGGCGAACGTGCCCACTCGAGCACCTTCTTGCCCCACAGCATGCGCAGGTAGTTCTGCATGGTGCCGGTCTCGCGCAGCTGCCGCTGCGCGGCGTTCCACACCGGGTCGTGCGTCGCCGAGGCGGCGAACTGCTCGAGCGAGTAGACGTGCTCGCGCGGGTCGGTCGCGTGTGCTTCGAGCGTCGCCTTGGCCCACGCGGGCAGCGACTCGTAGTCGGCGTAGTCGTCGCGCTGCGAGCAGTAGTTGGTGCCGAGCTCGCGCCACGTCACGAACTCGTCGACGAAGGCCTCGGCCGCGTCGCTCATGCCGAGCCAGCCGCGCTGGCCGTTCGCCGCCGGCCGGATGCGGGTTGGCGTCCACTGCTCGTGCTTTGCGAGCGCGGCGAACACCTGATGCGCCGAGAGGTGGCCGAAGTGCAGGTACGGCGACAGCCCGCTGGCACAGTCGGCGTCGGGATGGCTGCGTCGCTCGCCGTAGTCGCGCAGGCGACCGCTCAGGAACGTGCGCAGCGCGGCGCCGGCGGCCGCGGCCCCACCGCGCGTGGGCACGGCCCCGACGGTGTGGTCGATCGGGAGCGCGGCGAGCGCCGCTGGCGAGGCCTCGAGCCAGGCCGGTGTCGCCATGGGCCAGCGCTTCGCCACGTCGCGCGGCACCTCGGCCATCGGCTGCACGAAGCCGCGCAGCGGTTCGCCGGCAGGGAGGTCGCGCAGGTGCGCGGGCAGCACCTTCTGCAGGAAGCGGCGGAAGTCGAACGCGCGCGCGAACACCTTGTCGCCGACGCGCATCGGCAGGAGCCCGTTGCCGTCGACGACCTCGAGCCGCACGGCCAGCTTCGCGGCCGCGGCGGCGACCATGCGCGGCAGGAAGAAGCATGGGAAGTCGTCGGTGACGACCGCGCACGCGCGCCGGCCCAGCGCTTCGAGCAGGCCGGAGCCCGCACCGGGCTCGGGTTCGACGTAGGGCCAGTAGCGCACGCCCGCGGCAGCGAAGTCGGCCGCGTTGTCGGCCATGCCCTGCAGCACGAACGTGTGCAGACGATCGCTGGCCCAGCGGTGGTCGCAGCGCAGCGGTTCGAGCACGAACAGCGGTCGCCCGAGCTGCGTGGCCAACTCGACGGCTCGCTGCAACGCGAAGTTGGCGCGCCGGCGCCGCGCCGCGATCATCCAGTAGAGCACGAATGCGCCGTCGCGCCGCACGGGGCGGTCGTTGGCGCGACGCAATCGGACCTCGGGAACGGCCGGCACGGCGCCGGTCTTCGCCGGCGCCGCCGCCGTGGATGCGAACCGCGTGCGCATGCCGTATCCTGGCGGGCGCACGTTCATGAAGCGAGGCAACAAGCAGCTCCTGGTCGTCGGCGATCGTGTGCTCGTCAAGCCCGAGAAGGGCGAGGGCATGACCAAGGTCGGCCTGTTCCTGCCGCCCGGCGTGCTCGAGAAGGAAGAGGTGCGCGGCGGCAGCATCGTCGCGATCGGCCCCGGCCAGCCGCTGCCGCCGCCGCACGAGGAACACGAGCCGTGGAAGGAGGGCTACCGCGCGCCGCGCTTCCTGCCGATGCAGGTCGGCATCGGCGACTACGCGCTGTTCTTCCGCAAGGCCGCGATCGAGATCACGTTCGAGGACGAACACTTCCTCGTCGTTCCGTACGGCGCGATCCTCGTGCTCGTGCGCAGCGACAAGGACGGCAGGGTCCCCGACCAGCTGCCCAACGATCTCTGATCACCCTGCGGGCGGCGGGCACGAGCTGCCCGTAGCGCAGACGCCGCTGGGAGACGGCGAACGCACCGGATCCGATTGCCGAGGCGACTCGTCACACCACGCTCAAGCCCGCCGCTTCGGCGACCTCACGCTGGCGTCGATCCAGCGTGACGAATGTCATCGGGGCCAAGAGACGGTCGAGAAACAGGGCACAGCCAACGTGCCACAGATCGGCGCCGCGCAAGGACCCGGTGGACAGCGCACGTTCGAGCTCTGGCTGCAGACTTCGATTCGGGAACACCCACTCGATCGCGGCAAGGCTCGCGGCGACCTTCGCCATCGGAACGCCTTCGCGCACGCATGCTGCGCGGAGTTCTGCTTCGAGCAGGTTGGAGGAGAACAACCTGGTGAAGACGCGGACGCGGGCATGCATCTCCTGTGCTCCGGGCTCCTGGAACAGGAAGGCAAGCGGAACCGATGTGTCGACGTAGGCGAGACCCGACATCAGTCGCGGTCCCGAAGGAACCTCTCGAGTGCCCCCGGACGCGACTCGCCAGCCTCCGGGCCGGGCAGGGCGACGTTCGTCGGCGGCGACAGAATGCCCGCCGCCACGAGGTCACCCAGCCGCTGCTCGAGGTTCTCGTCCTCGCCGATCGGCACGATCCTCGCCACTTCGCGGCCGCGGTCGGTGATCGTGATGCGCCGGCCCTTCCTGACCACACGCAGGATCTCGCTGAGTTTTGCCTTGGCCTCGTAGATCGAGTAGCTGAGACGCATCGGGGCTACGATCGGCA
>DASUFY010000212.1:0-5990 GCA_036274315.1 Planctomycetota bacterium | reverse complement strand
GTGATTGCAGCGCGAGACGGCAGCGTGCGCCTGCATTCGCGCGATGGTGAGAGGGTCGCGACGGTGTCGCACAGCGAGGCGCACAGTGCGCGCTTCCTGCCCGATGGGCAACGCGTACTGGTCGTGTTTGGCGACCTGACGGTGCGGCTCTACGACCTGCAACTGCGTGAACTGCTGGTGTTGAGCGGGCATTCCGGGCACGTCGTGATGGCGGAGGTGTCGCCGGACGGGACCCAGGCGGCGACGGTCGGCTTCGATGGCACCGTCCGTCTGTGGGATCTGTTCGATCCCGAACTGCCGGTGCTCACCGGCCACCTCGACAAGATCGTCGGACTGGCCGAACGACCCGATGGTCGGCTGGTCAGTGTCGGCGGCGACGGCACGCTTCGGTGTTGGGATCCGCGCACCGGGCGCGAGACACAGCGCCCCATTCCGTTGATCGATCGACCGTGGGCCATGACGCTGCACGACGACGGCAGGCACGTGCTGTGCGCTCACTGGGAGTCGACTGCGGCGAGCTACGATCTCGATGCACCGGCGCTGTCGCCGGTGCGGTTTCCCCAGCCAGGTGGTCTCGGCATGGCCGCAGAGTGGGCGAGCGATGGCAGCGTTTGGACCGCTGGCCGCAGCCTGCGCACGTTCGCCCACGCGAGCGACGGTTCGCGGCGTACGCAGTTGCCGTGGCAGGGCGGACAGATCGTGGCGATGGCACGGTCGGCGCAAGGTCGCATGGCGGCTGCCGGGGTGGGCGGCGCAATCATCCTGCTGCGCGCTTCGGGAGAAGTCGAACGACGCTGGTTCGGACACGACAGCTGGGTGCATACACTGGCCTGGTCACCCGACGGCCAATGGCTCGCCTCGGGCGCCGACGATCGCGCGGTCCGCCTATGGCAGCGCGAGACTGGCGAGCGACGCGAACTCGTCGGCCACACCGGCCGAGTGATGGCGGTGGCGTGGTCCTTCGATGGCGCGCTGTTGGCGTCGGCGTCGAGCGATGGCTCGGTGCGCATCTGGAACGCCGACACTGCCGAGTGCGTGGCGACGCTTCGCCTGCCCGGCGGTGCCGGCGTCGACGCGGTGCTGTGGTCGCGCGACGGCCGGTTCCTGTGGGCCGCCGGCGACGACGGCATGATCCGTGCGTGGCCGGCGACGGTGCCCCGCCTGCGCGAACTCGCGCTGTCCAGGGTCGCGCGGCTCGAAGCCGTCGGACGGTGAGGCGCTGCGGACTCATGGGGATGGGATCAGACCGGATGCGCGGGTGGTCGAGCAGAAGCACGGCGTGGTCTTGCCCGCGCGCAGCCATCAGGCCTCGCGCGACCCTTCGCGAGGCGCGATGCGCCCGACGGCGCGGCACGGAGCGCGCCGCGCGGAATCAGCGCGCGCGCAGCGCAACCGCGAACTCGCCGCCCGCCGCGCCGATCGTGAGCAGGGCGGGCGCGACGTCGAGCGCCACCTTGCCGCCGTCGGCCGCGCACAGCGACGCCGCGACGCGGTAGCGCCCGGGCGCGGGCAGAAGCACCTTCGCTTCGCCCGCCGCGAGGTCCGCGGCGAAGGGCCGCAGGCGATACGGCGGTCCCACGCCGCCCGCGGCCGCCGAGAACACCGAGGCGTTCGAGTTCGTCGCGGTGTCGTCGAGGCTCTCGAGCGAGAGTTCCACCGTGCTGCCCACGGGCGGCGCGAACCCTTCGCAGCGCAGCGTCGCGGGCAAGCCGGGTTCGAGTTCGATCGTCTGGTCGGCGACGATGCCGCGCACGATGCGATCGCGGTGGCCGTACAAACGCACGAGCAGATCGAGCGGCTGCGCCGCGGCGAAGACCGCGGTCTTGCTGTCGACCTGCCAGCACTGTTCGCCGGGTTCGTCCCCTTCGAGCACGAAGATCGCGCCGCGTCCCCGTGTTCCCGGCGGTGAGTCGACGAGGTCGGCTTGCGGCAACGTGATCTCCACCGTGTGCAGCCCCGGCACGACGAGGTGCTGCAGCCGCGGATCTTCGTTGCGCTCGCCATCGACGACGACGACGTCGGGGATCACGAGCATCGGCCGGCGCACGTTGCGCGTGTGGATCTCGAGCCGGTAGGAGCCGGGCACTACCGCGGGCCATGTGTAGGCCGTCTCGAGCGGATCGTCGCGCACGAACGCATGCTCGCACGGCAGGCGCGGATCGAGCTGTGGGAAGAAGCGCGCATGGTCCGGCATGGCGACCTGCCGCCCGATGGGCACGAGCATCGGTTGCAGGCAGAACGACGCGACATGGGAACCCGCGACGATCGATGCGCGAACGGAACCACCGCTCTGCAGTTCGATGCGAAGATCGCGCGCGCCCGCGACGAACGGCACCGGCGCCACCGGCAGGTACTTGTTCCTGGTCTCGACCGCGATCTGCAGGGCAGCTTCTGGAGCCTTGCCGAAGAACGCGAAGTGGCCGTCGGGATCGTGCCGCGGGCGCACCGACAGCGCTCCCGATGCCCCCGGCGAGGGCGGCGACACGGTCTCGAGGCGCAGGCGGACATCGTTCCTCGTCGCTGGGCCCGATGCGACCAACTGCCCTTCGCAGAGCACCGGATCAGGTTGCAGATGGAGCCCGCCGAGATCGTGCGGGCCGACGCTCGCGACCACCTGACCGCGCCAGGTCGCACTCGTGCCGTCGTAGCCGTGATCGCCGGACGAGCAGCAGATGACGACTTCGGTGAGCACCTTGTCTCGCCACGAGTGGCGCAAGGCCACTCGGAAGCGACCTTCGGCATCGGTGCGCTGCCCCCAAGCCACGTGTTCTCCCGCGCTGAACATCTCGAACTCGGTCTCCGTCGCCGCGCTGCCATCACGCAGCAGCTGTCCCAAGAGCACAGGTACCGGATCCGGCTGCAGCGCCACGCGCACGACCTCGCCGGTCGTGCGCGGGCCTTCGATGACGTGCTCGGGATCGGGCGCGCTGTGTTCGCGAGCGACGCGCCAGCCTGGCCCCAAGCCGAGGAAGCGCCACCGTCGCCCCAACCCGACGAATGGGAAGCGAGCGATGCCCGACGCGTCGGTGGTGATGCAATGCGCGTGTCCCGGCGCAGCGGCGGCTTCGATGATGCTGCACAGTTCGTTCGGCGCCGGCTCGGCGAATGCGTTCCGGACCGTGACCTCGATCGATCCCGCGGGGGGCAGCGTCAGACGCACGGCCTCGGCGGGCGGTCGCGCGACGTCGATCTCGCGGCCGATGGTGATGCCGGGCAGGTCGGTCTCGATCGTGGCGGGCAGCATCGCGCCGCGCGGCGTGATGCCGGGGCTCCACGCCTGCACGTGGCTGGCGGTGAACCGGCCGTCGGTGTGCGTGCGCCCGAGCTGCATGGCGGATTCCTTGTCCCCTTCGGTGCGCATCTCGAACCTCGCGCGCAGCGGCACGTCCGACGCTGGCTGCCGCGCGGCGTTCTCGACGCCGACCACGAAGCGCACGTCACCGTGGAGTTCGAGCTCGTGAACCGTTGCCGCCAGTTCCTTCATCGACACCCACGTCTCGCCGAAGTCGTCGCCGTGGCGCGCGACGCAGTGCCACGATGCGCGCGCCTGTTCGTGCCATGGCCAACGCGCGATGCCGGCGGTGTCGGTCGTCGCCACGGCACCGAAGCGCCGCAGCAACTCTTCGCTGTCGTCGCCGAGCCGAGCCGGTTCGTCCGCCGCGAGCGTCGCCCGCGCGATCTGCGCTTCTCCCTCGCTGGTGTAGCGCACCGCGATGCCGGCGAGCGGAACGCCGTCGCTGCCGAGCACGCGCAGCTGCACCATCGCACCCAGCGCGACTGCTTCGGGCGCGGCCGGCGCGAGTGATCGTTGCTCGACCGACGAGAGCGCCGCCGACGCGGGTACAGCGCGGTCGCTCGCGACGTCGGGGGGTGCTGCTGTGCTCGGACCCGCCGCCGTGCCGCCGACCGTCGGCCGCGTGGTGTCGTCGCGCCACAGCAGCCACGCGGCGCCGCCGATCAGCGCGCACAGCGCCAGCACGAGCAGGGTTCGCCACGCCATGCGGCCAGGGTACTCGCGCTGCCTTGCTTCGAACAGCCGCGGCCGTCGCGTGCGCCGCGTGGGCCGCTGTTCGCCGGATGCGTTTGCTGCTGCCGCCTCTTGCTCCGGCGAACGGACTCGCGCAGGTTTCGTTCGTGGTGCCGGTGTCGCCGATGCGGCGCCGGCGCGAGCACTGCCGCGACGCCGATCACCGCGCGTGCCGTGGCCGCAGATCGATGATCTCCATGCGGTTGTTGGCGTCCGGATGTCTGGTCGAGGGGCCCTCCGTCAGGATCACCATGTCTCCCGCCAGGCGATGGCGCTCGAGCCACGCGCGCACGAAGGCGTTCCAATCGTCGGGATGGGCCGCAAGCACCGGGCACACGCCGTACGAGAACGCGAGGCCCTGACAGGTCCGTGCATCCGAGCTCACGGCCGCGATCCACGCCGGGAAGCGGAACGACGACAGTCGCCGCGCGGTGGCACCACTGAGGGTCGGCACGAAGATCGCCGCGGGCGAGGCGTAGGCCATGCTCGCCTCGACCGCGACGGCGACCAGATGCGTCGGCAGGAGCCGGCCGCGCAGGTCCACGCCCTCGAACAGTGCCTTCACCGTCACCGGCGGCCGGCTCGGTTCGATGGCCGCCGCGATCTTCGCGAGCATCGACACCGCGGCGACGGGATGTCTGCCCATCGCCGACTCGCCCGACAGCATGACGCAATCGGTGCCGTCGAGGATGGCGTTGGCGACGTCGGTGGCTTCGGCGCGGGTCGGGCGACGGCTGTCCGTCATCGACTCCAGCATCTGCGTCGCGGTGATCACCGGCCGGGCGCGCTGGTTGGCTCGCCGGATGATGTCCTTCTGGATCAGGGCGATCTTCTCGATCGGCACCTCGACGCCGAGATCGCCGCGCGCGACCATGATGCCGTCGGTGGCATCGAGGATGTCGTCGAGGTGTTCGAGCGCGTTCGAGCGTTCGATCTTCGCGATCAGGAACGGGTGGTAGTCCATCGCCGCCGCGGCCTCGCGCACCGCGCGGATGTCGGCGCCGGTCTCGACGAAGGACTGGCTGACGGCGTCGATGCCCTCGGCGGCCGCGAAGGCGAGGCACTCGTGGTCGCGTTCGGTGAAGGCGCTGATGCCGAGTTCGATGTCGGGCAGGTTGAGCCCCTTGCGCGAGCGCAGTTCCCCGCCGACCACCACCTTGCAGGCCACGTCGTTGCCGGCGACCGACACCACCTCCAGCTGGATGAGGCCGTCGTTGAGGAACAGGGCGTCGCCGCGCTTCACCGCCTGCGGCAGCCGTTGGAACGACACCGAGGCGCGGGTGTGGTCGCCGTCGATCGTGTCGGTCGTCAGCACGAAGGCCGCGCCCGGCGTCAGTTCGACCGGCTCCTCGGTCAGCTCGCCGATGCGCATCTTGGGACCCGGCAGGTCGGCCATGATGGCGAGGCGCTTGCCCGTGCTGCTGGCCGCGGCCCGCAGCGAGGCGATCATCTGGCGGTGGCCGTCGAAGGCGCCGTGCGAGAAGTTGAGCCGGGCCACGTCCATGCCGGCGCGCAGCAGCTGCTCCATGATCGCCTGCGTCCCCGAGGCCGGGCCGATGGTGCAGACGATCCTGGTCTTGTGGTCGGGCAGGTTCACGGTGCGTCTCCTGGTGTCGGTCGCGGGCATTGTGCTTGCTCGTCGCCGGCGGTTCCTCGCCGGAAACCGGGAAACACGTTTCCATGGCACGCCGTGACCGCGGCGAGCGAACTCGACGTGTTGCCTCCGCGCCGAGCCCGCGACGCAAGACGTTCGCTCCGTCCTGGGACACGCTGCCCGACGGGCGGCCATGGTAGGATCGGGCGACGTTCGCCGGAACGCGGAGTCCCACATGAAGAACGACATCGACACCGCTGCCGTCATCGAAGAGCTCAACGCGGTCCTCGAACTCGAGCTGGCCGGCGTCTGCCGCTACCTGCACTACTCGCTGATGGTGTTCGGCCACGCGCGCATCCCGATCATCGC
>DASUFY010000211.1:0-8823 GCA_036274315.1 Planctomycetota bacterium | reverse complement strand
TCCCAGGGTCGTGGGCGAAGGCGGCGCACCGGCGCAGGAGGTGAGCATGAGCAACGCGAGGGCGGCGGTGGGGCGCGACGGATGGGGCGATGGCACGAGGACGGCGATGCTACGGCCCGCGGCCGCGGAACGCATGCCCTTGCAGCGGCGTGCGCCCGCCGCTTCGCTGCGTGCAGGTCTTGCGGCCCGGCGATGTCGCGGGCGAAAGCCGCGTCCAGTCCACGCCGTCGTACCACCACGTGTCGTTGCTCCAGGGAAACAGCGGCAGGGCAATGTCGCCGCCGAACATCACGATGCCACCCATGCCGTACGCCATCGCCGCGTGCGCTCTCGGGACAGGCGACGTGGCGGTCGCGACCTGCTGCCACTGTGCGGAGAGCGGCATGCAGAAGAGTCCGGCGAAGGCGGTCGTGAGAATGTCCGTGCGCATGGTTCCCTCCGATGAGCGGCCCCATGCTCGCCTGCAGCTGCCTCGTGCACCATGAGCATCAGGTGGCGCCGGGGGGCACGCCGAGTCCGTACCTCGGGTGCGAACCGGGGGTGCCGCCGCGGGAGACGGCGCCGCAGCTTCCGTTGCGTGTCCTTCGATCCGGCCACGTCGGTTCTGCAGCACGAACCGGTTGAACGTGCCGATCGGGTTGTGAGGCGAGTAGGATGCCGACGCACGTGATCTGCGACGTCTCCCACCTCGCCTCGGCCGCACGGCTGCTCGGCGCGCAGAACGACGCCGGCGACGGTGTGCGCGAGACCGTCAACCACCTGATCGACAGCCTGCTGTCGACGTTCACGCGCCTGCTCGAACTGCCCGTGTTGGCCGTGTTCGCGGGCATCGCCGTGCTGGCGCTCGGTCTGTGGGCGGCACTCGCCTGGCTGGCGCGCCGCCTGCAGCGGCCGCGGCTCGCGAAGTACGCGCGGCCGGCCTGCCTCGTGCTCGCGATCGTCGCCGCGACGTTCGCGATCGATCACCGCATCCAGCAGCTGCAGCTCGACCTCGAGCGCGTGCGCGAGCGCGGCGACCACGCCGTCGCCGCCGTGCTCGAGAACCTCGCGCGGCCCGGGGTGCGGCGCTCGCAGCCGCTGGTCGACGCGGCGGCCGCGCGCGCCGGGCTCGTCGAGCCGTTCCCGAGCATCGTGCTGGAGCCGCTGATCTGCAACGACGCCGTCGACCTCGTCAGGATCCACTGCGACGATCCGCTGCTCGAGGCGTTCCTCGCCGTCGTCGATCTGACGGCGCCCGCCGTGCAGATCGAGATCGGCGCCACGCTCGCGCACAAGACCTTCACCTCGGACTTCGCGCGCGGGCACGGCTGTGCGCTCGCGATCAACGGCGAGGCCGGCAACTCGCCGCAGCCCGATTGCGGCTTCGGCCCGTGGCGCGGCCACCTCATGCGGCGCGGCGAGACGCTGCTGCGCGAGGAACCGGGCAACGCGCGCCCGTTCCTCGCCTTCGACCGCGACAACCGCGCCCACTTCGTCTCGACCGCGGCCCCCGACCGCAGCGTGCCGGCATCGGCGCACGACGTCATCTGGGGTCGCGTCGACACGATCGTCGGCGGCGAGGTCGAGACCGACGCCTTCCGCTTCAACCAGCCGCGCACCGTGATGGGCATCGACGCGGACGGCAAGCGCCTGTTCCTGCTGGTCGCCGACGGCCGCCAGCCCAGCCGCAGCTGGGGGCTCACGCGGCCGCAGGTCGGCGCACTGCTGCGGCCGTTCGGCGTGCGCGACGCGATGCTGTGCGACGAAGGTGGTTCGTCGTGCATGTACCTGCGCGAGTTCGGCGGCCTCGTCAACGTGCCCAGCGACGGCCAGGAGCGGCCGACCTACACGCACTTCGGCATCGTGCTGCGCGACTGAGCGCGGGCGCGCGGCTCAGACCGCGTCGATCTGGTAGCGCAGCCAGCGGCATTCGATCGGACCGTTGCGCACCGGGTGCTTGCTGCCGGCGCGCAGGCCGAGGAAGCGCGTCAGCTCCGGGTTGCCGCACAGCACGTAGGCCGAAGCGCCGCCGCAGCGTTCGTGCAGGAACTGCCCGAGCGATCGCCAGCTGTCTTCGAGCTGCGCTTCGTCGACCTCGATGCGCTGGCCGTACGGTGGGTTGGTGACGACGAGGCCCGGTGGGAACGGTGGGGCGTAGTCGCGCGCGTCGCCGTGCGTCAGCTGGATGCGGCCGCCGAGGCCCGCTGCGGCGATCGCCTGCCGCGCGATCGCCAGCGCGCCCGGGTGCCGGTCGTTGCCCATGAGCCGCGGCAGCCTGTCGGCGCCCGCCGCCGCGCGCGCCTCGGCTTCGTCGTAGATCCGGCGCCACGCGTCGAGGTCGGCGTCGCGCCAGTGTTCGAACGCGAAGCTGCGGCCGAGGCCCGGCGCGCGGTCGGTGGCGAGCCACGCGGCTTCGACGAGGAACGTCGCCGAGCCGCACATCGGATCGCACACCGGTGATTGGCGGTCCCAGTCGGTCAGCAGGAGCAGGCCCGCCGCGGTCGCCTCGTTGAGCGGGCTCTTGTGCTGCACCTCGCGGTAGCCGCGCTTGTGCAGCGGCTCGCCGCCGAGTTCGCGGTAGAGCATCGCCTCGGTGCCCTGCAGCACGAGCTTGAGCGGCAGGTCGGGCCGGTCGCGGGCGACGTCGGGCCGCTTGCCCGTGCGGTCGCGGAACTGGTCGCAGATCGCGTCCTTGACGACGAGCACCGGGAAGCGCGTGTCGTTGGCGAAGCTGTCCTTGACCGAGCCGTCGATGGCGATCGTCTGCAGGTGCGTGATGCTCTGCGACCAGTCGACGGTCGAAGCGAGCGCGTAGAGGTCGTCGCGGTCGGCGACGCGGCCGCGCGCGAGTTCCTCCTGCACACGGATCGCGGACCGCAGGCACAGGCACGCCCGGTAGCCGAGCGCCTGGTCGCCCGCGAACGCGCAGGCGCCGCGGCGCACGGTGATGTCGCCGGCGCCGAGCGCGCGCAGTTCCGCAGCGAGCACCTGCTCGAGCCCGAGCGTGCAGGCCGCATAGTAGATCGGCACGTCAGCCGTCCTTGGCGGCGGCCGGCCCGGCGGCCGCGGCGAAGTCCGCCGCGAAGCACGACACGGCGCTGAGCACGGGCGCGGCCGCCATCTCGATCAGCGAGCAGAAGCCCTTCCTGCGCGCGAAGTCGGCGAGCTTCGTCAGCTTCTCGGCGTAGCCGGGGCCCTTGTGCTGTCGCACGCCCTCGAGGATGTGCACGAACTGGTTGGTCTCCATGCGGCACGGCGGGCACTGGCCGCACTGCTCGCGCATGAAGAAGGCGGCGATCTCGATCGTGAGCGCCACGACGTCGGTGGTCTCGTCGACGATGCGCACGCCGCCGCAGCCCGGCGAGGTGCCGACCGCACGCAGCGTCTCGTAGCCGATCGGCACGTCGAGGTGCTCGGCCGGCAGGAACGCGCACGACATCGCCGGCAGCACGGCGCGCACGGTGTGCCCGTCGCGCAGGCCGCCGCCCACACCGTCGATGAGCTGGCGGTAGCTGCTGCCGAACGGCAGCTCGTGGACGCCGGGCCGCTGCACCTCCTGGCCGAGCGTGAACAGCAGCGTGCCCTTGCTCTCGGCGGTGCCGATCGCGGCGAACGCCTCGGCGCCGTGCCGCGCGATCCAGGCGACGTGCGCCAGCGTCTCGGTGTTGTTGACCGTCGTCGGCTTGCCGAACAGGCCCGCTTCGCCCGGGAACGGCGGCTTCTTGCGCGGTTTGGCCGGCTGGCCTTCGATCGCGGCGAGCGCGGCGGTCTCTTCGCCGGCGACGTAGGTGGTGGGCCCGCCGTGGATCACGACCGGGAACGGCAGCAGCTTCGCGGCCTCGAGCTCCTGCAGGGCCAGCTCGGCGCTGCGGCGCGGGCCGTGCATGTCCTCGATCAGGTAGAGCCAGCCCTTGTTCGCGCCGGTCGCGAGGCCCGCGAGCAGCAGTCCTTCGAGCACGGCGTGTGGGTGCTGTTCGACGAGGTGCTGGTCCTTCCGGCTGCCGGGCTCATGTTCGCCGCCGTTGGCGACGACGTACTTCTGCTCGGCGCCCGCCGCGGCCGCGAGCCGCCACTTGCGCGCCGTCGGGAACGCGGCGCCGCCGCGCCCGCGCAGGCCCGCGGCCGCGATCTCGTCGACGAGGGACGCGGCCGCGCCGGCCGCCGCCGCGGCGCGCCACCTGGCGAGGCCTTCGTAGCCGCCGCGCTTGCGGTATTCCTCGAGCAGTTCGGGTCCGTTCGTCGACCGGGCCGGCAGCAGCAGAGCGGGGCACACGGCGCGCATGGTAGGTGCGCAGGCAGCGTGTGCCACGTCCGAGCCCGGTTTCGCCGCGGCTCGCGCGCGCCAAGCCGCCGCGTGATGGTGGTCGAACAGCGGGGGCCGTTCGGCGGGCGCGACGCGGCACCGTTCGGCCTAGATTCGGGCGATGAGGAGCTGAACATGACACACACCCGCGACTCGTCGCGCGCGATCGCCTACGCGCGCGCTCGCCGTTCCGCCCAGCGCTGGATCGACAGCTACCGGCCCGCCGGCACGCTCTACCCGGCCGTCTGCAGGCGGTGCCACGCCACGCACTGGCAGGGCCGCTGGCGCTGGGACGACGCGCCGCCCGACCTCGCGCCGGTGCTGTGCCCGGCCTGTGAACGCATGCAGGACCGCGTGCCCGCGCACGTCGTCGAGCTGCGTGGTGCGCTGCCGCGGTGGTGGGGCGAGGTGCAGGGCCTGATCGCCAACGTCGAGCACCTCGAGACCGAGCAGCACCCGTTGGAACGGGTCATGCGCGTCGAGGTCGGCGACGACCGGGTGCTCGTGTCAACCACGGGCATGCACATGGCGCGGCAGCTGGTTGCGGCGATCGTGCGCCGCTTCCGCCACCGCGTGCGGCTCACGTTCACCGACGTGATGACGTCGATCGAGTGGCTCGAGCCCGCCGAGCCGCGCGCCGGCAAGGCGTAGCACGGCCCCGCCCGGCGCGTGCGCCGGGAAGTGCGCCCGAATGCCCGAGAGAGTCGCCTGCACAGTGGCCCCGGGGCGCGGCGGCCCTATCATGCTCCGCCCGTTTGCCGGCTTCGCGGCAACGCCACCGAGGACTGACATGCACCTGACTCCGCTCGTCCAGCTGACCGCCGCCGTCGTTGCACTCGGCGCCACCTTCCCCCGCTCCGCCGCCCTGCCCGACGAGGGCATGTGGCCCTTCGACAGCCTGCCGCTGCAGCTGCTCAAGGAGAAGTACGACTTCGTGCCGACGCCCGAGTGGCTCGACCACGTGCGGCTCGGCTCGGTGCGCTTCGACACGGGCGGTTCGGGCTCGTTCGTCTCGCCGCACGGCCTCGTCATGACGAACCACCACGTCGCGCTGTCGACGATCCAGCTCGTCTCGACGCAGGAGAAGGACTGGGTCAAGGACGGTTTCAGCGCGCGCCTCTACGGCAGCGAGCTCAAGAGCCAGGAGCTCAAGCTGCGCCAGCTGATCGAGATCCGCGACGTGACCAAGGAAGTGCTCGCCGCCAAGGCGGAGGACACGTCGCCGAACGGCAACGACTGGCGCAAGAAGGTCACGGAGATGTGCGCGGAGATCACGGATGCCACGAAGCACATCCAGGCCGACTCCGTGCCGCTCTACAACGGCAACCAGTACCGCATCTACGTCTACCACACCTACGAAGACGTGCGCGTCGTCTACGCGCCCGAGAAGCAGGTCGCGTTCTTCGGCGGCGACCTCGACAACTTCACCTACCCGCGCTACGACCTCGACTACGCGTTCTTCCGCGTCTACGAGGACGACAAGCCGATCGACTCCTCGAAGTGGTACTTCAAGTGGAGCGAGGCCGGTGCCAAGCCCGACGACCTGATCTTCGTCTCGGGCCACCCGGGCGGCACCGAACGCCTGCTGACCTACGAGGAGATGGAGTTCCAGCGCGACCTGCCGACACCGGCCATCGTGAGGCTGCTCAAGGCCCGCTGCGATGCGATGAAGGAGAAGATGGACGAGGACCCGAAGGCGGCGTTCGAGCTGCGCGACGAGTACTTCAGCGCCTCCAACAGCCTCAAGGCCTACCAGGGCCACCTCGCGGGTCTGCTCGACAAGGAGATGATGGCCAAGATGCAGGCGCGCGACGGCGAGCTGATCGCCAAGTCGGGCAAGCCGGAGGTCAAGGAGGCGTTCGAGTTCATCGCCGCCGCGATGGACAAGCTGCGCGAGCGGTACAAGGGCGACCGCGTCGACCTGCGCGCCCTGATGCGCGACGTCATGAAGACGTCCGAGCAGACCTGCGCCAAGGCCAAGGCCACGATCAACCAGGCCCGCTTCGACGTCTACGGCACCGCGATCTACCCCGACGCCGGCTTCACGCTGCGCCTGTCGTTCGGCACCGTCAAGGGCTACGAGTCGGGCACGACGTTGGTGCCGCCGAAGACGACGTTCAACGGCCTCTACGACCGCAACGCGTCGTTCGACAACCAGCCGCCGTTCGACCTGCCGCAGACCTGGCTCGACGCCAAGTCCAAGCTGAACCTGAACACGCCGATCAACTTCGTGTGCACGGCCGACATCATCGGCGGCAACTCGGGCAGCCCGATCCTCAACCGCAACGCCGAGATCGTCGGCCTCGTCTTCGACGGCAACATCGAATCGCTGCCCGGCAACTTCTGGTTCGACGAGCGCGTCAACCGCTGCGTCGGCGTGCACTCGGCCGGCATGATGGAGGCGATGGTGAAGGTCTACGGCGAGACGGAGCTGGCCAAGGAGATCCTCGGCAAGTGAGGCGCTCGGGGTGGCCGGTGCCACCCCATGCACTCGCTCCGCGCCGCGGTGGCGCGGCGCTCGCCGGCGCGGCGTGCGGGCCGGGTTCGACCTCGGCGATCGCTGGGATGCGTTCGCGGCGCTCGCCGGCGCAGGATTGCCCTTCACTGCGGCGCGTGCGACGCTTGTCGCCCGACATGCAACAGCCGGACATGTTTCCGGGTGCCATCCCGCAGAATGCCGCCGACGACCTGCACGGCATGAATCCCCATTGGCGCGGGGAACCCGGCGCGGTCCTGCCCGGCTTCCGGCGCAGCATCTTCCCGAAGTCAGCCGACGAAGCCGAAAGCCCGACGCGGGCCCGGTGGCGCACGATGCACCTTCCCGTCTGCCGGACCTCACCGCCGCGCGGCCGCGACGTCGTGCACGTCGAGCTCGTTCATCAGTGCCGCTGCGGCCGCGAGGCCGGGAGCACACTGCAGCGCCCGGCGCAGGCTGTGGCGCGCGTCGGCGCGGCGCCCCATGTCCACTTGGGTCCGCCCGAGGTTGAACCAGGCCTCGGGACACAACGGGTCGATCGCCAGCGCCCGGGCGAAGGCGTCCAGCGCCGCCTCGAACTGCCCGCTCATGCCACGCGCGACGCCGAGACCGACCCAGGCCGGCACGTAGAGCGGGTCCAACTCCAGCGCCTGCCGGAACCGGCCGGCGAGCGCACACCGCGCGCGATCGGCGCCGCGGTCGGAGTCGATGACCTCGCACCACGCGAGCCCGGCGAGTGCCGCGGCGAGCTGGCGCCTGTCGAAGGCGTCCAGGACCCGCGGCTGCAGGTGGATCGCCGCGCGGAACTCGCAGCGCGCCCGCCGCAGCCCCGTCGCGTCGCCGGCGCGCAGCGCGTTCGTGCCGGCCAGCACGTGCACGGACTGGTCGCCGGGCGTCAACTCGAGCACGTGCGCGACGAAGGTGCTGTCGTCCTGCCACACATGACATTGCACGAAGGCGCTCGCGCCGCAGACGGCGACCAGCGTGGCGAGCGCGACGAAGTGCCGGCCGATCGAGGCGGTGACGAGCAGGGCGAAGCCGCCGACCGCCGAGTACAGGTATCGGTCCGTGAGCGGGTGCGGTCCCACCGCGTCGTAGGTGACGGCCGACAGCAGCAAGGGCAGGACGGCGAGGGCACCCGCGATGCGCCACCGCACCGCGAGTCGACGCCACGCGACGATCGCGGCGACGGCCCCGGCGGCGACGACGACGACGGCGACCACGTCCAACGACGCGCTGCCGATGGCGTGCGGATGGGCGCGGAACGGCGTCAGCGGCCACGGCCAGAACAGCAGCACGACCGCGCGCACCGTCATCTGCGCCGCGCCGGCGATCCAGGGCCCGTCATCGCCGAGCACCGGTCGCCAGCCGACCATGGCCGCGTGCACGGCGAACCAGGCCGCGCCGACCAGGGCCACTGCGCCGACGACCGCGAACTTCGCCGATCGCGGCCGCGACCCGCCGGCCGTGGACACGACGATGGCCAGGAGCGGCAGCGCGACGACGCCGGACTCCTTCGCCAGCAGGCAGCACGAGAGCCACGCGGCAGCGGACCAGGGAAGTCGCCGGCCGCTGCCGTTCGCCCACGACGACACCGAGCGCGTGGCCAGCAGCAGGAACAGCCCGCTCGGCACTCCGGGCAGCGCGGAGGCCCACGCGACACTCTCGACCTGCAGCGGATGCAGCGCGAAGAGCAGCGCCGCGAACAGCGCGAGCCGCGCATCCCCGAGCAACTGCCGCGCGATCGCGGCCACGGCGTACGCGGCCAACACGTGCAGCACGATCGCGAGCAGGTGCACGCCGCACGGGCCGGCCTGGTAGGCGAGCCCCATCAACAGCGACGTGATCGGCCGCCAGTAGGTCGTGTCGGGGCCGTAGTAGGGCTGCGTGACCAGCGCGAACCAGTCGCCGTCGCGCAGCGGCTGATTGCGGTCGAAGTTGACCCAGTCGTCGTAGACCAGGCCGGCGAACAGGCACGGCCAGTACACGGCGAACACCGCGACCGGCACGGCCCACCAGGTCGGCCCGCGCGGCGATTCCGCGCGCAGAACGGCGCCGCGGCCCG
>DASUFY010000210.1:0-28857 GCA_036274315.1 Planctomycetota bacterium | reverse complement strand
GGAAGGCCGCTACCCTCTCGAGCCGGCGAGCCGCCGGCCGTCGAGGTAGCATGCGCCCGATGAGGAAGGCCCCTTCGCTGGCCGGCCGCGCGGTGTTGGCGATCGCGCTCATGATCGGCTTCTACCTGCTGGCGTTGGGCATCTGCACCGGGCTCGGCCTGCTCGTCTACGAAAGCCTGCAGTCCAGGCACGTGAACGGCAGGTTGTTGGTCTCCTGCGCCATCACGGTCGGGGTCGTGTTGTGGAGCGTGGTCCCGCGCCCGGCCAGGTTCCCCGACCCCGGCGTGCGTCTGCGCGAACCCGATCAGCCCGAGCTGTTCCGGCTGATCCAGAGCGTGGCGAAGGACGTCGGCCAGGCGCCGCCGGCCGAGGTGTTCCTGGTCGGCGACGTCAATGCGTTCGTCGCCGAGCGCGGCAGCGTGCTGGGTCTTGGCGGCACACGCATCATGGGCCTCGGCCTGCCATTGCTCCAGGTGCTGACGACGCGCCAACTGCGCAGCGTGATCGCGCACGAGTTCGGCCACTTCCACGGCGGCGACACGAGGCTCGGTCCGTTCATCTACCGCACGCGCGAAGCGATCGGGCGCACGGTGGTGAACTTCCATCGCGCGCAGTCGCTGTTGCAGAAGCCGTTCGAGTGGTACGGCAAGCTGTTCCTGCGGGTGACGTTCTCCATCTCGCGTCAGCAGGAGTTCGCGGCCGATGCCTTGGCGGTGCAGATCGTCGGGCTCGAGCCGATGCAGAGCGCGCTGCGACGAGTCAACGAGGTGTCCGAACTCTACGATCGCTACCTGCAGACGGAGTTCCTGCCGGTGCTCAACCGCAACGTGCGGCCGCCGATCGCCGAGGGCTTCGGTCTGTTCCTGTCGTCGAAGGCCGTGCAAGAGCTGCAGGTGCAGATCCGCGAGCAGGCGATGCAGGCGAAGGGCAATCCGTACGACTCGCACCCGCCGTTGTCCGAACGCCTCGCCACTGCGGCCGAGGTCGAGCATCCCGGCACCGGCAACTCGGCCGGACCGCTGGCCATCTCGTTGCTGCACGACCTGCCGACCCTCGAGGGCGAGCTGTTGGCGTTCCTGGTCGGCAAAGCCGAGGTCAAGAAGGTGCCGGCCGGCACGTGGCGCGAGGCCATGGCTGCGGCGCTCGCCGGTACGTGGAATGCGGCGGCAGAGCAGCAGGGCAGCAAGCTGCCGGCCATGGCGGTTGCCGAGCTCACGGCGCAGGGCCCGCTTCTGGAGCACCACGCCCTGCTGCTCGATCGGAAGGTCCCGGCGGCGGAGCGCAGGATGTTCGGCGCCTGGCTGTTCGGCTGTCTGTTGGCGCGCGCGCTGCTGCGCGCGGGCTTTGCCATCGAGGCCTCGCCCGGCGATCCGGTTGTGATGGTGCGCGGGGAGCAGGGCATCGAACCGTTCGCGATCGCCGAGTCGATGGCGGCCGGCAAACTCACCGAGGCAGCCTGGCAGCAGACGTGCGCGGCGCACGGGATCGGCGGGTTGGTGCTCGCGGGGCCGGTACTCGGAGCAGAGGCGTAGCGAGGCGGCGCGGTTCGCTGCGTGCCGCGCGGCCCTGCACCGCAGCCTCACCGGGTTCCCGCGGCCACTCCGCCCCCATGCCGGGCAGCAACAAGGTCGCCTCGAGATGGGAGAGGCGTCGTAGTGCGTGTGCGTCGCCGGGTCGGGGGGCGTCGTGAGGAAACGACGCCGCCCTTCGACGGGCCAATGCGGAGAGTTCGGCGCCGTTGTGGACGTCCCGTCTCGAAAGCGCCAGAACGACATGGTGCGGTCAGTGCTCGGGGTGCCTGCGTCGCCGTCGATCCGGTTTCGTCGAGTCGCGTGAGACAACCCCGTGGGTGGCGACGCCTGTGAGGGAGGCACGAGTCGCTTCGATGCCGCCGGCTCCTTGTGCAACGGCGGGCTCGAGGCAGAGGAGCGGCCGTACGCCGAGTCCAATCGCAGACAACGGAAGCCGCCAGCAAAGCCGAGTAGGCTGCGCGGTGGCGCACCAGACTGACCGATCTCGCGGGGCCACGCTGACCGCATGCACGGTCTGCAGGCCACGCACGTGGGCTCAGTGAGATGGGCGCGCGCCGCCCAGGCTCGCGCCCGCAGCACGATGCGCGCCGCCGCCGCTGCGCACGGCACCGCGACGGCCCGAATCGACGCAGAGCCGGTTTGCCAGCACGTCCCGAGCCGCCAAGATGCGCGCATGGGACTCGGCGAATTCTTCCGGCATCTGTTCTTCGTCATGGCGAGCTGCCTCGGCCTGCTCGGTGTGCCGCTGCCGCTGCCGCTGCCGCCGCTGCCCGAGGACCCGGCGCTGCTGCGCGCGGCACCGACCGACAGCGTGCTGTTCGTCGAGTGGTTCGGCTGCGCGACACCGGCAGAGGCACCGAAGAACCAGAGCGAACGGCTCGCTGCCGAACCCGAACTGCGCACACTGGTCGGCAAGCTCGTGGCGGCGTCGCGCGGCGCGCTGGCCGAACAGGAGAAGGACAGCAGGCAGGCACCCGGCGTGCTCGCGCTGTTCGATCAGCTGGTCGCGGCGCTGCAGCGACCCGGTTGCGCGTTCGTCGTGTCGCTGAAGCCGTTGGTCGGCGGCATCGTCGTGCAGGCCGGCGACGGCAGCGCGGCGCTCGCGACCGCGTTCGGCGAGGCGCTCGGCCACCTCGCGCCACCGGACCTCGCGCGCGAGACGCGGCAGATCGGCGGCGTCGCGTTCGACGCGCTGCCGTTGCCCGGCGACCAGTTCCTGGCCTGGGCCGCGATCGACGGCCACTTCGCGGTCGCCATCGGCGAGCTCGCCGCGGCGCAGGTCGTGGCCGGCCTGCGCCACGACGACGCGGGCCTCGGCGGCCTCGCCGCGCTGCAGCAGCTGCGCGCCGGCTGCAAGGTCGAACGACCCGTGCTGCGCACCTGGGCGGCCGTCGACAAGCTCGGTCCGCAGGTCGAGTTCGCGAGCAAGCTCTGGCAACCGCTTGGCCTGAGCCAGGCCACCGCGGCGCTCGCCGAGTCCGGACTCGAAGACGGGCACTTCGTCTCGCGGCTGCAGCTCGTGCTGCCGAAGCCCGGAGGCCTGCTCGGGGCGCTGCGCGGCCGGCCGCTGTCGCAGGACGACCTCGCGCCGGTGCCCGACGACGCCACGGTGGCGCTGGCCCTGCGGGCCCGCGACGGCGGCTTCGTCGACGTGCTGCTCGACGTCATGGCGGCGTTCGCGGGCACCGACGTGGGCCGGGACTGGGAGCAGTTCCTGGCCCACGTCAAGCAGAGTTCGGGTGTGCACCTGCGCGACGACCTGATCGCGCACGCCGACGACTGCGTCGTCGCGTGGAGCTCGCCGCGCCAGGGTGGGCTCGGCTTCACCGCCGCGGTCGCGGCCGTGCCGCTGCGCGACGGCGAGACCTTCGCCGCCAACCTGACCACGATGTGGGACAAGATGCGCGAGATCGCGCCCAGCAAGGCGCGCGAGCGCGCCGCGGGCCGGCAGCTGTCGTGGCGCTCGGGTTACCTCGAAGAGTTCGAGCACGCGGGCAGCAAGGTCTGGTGGGTCGACCTCATCGACCGCGACGCACCGTTCGGTCTGTGCTGGACGAGCACCGACCATCACTTCCTGTTCGGCCTCATGCCGCAGGCCGTGCGCTGCGCGATCGACGCCAGCAAGCTGCCGAACTTCGACCATGCACTGGCTCGCCAGCCGGTGATCGCGCGCCGCGGCGACGCGGTCGCGATGCTCTATCTCGACCTGAAGGGCCTGCTCGAGCAGGCCTATGCGCCGGGCCTGCTGCTGCTGCAGTCCGGCAGCCTCGAATGGCAGCGCGAGGGCTTCGACTTCACGCTCGCCGACGTGCCGCGCCTGCAGTCGCTCGTGACGCACCTGGGCCCCGAGGTGCTGCTGCTCGAGGCGACGCCCGGCGGTTGCCTGCTGACGCGGCGCGGTTCGCTGCCCGTGCTCGATGCGCTGCTCGTGACGTGCGGCATGGCCTGCGTGATGCAGGGCAGGTGACGGCGAACGTTCGGGGCAGCGCCTCCGATGCTCGTGAACCCTGCGATCGGCTGGCTGCGTTGCCCGACGACCACGACCATGCGAACGCTGTCCCTTCCGCTCGCCCTCGTCACTTCGTGTGCCACTACCGGCCTCTCAGCGTTCCTCGATCCGCACCATGTCCCGAAGGCCCCGCCACTCTCCGATCAGCCTCTCCTGATCTGCAGGATCCAGGCCGTTGCCGGTTCTCGAGCCGAAGGCGGCGCTGACGTGGAGGCTCTCGTTGATCGAGCGGGGGTAGCTGACGCACGTCGCGCAGTCAATCGCACCGGGGGCCGACTCGGGGTCGACGAGGCCGGTGATGTCGTAGAGCAGTGCCAACGCCCATGCTCGCAGACCAGTCGAGGTCGTTTCCGCTTGCAGCTCGTCGAGCAGCACGGGAACGGCGTTCCAACCTGCCGCCAGGAGAGCTTCGGCAGGCGTCTTCGGGGCAACGATGCTCGGGTTGATTCCGGCGGAGCCGAACCCGAGGAGAAGCACGGGTTCGTCCGGGTCGAGCTTGTGGAAGTTCCGCCGAAGAGCGTCCTGCTCTTCCTTGGTCGTCGTCACCACGCGTGGCTGGACCGTGAGTTGGACCTGCGCCGATACAGCGACGACGAGGTCGTCGTAGCCGAACGGCGGGGAAATCACCTCGTTGTCGTCGTAGACCAGCCGCAGCGTGTACGCACCGGGGCGAAGTGGTCCTACGTAGTGCAACAACCGCAAGTCCGCTTCGACGGACTCTCCCGGTGCGAGGGGAACGTACGAGGACATGCCTCCGCCCATCAGTTCGTTGAAGTCCGAAGCCGGGACGCTCTTTCCGCCTGCGTCGACGGCCTCGATGGTCCATCGGCCAAGACGGCCACTGCGGTAGTTGCCCCCTTTCTGGTAGTGGAACGTTGCGCCCTCGACGTCTCGGTTGGCGAGTTGGGCGCGGAGCACGCAGTCCCCAGGTGCCAGGGCGACGATGGACTCCGTCTCCAACTGCACTCGCAGCGGATCCGGCTTGCCCTGCAGTCGGCGCAGGACAGTCAGCATCTCGAGGTCACCGACGACTTCGCGATGTTCCCCGCCGAAGGAGTCATGCACCTCAGTGTAACGCCATCGCGACTTCAGCTCGGGGATCCAGACGGCGGGCGAGCGACGCTGCAACTCGCGCAGCAACTGCTCGTACAGAAGGTGTGAGGTAGAGAGGTTGCGGTTGCCATCCGACAGGGTCCGCAGCAAGGGCAGCATTTCGGTGTCGTCGAGACGCTGCGCGAAACTGCCGCCCTCCAACTTCAATACGCCGACCTGGACCACGCCGGGTCGCCCGGAGTCGCCATGGAGAACGTGCAGGGGTGCGCGGTTCGGGTGCCAACCGTGCTCGAGTGCATCCACGGTCACCCAGACATCGCCACCGCGTTCGACGACGGGCACCTGCAGACGAAACGACCCCGCATCGTCGGTAGTCCAGTCGTTGGACGCACGACCGCTGGAAGAGACCAAGGAACCGTGCACCCGAGCATGGCGCAGCGGCTGCCCTTCCGAGTCGACGATTCGCCCGACGAAGATCCAGGGTCCTGACCGTGCCTTCAGCACGCAGGCGTTGTGCGTGCATCCCGCGGCGACGAACAGCATCAGCAGCGCCTTGCAGGCAGATCGAGCAGCCATGAACACGTTCCGGTTCTCGGCGCCGCGATCCGACCCGAGTGCAAGGCTCCAGGATCCGGTCCGCGCACGACCCCGTCAAGGCGGCTCCCTCGCGTGCGGGTGGCCTCGGCGGCACGGCATCACGAAGGTGCGCCCGCTCGCCGGGCTTCGAGAACTGGCGTGAGCTGGGGCGAGTGCGAGCCCCCTCACTTCATGCGCTCGTACGGCGCGAGGGCCACCGAGGTAGGATTCTCTGGTGATCTTCGAGTGGGATCCGGCGAAAGCGGCCAAGAACAACCGCAAGCACAAGGTGACGTTCGCGGAGGCGGCGACCGTGTTCTTGGACGCTCTTGCGGTCACATTCGATGACCCAGACCATTCTGAGGCCGAACGCCGCTTCATCACGATCGGTCATTCCATCAGGAATCGGCTGCTGTTCGTCGCGCACACCGACCGCAAGGATCGAATCCCGTATCATCAGCGCCAGGAGGGCGACGCGAAAGGAAACACATGGCTACGAAGAAGGCTCGTTCTAGACGACCAGATGACCTTCGGCGCGAGTACGAGCTCTCCGAGCTCGAGAACCCACGCCGAGGCAAGTACCATGCAAAGGCGCTCGCGGGATCGAATCTCGTCCTGCTCGATGCCGACGTGGCGAAGGCATTCCCTACGGCCGAAGCCGTCAACGAGGCTCTTCGCCTCCTGGTCACGGTTGCGCGAACCAAGGTTCGCGAGCGCAGGAAAGCACGACGTCCTGCTTGACCGGCGGCTCGTCAGCCCAGAACTGTTTGATGACTGAAGCCAGGACGCGCGCTCTGGCTCGCCCGCTCCAGTCGCCGAGAGCGGCAGGCCCTCAACAGTGCGCAGCGGTCGTGATGCAGGGGCAGGTGACGGCGACCGCTCGCGCCGCCGCCGCTCACGTCGCGGGCGGCGCCTCGGGCTCCTGCTTGCGCCGGCCGAACAGCCGGCCCAGGAACGCACCGACGACGACGAGTCCCGCGATGATCGGCTTGATCGCGGCCTTGAGCAGCAAGGCGAGCTTGGCGAAGAGTCCGGCCTTGGCCGCCAGCGTGCCGGCGATGAGGCCGCCGATGCCGTACGCGGCGAGCTTGTCGGTGCTCGCGTCGTAGTCGCTGTAGCGCTGGCCGTCGACGAACTCGGTCGCCTGCATCAGGTACTGGTTGTGTTCGGCGACGAGCGACAGCTGCTCGATGTCGCCGACGCCGTTGACGACGAGGTGGCCGGTGCGGCCGAGCACGCGCACGTTGTAGTTGAGCGTCAGGCCGTCGTTGCCCTCGAACTCGAGCTTCTCGGCCCAGAAGAGCTTGTGCTCCGCCTTGTCGTAGTGCGGGTCCTCGGCCCAGCCGAGCAGCTTGACCCCGCCCTGTCCGGCCTTCTTGCGCGCCTTGCTCTGTTGCACGGCGTCCGCCTTCATGTCCGCGAGCAGCTGGTCGTAGTCGGGCGCGTCGTCGTCGGCGACGTGGCCGTCGTCGATGTAGGTGTAGACCGCGAACGCGTGCGAGTCCTCGAAGTCGGGTGGGATCGCCACGCCGAGGATCGCGGGACCGGGATCGTTGCCGAGGTCCTTCAGGAAGCGGCGTCCGTCGGGACCGCGCAGGAAGGTCCAGCCGTCGGTGAGCTTCACTTCGGCGACGGTGCCGAGCCGCGCGGTGCCTTCCGCCGGGTGGTACTTCGCGAGCACGTGGCTCGGCGGTGGGGCCTCCTCGGGCGCGTCCGGTTGCGCTGCCTCTTCGGATTGGCAAAGGGCCGGGACGGTGAGGGTCAGGCCCAGGAGCCAGACGAACACGATGCTTCGCGTCATGGGAGCGCCTCGACGTGGTGATGGCGATGGGACAACGGCTGCGCTCTTCCATCGGCGCAATGGCGGCTGCCTCTCGAGCCGCGACGTTGTATCGACGGGGGCCGCGACCGGGAAGCGTGCGGTGCGAGGAAGCGGTGGCGATGTGCCGGCGGCGCCGGGCGCCCGGCTACCCGGCATCGGCAGCGGTGGGCTGCGCGCCGGCGACGCCGCCGGTCATGAGGACCACCTTGGCGCCGTCGGGCGGGGCCTTGTCGGCTTCGACCACACCGAGCTTGTCCTGCCGCACCCAGAACAGGAACAGGCCGTCGGGATGCTGTTGCTGCAGCTTCGGCCACGGGAACTCGGCCGACAGCGTCGTGACCTTGAACGCGCCCGCGCTCCAGTAGCGGGCCGTGATCTCCTGGAACGTGCTGCGTTCGCCCCACGGCACGCGGCCCATGAGCCGGTGACCGGCCTCCTTGCGGCCGCGGTCGTCGGGCGACACCGCGAGCTGCAGCACGTTGTTGCGACCGAGGGTGCCGGCCAGCCGCATGCAGACGAGCGAGTTGTAGGCGTCGTCGTCGTTGGCGGCCAACACGAACGAGAGGCGCTCCATGGGCAGCTCGAACTCCATCTCCTCCGACAGCACGTCACCGTAGTACACTTCGAGTCCTTCGCGGCGCGCGCGCGACACGCGGCGGTACGTGCTGTCGATCATCACCACCTCGGCGCCGGCCTTGCGCAGCGTCAGCGCCAGCTGCACCGTCCACCGCGCGCCACCGACGATCAGCATGCCGGCGCCGCCGCCGGCGCCGAGCCCCAGGGCCCGGGCCAGCGGCCGCAGCGTGAGGCCGTGCAGCACGACGGTCGCGACGATGACGCCGAACACGATCGGCACCAGCAGGTCCGCGTCGGCGTAGCCGGCCTCGCGCAGCCGCGGCTCGAACGCACCCGCGACCGCGGCGGCGACGACGCCGCGCGGCGCGATCCAGGCGAGCAGCGCCCGTTCCTGCCACGGCAGACCCGAGCCGATCCCGGCACAGAAGGCCACGAGCGGCCGCGCGACGAGCAGGATGAACGCCACCAACAACGCCGGTGGTCCCGCGAGCCGCTGCAGGTCGGCGACGTGCAGCGAGGCCGACAGCGTCACGAACAGGAAGCCGATCAGCAGCGTGCTCAGGTGTTCCTTGAAGTGCCGGATGTCCTCGACGTGCGGGTTCTCGCGATTGGCGAGCAGCAGGCCCATCGCCGTGACGGCGAGCAGGCCCGTCTCGTGACCGAGCATCTCGGCCACCGTGTAGACGCCGATCACGGCGCCGAGCATGACGGGACTCTTGAGGTGTTCGGCGATCCAGCCCTTGTCGAGCGCCGTGTCGAGCGACACGCCGACCACGACGCCGAGCCCGGCGCTCGCGACGGCGCCGACCAGGAAGTGGCCCGCGATGCTCATCGCGCCGTTGCCGGTCGCGGTCTGGGCGGCCAACTGGAACACGAGGATCGCCAGCAGCGCGCCGAGCGGGTCGTTGACGATGCCTTCCCATCTGAGCAGCGTGGCCGGGCGCCGCGCGATGTGCGCCGTGCGCAGCATCGGCACGATCACGGTCGGCCCGGTCACGACGAGGATGGCGCCGAGCACCGAGGCGGTGCCCAGCGTGAGGCCGGCGAGCAGGACGCCGGCCGCCGTCACGACGGTGAAGCCGACGACGAGCCCCGACAGCAGCAGGCGCCACAGCGGCCGGCCGGCGACGCGCGCCTCGCGCAGGTTCAGCGACAGGCCGCCCTCGAACAGGATCACCGCGACCGACAGGCTGACGAACGGGGTCAGCAGGTGACCGAACAACTGCTCGGGCACGAGCACGCCGAGCCCTGGGCCCAGCGTGATGCCCGCGGCCAGCAACAGGATGATGGCCGGGATCTGCAGCCGGTTGGCGATCCACTGGCACGAGACCGCGGTGGCCAACAGCAGGGTCAGCAGGTGCAGGTGCTCGGGCATGGGGGCCGGTGACGTGGCGAGTCGCCTGGCACCGGGTGCGCAATCTGTGACCCAGGTGCGCCGCTGTCCAGTGAGTCGTGCGCAACCCCGGGACGCTGGGCCGTGGTGGCGGCCCGCGTCGCCGGGTAGCGTCGCGGCATGGTGATGCCCGGCGGCGCGCGCTCCCCGTGGTCGACGGCCGGGCTGACGTCGCTCGCGATGCTCGCGTTCGCCGCCAACTCGCTGCTGTGCCGCGCGGCGCTCGGCGGCGCGCGCATCGACGCGGCGACGTTCACGGTCGTGCGCCTGGTCAGTGGGGCCGTGGTGCTGTCGCTGCTCGTCGTGCGCCGCGGCGGTCCGCCGCTGCGGGCCGGCAACTGGCCGTCGGCGCTGGCCCTCTTGGCCTACGCGGCGCCGTTCTCGTTCGCGTACCTGCGCGTCGGCACGGGCGTCGGGGCGCTGGTGCTGTTCGGCGCGGTGCAGGCGACGATGATCGGCGTCGATCTGTGGCGCGGGGGCCGGCCGCCGTGGACCGAGTGGGCCGGTCTCGCGCTGGCGCTCGCGGGCCTCGCGTGGCTCACGGTGCCCGGTGCCACGGCACCCGACGTGTTCGGCGTGGCACTGATGGCCGGTGCCGGCGTGGCGTGGGGCGTGTACTCGCTGCGCGGCCGCGGCGGCGATGCGTTGGCGACGACGGCGGGCAACTTCGTGCGCAGCGCGTTGCTCGCCTCGCCGCTGCTCGGCGCCGCCGTGTGGGCCGGCGACGCGGTGCACGCGTCGGGGCTGTGGCTCGCGGTCGCCTCGGGTGCGCTCGCGTCCGGTTGCGGCTACGCGATCTGGTACGCGGCGCTGCCGGGCCTGACGGCGACGCGGGCCGCCGTCGTGCAGCTGACGGTGCCCGTGCTGGCCGCGTGCGGCGGCAGGTTCTGGCTCGGCGAGGTGTTCACGCTGCAGCTCGCCATCGCGACCGCGCTCGTGCTGTCGGGCGTCGGCCTCGCGATCGCGCGGCGGCGCTGACGCGGCGCGGGGTTCCTGGCCACGCGGCTTGACAGCACGCGGTGCGGTGCGACCCTGGAACCCTGCCCCCGCGCGAACCCACCATGTCCGCCCCCCTCCGAGCCGCGACTCTCTCCGCCTGCCTTGGCTGCTGCCTCCCGGGTCAGGTGGTCCAACTCCAGCCCGTCGCCGACGCCACCGTCGATTCGAGCCAGCCCGGCGCGAACTTCGGCGCCGACCCCGAGCTGGACTTCGGCAAGGTGTACTCGAGTGGACCGCCGTCGATGAACTGGTTCCTGCGCGGCCACGTGCAGTTCGACCTGACGCCGGTGGTGGGGCTCGGCGTGCCGCAGCGCGTGCGCCTGTTCTGGTACCAGTCGCACTCGTCGGCGGCCGGCTGTCTGGCCGTCAACCTGCACCGCATCACCGCGCCGTGGGCCGAGAACACGGTGACCTGGAACAACAAACCGAGCCACGATCCGTCGGTCGCGGCGTCCGCGTGCGTCGGCGATTCGTTCAGTCTCGGCTGGAAGCAGTTCGACGTCACCGCGCTCGCACAGGGCTGGCTCGCGGGAACGTTCGCCAACCTGGGCATGGTGATCCGCGACCCGAGTGAGACCACCGCCGGCGCGTCGCGGCCCGGCTACGGCCACAGCCGCGAGAGCACCGCCGTGATGCTGCGACCGTATCTCGAGCTCGACTACGGCAGCACGTTCGGCAGCGGCTGCGGTGCCGGCAGCGTGCCCGTGCAGCTGTTCGGTGGGGGCGCGCCGCACCTCGGCAGCAGCTTCGTGCTGCAGACGTACAACCTGCCGTTCGGCAGCCTGCCCGGCGTCATCGCCGGCGGCAGCAACACGCAGTGGGGCGCCGTGCCGCTGCCGGCGCCGCTCGACCCGGCCGGCTTCGTCGGTTGCAGCCTGCTCGTCTCGGCCGAGGTGCTCGCGACGTTCTCGCTGCTGACCCAGCCGACGCTCGACGTGACGATCGCGGTGCCGAACGACACCGGCCTGGTCGGCCTGCAGGTCTTCACGCAGACCCTTGCCTTCGGCCCGACGGGCTCGTTCTTCATGAGCAACGGCGTCGGCGTGACCGTGTACTGATCGCGGGCCATCGCCGGCTCGCAATTGTGGCGCCGCGGCGCGCGTTGGCGCCGGTGTGAGCCAGTGCGGTGTGAGCCAACACGGTGTGAGCCGGTGCGGCGTGGCGACGGAACGGCCGGCGACGGTCGGTGCGGCACTGCGCGAGCACCTGCGCGAGCACGGACTGCCCGACGACAGCGGCGTGTCGCTGCGCTGGGTGCGCCTCCGCTTCCTGGGCCTGCCGCTCGTGTTCCCCAACTTCGACGCGCGTCGCGCCGTGCTCGTCCACCACGACGTGCACCACCTGCTGACCGGCTACGGCACGTCCTGGCGCGGCGAAGCCGAGATCGGCGCCTTCGAGATCGCGTCCGGGTGCAAGCACCACTGGGCGGCGTGGCTGTTCAACCTCGGCGGCTTCTCGTTCGGCCTGTGCATCGCGCCGCGGCGCACCTGGCGCGCGTTCGTGCGCGGGCGCCGGTGCACGAACTTCTACGGCCGGCCCGCCGCCGACGTGCTGCGCACCGACACCGCCGAGGCGCGCCACACGCTCGGACTCGATCGCCCCGCACCGGTGGGCTCGGTGCGGGACGCGCTCGCGTTCGTCGGCTGGGTGGTGCTGGTGTCGGCCGCGCCGGTGGGCGCGGTCGCGCTGCTGCTGGCGGCGGCGATCGGGTGACGCGCGAGCTCGTCCGAACTCTCGTTGCCGCCGACACCTCCGTGTGGCATCCTTCCGCGCTCACGCAACCGAGGTATCCGGAGGCCCGTTTGGTCGTCGTTCCGCGCAGACAGCGCTCCAAGGACAAAGTCGTCACCGACCGGCGAAGCCTCGCCGCGATTCTCAGTGGTCTCCGCGCCAGCGGCAAGCTCGTCGTGCTGACGAACGGCGTGTTCGACCTGCTGCACGTCGGGCACACGCGCTGCCTCGAGGATGCGCGCTCGCGCGGCGACCTGCTCGTCGTCGCGGTCAACACCGACAAGTCCGCCGAGGCGTTGAAGGGCAAGGGGCACCCGGTCGTGCCGGTCGAGGAGCGCATGGAGGTGCTCGCCGCCCTGGCGTTCGTCGACTACGTGACCTGCTTCGAGGAGGCGACCGCCGACGGCCTGCTCGAGCAGCTCAAGCCGAGCTTCTACGCCAAGGGCACCGACTACACGCTGAAGACGCTGCCCGAGAAGGACTCGCTGAAGCGGCACGACATCAAGGCCGTGTTCGTCGGCGACAAGAAGGCGCATTCGTCGAGCAAGCTGATCGCCAGGATCAAGAAGAAGAAGTTCGACTGATGGCCCGGGCCGTGGAAGGTGCGCGCGCCGGCGACGTCCGAGCCGACATGCGTTCCGCCCTGCCGTGGTCCCGATTGCTCTGCGGCCTCGTGCTCACGGCCGCGCTCGCGGCGCAGAGCGCGACCGACATGCTCGTCGCGGACTACCACAAGCGCCACGAGGAGGAACTGATCGCGGCCGGCCAGCGCCACGTCGACCTCGGCTGGTCGATCCGCAGGTCGGGCCTCGAGCAACAGGCGACCTACCAGTTCGTGCGTGCGGTCGAGCTGTCCGAGGGCAAGCACCAGGGCGCGCAGATGGTGCTCGGCATCGTGCGCAACTACGGCGAGGCGTTCTGGCGCAAGAGCCGCAAGACGCCGTCGAAGAGCTCGCTGCTCAGCTACGGGAAGCGCGCCGCCGCGATCGAACGCGACGACCTCGCGGGCCAGGTGCGGCTCGCGAAGATGGCCCAGAAGGCCCACCTCGACGACCGCATGCGCGAGCACTGGCTCGCGGCGCTGCGGCTCGGTGCGGAGATCGAGATCGACAAGGGCAAGGCGAAGATCGCGGGCGAAGTCGTTCCCGTCGAGTTCGCCGAGTGGCTCGCAGGGCAGACCGTCGAGGTCGACGGCGGCAAGCCGCGCTTCGAGCCCGCGGGGGCCGCGGCGCCGCGCGTCGCCGGCGTGCACGAGGTCGCCGACGAACGGCTCGTCGTGCGCACGGACTTGCCGGTCGGCAAGGCCGAGCAGCTGCACGCGCTGGGCCTCGCGCTGTTGCCGCTGCTGCAGGACCGGCTCGACGGCGCGCCCGTGCGCCGGCTCGGCCTGTTCGTCTTCGGCAAGCGCGCCGACTACGAGCAGTACCTGAAGGCGTGCGGCCACGCGGATGCGCTCGGCGGTTCGGGCCTGTGCGACTACGGCACGTTCCAGACGCTCGTCTCGGCCGAGGGTCTCGCCGACGAAGACCTGCACGCGCTCGTGCTGCACGAGCTGTCGCACCTGTTCTTCTTCGGCGCGTCGCCCGTGGCGATGCCGGACTGGTATGCGGAGGGTTTCGCCGAGTCGTTCGGCGGCCAGGGCACGTTCACCTGGGACGGCAAGAAGCTGACGGCCGGCGGCGCGATGCGCCGCGATCGCATCGACGCCGTCAAGCAGGCGCCGATCCCGCTGCGCGAACTGCTGGCCGGTGACGCGGCGAAGCTGCTCGCCACCGAGCACGAGAAGGGGCTGCGCTTCTACGCGCAGAGCTGGGCGCTGCAGCGCTTCCTGCTCGAGAAGGGCAACCGCTGGCAGGACGGCTTCCTGGTCTGGGAGGCGCAGTGTCGCGGCTCGTTGCCGGGCGCGGCGTCGACCGCGAAGCTCGGCGACAGCCAGCCGGCGGCGCAGGCGTTCGAGCGCGCGTTCGGCAAGGAGCTCGACGCGCTCGAGACCGCGTTCGTGGCCTGGCTCGCCGGGCAGTGACACCCGTGACGCCGCAACGCGGCGTTTCATCAACGGCGGAACACACAACCGGCGCCGCTGCGTCGTCTGCGTCGAGCCCGTGACGCCGCAACGCGGCGTTCCATCAACCGGCGGAACACACAACCGGCGCCGCTGCGTCGTCTGTCTGGAAGCGCACACCGCGCCGGACCCTGGCATGGGCGCGTCCAGGTCGCCGTCAAGGTGTCGCGGCGCCGGCGTCGATCGCTGCGAACGATGGTGAAGGCCACGACCTCCGATGCGACCGAGGCGCCGTACACGGCGGTGCCGATCGTCGGGCTCGTGGCCGCGGACGCGGTGCCGTTCCCGCTCTACCTGCGCACCGCGCGCGACGTCTGGGTGCTGTATCGCCCGACGCACTTCGCGCTCGACGAGTCGCACGTCGGCCGCCTGCAGGCCGAGGGCGTCACGCAGCTGTTCATCCGCGACGCCGACCGCGATTCGTACTTCGCCCACGTCGAGTCGACGCTGCCGCAGATCCTGCTCGAGCGCGGCATGCCGCTCGAGCGCCGCGCCGACGTGCTCTACGGGGTCGCCAAGAAGGTCGCCCTGGACCTGCTCACGGCGCCGCCCGATCGCGACGCCGTGCAGCGCGCGAGCCGCGTGATGATGGCGACGAGCGGCCTGCTGCTGCGCGAGACGCAGGGTTTCGCGGCGATCCGCAAGGTGATGACCGGGAGCCGGGGTCTCGCGGCGCACAGCCTCACGGTCGGCTTCATGGCCATGGGGCTGGCGCGCAACGTGCTCGCCGGCGATGCGGGCACGCTGCTGTGGGCCGGGCTCGCGGGCCTGCTGCACGACGTCGGCAAGGTCGGCCACGACGGCATCGGGCACGATCCCGAACACCCGGCGCGCGGTGCCGAGTACCTGGCGCGGCTCGGCCTGCCCGCGCCCGTGGTCGACGCGGCGATGTCGCACCACGAACGCCAGGACGGGTCCGGCTACCCGACCGGGCTGCGCGGCCCGATGATCTCCGAGCTCGCGAGCGTCGTCGGCCTCGCCGACACGTTCGACAAGATCTACTCGGCCGAGCAGCCGCGCGTCGGCGTGTTCGATGCGCTGCGCATCCTGGCCCAGGCCTACCGCGGATGCTTCGAGGAGCGCTTCACGCGCGGACTCGTCAAGCTGTTCCGCTGAGGCCGTCGGGTTCGACCGGCACGCCGAACGCCCGCCAGTAGGTGTCGGCGCGTTCGGCGAAGAGCCGCGCCGGATCGCCGAAGCCGAACAGGCAGGCGACCGTGTGCAGGCCGAGCGCCTTGCCCGCGCGCAGGTCCTGCACGCCGTCGCCGACCATGCTGCCGGCGTCGCGCGCGCAGCCGAGCAGCCGCAGCGCGTGCCGCAGCGGCGCCGGGTCGGGCTTCTTCTGCGGCAGCGTGTCGCCGCCGACGACGACGGGCAGCAGGCCCTCGAGGTCGAGGTGCCGCACGATGGCGCGCGCGAACCGTTCGGGCTTGTTGGTGACGACGGCGAGCGCGTGGCCGCGCGCCCGCAGCGCGGCGAGGTGTTCGCGCACCCCGGGGAACAGGGTCACCTCGCGCGTGCACTGCTGCGCGTGGTGCGCGACGAACGCCGCAAATGCCGCGTCGACGACCTGTTCGCGGCGGACGCCGGCGCCCGGCAGCACCGCATCGAGCGCCTTCTGCAGCAGCACGCGCGCGCCGTCGCCGACGAGCGCCTGCACGGCGTCGGCCGAGAGGCACGGCAGACCGTGCAGCGCGCGCACGTGGTTCGTGGTCGCGGCGATGTCCGCGAGCGTGTCCGCGAGCGTGCCGTCGAGGTCGAACAGGAAAGGCAGTGGGGCGGGCACGCGGCGTCTGTATACTCGCTGCCCCGATGAAGTCTGCAACCCGTGCGCTGGCCCTGTTCGCACTCTCGACGCTGTTCGCCGCCTGCGGCACGGTGACCGATTGGCGCGAGATGCGCACGGCGCCCATGACGTTCGGCCAGTGTTACGATGGGCTCGAGTTCATCGCCAGCCACGACGGCTTCACGGCAGATCTCGCGGTCAGCGACCGCGGGCTCGGCACGTGGGAATCGCGCTGGCGCAACCGCCAGCTCGGTCTCGGCCGGCCGGGCCGCTACCGGCTGGTCGCCGAGGTGCTCATCGACGAGGGCTCGACGGAGCAGGGTTGGCCGATCCGCTACGCGATCATGCAGGAGAAGGTGAAGGACCTGCGCAACTCGATGGATCCGCGCGAGGAGGACTGGTCGTCCGATGGCCAGGACTCGGAGCGCGAGGCCATCCTCGGCGAGAAGCTCGTGCGGCGCCTGGCGCCGAAGCTGCATTGATCGGCGCCGTGCGTGTGGTTCCCAACACCCGTCGCGAAACCCGCCGCTGCCATGCCCTGCCGTGAGACACGTGCGCGTCGAGCGTTGCCGCGAATCGCGACGGTTCCCGCCGCGGTGGCGGCACCCGGTGGTTCCGGTTGCGGTATCGCCGCCTTGTGCTTTGCTTGCCGGGTTGGCTGCGCCGATTCAGCCTGACGCGACATGACCTCCGGCTCCGCACCCTTCGAGAAGACCTACTCGGCCGAGACCGCGCGGCATGGTCTGCTGGCCAACCTGCTGCCCGTGGTCGGCTATCCGCTCGACATGTGGCGGCACCGCTACATCATCGGCAACTTCTTCCGGCGCGAGCTGCTCGGCCGCTTCCGCGGTTCGGCGCTGGGCCTGTTCTGGGTGCTCGTGCACCCGATCTTCCTGTTCGTCATCTACTACCTCGTGTTCGGCTACCTGTTCGGCAAGGCCGGGACCGAGCCGTCGAAGGAGTTCGCGCTCTACCTGTTCAGCGGCGTCATCGGCTTCTCGTCGCTGAACGAGGGCATAACGCGCTCGTGCACCTGCGTCGTCGACAACGGCAACCTGGTCAAGAAGGTCGCGTTCCCGAGCCAGCTGCTGCCCGTGCCCGTGCTGCTCGTCGCGCTCATGGTCTACGTCGTCGGCTGCGTCGTCTGCATCGCGTTCGGCTGGTGGGTCGGCGTGCTGCAGCCGGGCTGGTCGCTGCTGCTGCTGCCGGTCGTGCTGCTGATCCAGTTCGCGATGATGCTGGGGCTCGGCATGTTCCTCGCCAACGCGCAGGTGTTCGCGCGCGACACGAGCCACCTGTGGGGCATCCTGAGCATGGCGTGGATGTTCCTGACGCCCGTGTTCTGGTGGCCCTTCCAGCTCGAACAGTCGCTGGGCACCGGCCTGCAGGTGATGCTGTCCTGGAATCCGGCCTACCCGTTGATCCAGGCCCAGCGCCTGATCCTCGGCGCCAGGGACGGCGTCGTCGACGGCCATCCGATCGCGTTCGGCGAGCTCGGCGAGCACCTCGTGCACGCGGGCGGCTGGGCGCTCGTCTTCCTCATCGTCGGCCACGCGGTGTTCATGAGCCGCCGGCACAAGTTCGCGGACCTCGTATGAGCCGCAAGAGCATCGAAGTCGAAGGTGTGGGCAAGACCTACCGGATCTACGGCAACCCGTACCATCGCCTGGTCGAGCGCCTGCCGTGGGTGAAGCGCAAGTACCACCAGGAGGTCCGGGCGCTGCACGACATCACGTTCTCGGTCGAGCCGGGGCAGTGCGTCGGCATGATCGGCAAGAACGGCGCCGGCAAGTCGACGCTGCTCAAGATCCTCACGGGCACGACCTACCCGACCACGGGGCGCTACACGGTGCGCGGCAAGGTCTCGGCGCTGCTCGAGCTCGGCGCCGGCTTCCACCAGGACTTCACGGGCCGCGAGAACATCTACATGAACGCGGCGATGATGGGCTTCTCGCGCAAGGAGGCGCGCGCCAAGTTCGAGGAGATCCTCGACTTCTCGGAGCTGCACGCGTTCATCGACGCGCCGGTGCGCACCTACAGCTCGGGCATGGGCGCGCGGCTCGGCTTCTCGGTCGCCGTCGCGACCGATCCCGACGTGCTGATCATCGACGAGATCCTCGGCGTCGGCGACATGGCCTTCCAGCGCAAGTGCGTCGACAAGATCTGGAGCTACAAGGCGCGCGGCAAGACGATGTTCTTCTGTTCGCACTCGCTCTACGACGTGCGCCAGATCTGCGAGCAGGCGATCTGGTTGCGCGACGGCCGCGTGAACCTCATGGGGGACGCCGTCACGGTCACGAACGAATACGCGACGTGGGACAGCCCCATGCGCGACAAGCCCGATCAGGCCGGCTACGAGGACCTGCCCGCGGCCGGCGAGTTCGATCCGGCGAACCCGCCCGACGACGACCAGCACCCGCGCATCGTCAGCGCCCAGCTCGTCGATCCGAAGACCGGCCAGCCGCGCGACATCTTCGCGCCCGGCGAGGCCGTGGCGGTGCGTGTGCGCGTGCGCAACAGCAGGAGGCCGCAGAAGCTCGCGCTCGCGATCGGCGCGATGCGCAGCGAGGGCACGCTGTGCTTCGCGCACAGCACGCAGTTCGAGGGCGTCACGCTCGAGCACGAGGAGTTCATCGTCACGCTGACGCTCGACCACCTGCGCCTGTTGAGCGGCGAGTTCAACGTGCCGATCTGGCTGTTCGACGATCGCGGTCTGCACCGCTTCCACGAGCGCCCGGCCGAGCAGAAGCTCATCGTGCAGAACCGCACCAAGGACCTCGGCCTGTTCCTGCAGGATCACAGCTGGCAGGTCGAGCGCGTGCCGGGCTCCGTGTTCCAGTGAGCACCCCAGCGATGGCCGAACTGTCCGTACTGATCGTGAACTACAACACGTGGCGCGAGTGCGCCGGCGCGATCGCGACCCTGCGGCAGCACGGGCCGACGCGACCCGACGGTTCGCCGATGCCGTTCGAGTGCATCGTCGTGGACAACCGGTCGCCGCAGCAGGACCCGGCGCTCGTCGAGGCGGTGCGCGAGCAGCTGCGCCTGCTGGCGCAGGAACAGGGCGACCCGCTCGCGGGACAGCTGATCCTGCACACCGAGAACGGCGGCTACAGCAAGGGCATGAACCTCGCGTTCGGCAGGAGCCGCGGCCGGTGGATCCTGGTCAGCAATCCGGACCTGGTCTTCACCGAGGGACTCGTCAGCACGTTGCAGCGCCACCTCGAGAACGACCCCAGGGCGGGCTGCGTGGTGCCGAAGGGCTTCTGGGACTCCGACTTCAGCGGCCATCTGCCACCCAACACGCTGCCGACGCTGGCCGACGTGATGTGGACGACGTGGGGCGAGTTCTCGCGCACGATCAGCCGCTGGCACGCGCGGCGCCTGGCGCGGCAGTGGCTGCGCGTCTGGGCAGCCGAGGTGCCGCTCGCGCTGCCGATGATGTCGGGGTGCCTGTTCCTCATCGAGCGCGAGTTCTTCGTCTCGATCGGCAAGTTCGACGAACGCTACCCGCTCTACTACGAGGACAGCGACCTCTCGGTGAAGATCCGCAAGGCGGGACGCACCGTGACCCAGGTGCCCGGCGCGCACCTGATCCACTTCGTCAACCGGTCGGGCATGAGCGACCTCGAGACGATGTGGGAGCGCCACCACGTGAGCCGCGCGCTCTACTACCGCAAGTGGTACGGCCGCGTCGGGACCATGGCGCTGGCCGTGTCGCACTGGCTGCTGCATTCGCCGCGGCTGCGCAAGTGGCACCGGTTCAAGCCGGTCGGGCCCGTCGTCGACCTCGGCGAATCGACCGAGCGGCCCGTCATCGTGCTGCCGCGCCACTGCGAACACTACCTCGTGCTGATGTCGCTCGACCCGCGCTTCTACCTGTCGGCGGGCTTGTACGGCAGCGGCGACCAGTGGACGCCCGGCGACAACGCGTACGCGCTGTTCGTCAACGCGACGTTCTTCTTCGCCGCCTACGACCTCACGAACGGCGCCTTCGAGCGGCTCGGCACGTGGCGCTACGTCTGCCTGTCGCACCTCGGCACGCCGGTGCCGCACCGAGCCACGAAGCCCGCCGCGGTCGTGGCTGCGGGCGAGGTCGCGGTCGGCGAGCCCGGTGCGGGCAAGGCGGCCCCGTGAGCACGCCGGTGCTGTCGGTCGTCGTGCTGAGCTGGAACACGAAGGATCTGACGCTCGCCTGCCTCCGGGCCCTGTTCGCCGAGACCCCGCGGCACGCGCGCGAGGTGGTCGTCGTCGACAACGGCAGCCAGGACGGCAGCGCCGGCGCGATCGCCGCGCAGTTCCCGCAGGTGCGGTTGCTGCGCAACCCCGACAACCGCCTCTACGCGGCCGGCAACAACCAGGGTGTGCTCGCGGCGACCGGTGAGTTCGTCTGCACGCTCAACTCCGACACCGAGGTGCGGCCCGGTGCGCTCGATGCGCTCGTCGACTTCCTGCGCGCGAACCCCGGTCACGGTGCGGTGGCGCCGCGCCTCGTCGATCCCGACGGCAGCGTGCAGCGCGCGTGCCAGCGCTTCCCGACGCTGTTCACGGCGCTGTGCTTCGACTCGTGGTGGGGCACGTTCTGGCCGGGCAGCCGGGCAGAGGCCCGCTATCTGATGCGCGACTTCGACCACGTGCACAGCCTCGACGTCGACCAGCCGCCCGGCGCGTGCTTCGTGATGCGTCGCGCGGAGTGGCACGAGTTCGGCGGCCTCGACGAGCGGCTCGCGCTGTTCTACAACGACGTCGACCTGTGCCGTCGGCTCCGGGCGAAGGGCCGCCGCATCCGCTACCTCGCCGAGGCGGAGGTGCTGCACCACCGCGGTGCGAGCACGAAGAACTTCGCCAGCATGCTCGTCGTCTGGCACAAGAACCGGCTCGCCTACTACCGCAAGCACTACGGTGCGCTCGGCGGCGCCTGGGTGCGCGTCTGCGTGCGGCTGCGCATCTGGGAGGAGTGGTGGAAGATCGGGCGGCGCAACCGCGACGACGCCGGCCGCCGTGCGGCCGAACGCGACCACCTGAAGAAGGCCGCGGCGGAGCTGTGGTCGTGAAGGTCTGCTTCGTCACCGCGAACTGGCCACCCGAGGCGTCAGGCGGCACCGAGCAGGTGGTCGTTGCGCTCGCGCGCGAGTTGCGCGCGCTCGGCGTCGACGTGTTCGCGATCAGCGGCAGCGACAGGTTTCGCACCCATGGCGAGGACGTCGAGCACGAGACCCACGACGGCGTGCCCGTGCACCGCGTGCGGCGCTACTTCTGCGAGGACGACGCGAACGGCCTCGTGCACGAGCGCCTGGTGCGCATCGTGCGCCATCTGCTGCTGAAGCACCGGCCGGAAGTCGTGCACGTGCACGCGTTCTCGCGCCTGGGCGCGGGAATCACGCCGATCTGCCGCGAATTCGGGATGCGCGTCGTCGTGACCTTCCACGACCTGTGGGTGACGTGCGCGCGCTACTTCCGAGTGCCCGCCGACGGCATCCGCTGTCCCACCGGCATCGACCGCGGGCCGTGCGTGCCGTGCATCGCCGAGCTGCTGCCCGGTGCCGATCAGGCGTTCATCGCGGCTGCGCTGCAGCGGCGCGACCACGTGCTGCGCGCCGAGGTCGCGCTCGCGCACGTCGCGACCGCGCCGAGCGCGACCGCGGCGAGGTTCGTACGTGAGTGCCTGCCCTTCGCGGCGCCGATCGAGGTGATCCCACATGGGCTGCTGCGGCCGGTCCCGGTCGAACACCTCGCGGAGCGTTGGCATCCCGGCAAGCCGCTGCGCGTCGGCATGTTCGGCGGCCTCGTTGCGGTCAAGGGCGTGCGCGAACTCGTGGCCGCCGTGGCCGGACTGCCGTGTGAGCTGCACCTGTCGGGCCCGTTCCACGACGCTGGGCTCGAGCACGAGGTGCGCGCGCGCGTGGCCGCGAACGGCAACCGGCTCGTGCTGCGGCCGCACTACACCGGCGCCGAGCGCCATCCCGCACGCGACCTGCACCTCGCGGTGTTCCCGTCGAAGTGCCAGGAGACGTACGGCCTCGTCGTCGATGAAGCGCTCGCGCACGGCGTTCCCGCGGTGCTGTCGGACCAAGGCGCCTTCGCCGAACGTGCCGGTGTCGGCGGCGTCGTCGTGACACCGATCGCGCAGTTGGCGAGCGTGCTGCGCGAGCTGGTAGGTTCTCCTGAGAAGATCGCCGCGCTCCGCGCGGCGATCCCCGCCTCGCTGCCTACGATCGTGGCGTCCGCCGAACGCCACCTCGAGCTCTACCGACGCCTGCGATGAAGCACCTGTTCTCGCCGCTGTTGCCGAAGGACCCGCTGCAGGGCCCCGTGCTCGTGCTCGCCGCGCACCCCGACGACGAGGTGATCGGCGCGGGCAGCCTGCTCGCGTGGCACGGCCTGCGTGGCCACGCGGTGACCGTCGTGCACGCGACCGACGGTGCCGGCGGTGATCCCGGCAATCGCCAGGACGACATCCGCGCGGTGCGGCGCGCCGAGGGCATCGAGGCGCTGCGGCGGCTCGGCCTGCCCGAACCGCGACACTGGGACCTGCCCGACGGTCGCCTGCCCGAGCACCTCGCCGAGTTGACGGCGCGCATCGAGCAGGTGATGCGCGAGGTCCGGCCGATGACGCTCTACTCGTTCCACGGCGGCGAAGCGCACCGCGACCACCGCGCCGTCGCCAAGGCCACCGCCGACGCGGCGCACGCGCTGCCGGCCGGGTGCCGGTGCCTGCTCTACGGCGTCAACTTCGTGCCGTCGGGCGGCACGCTGTTCGACACGACCGACGTCTACCCGAAGAGCTACGAGGCGCTGAAGGCCTACGCCAGCCAGAACGCCTACATCGACCTGCCCGGCCAGAGCGAACACCGTGAACGCGCGGCGACCGTCAACGTCGACATCGCGGGCGTGCTCTACGGCGAGATGTTCGTGGACCTCGAGCCGCACGAATTGCCCGCGGTGCACGCGCTGCAGGACCGCCTGCACCGCTGGATCCAGCGTGATGCCGGAGGCGCTCCGTGAGCCCGGAGCCGGCCGGGAAGCCGACCGTCAGCCTCGTCATCTCGGTCTGGAACCGCCGGGACGACCTGCGCGACAACCTGCGCGCCATCGAAATGCAGACGGTCCGGGCCGACGAGGTCATCGTCGTCGACAACTGCAGCCACGACGGCACGCCCGAGATGGTGATCGCCGAGTTCCCGCACGTGCACCTGATCCGCATGCCGCACGCCCACTACGGCGCCTGCGAGACGTTCAACCTCGGCTTCGCGAGCGCGCGCGGCGAGTTGATCGGCATCCTCGACGACGACGTCGTGCTGCCGCCGACGTTCGTCGAACACATGCTCGCGAAGTTCGCGAGCGAACCGGCGAGCACCGCGATCCTGTCGCCCAAGGTCATCGAGCCCGAGATGCCCGACTGGTACAAGGACTCGCCGCAGGTCAACACCGAACGCTACCTGCCGACGTTCCGCGGCTGCGGCTCGATGGCGCGCGCGGCCGCGCTGCGGGAAGCGAACTGGTACGACATCCGCTTCTTCATCTTCGGCAACGAGCGCGACCTGACGACGCGGCTGCTCAACCTCGGCTACCGCGTCAAGATGGTCCCGTCGGTCGAGGTCTTCCACAAGGCGCCGTTCGGCATGCGCCACGGCAAACGCAGCCTCTACTACCACGTGCGCAACTTCTGGCTCTACGCGTTCAAGTACCTGCCGTGGAGCCAGGTGCTCGCGTTCCCGTTCCGGTTCCTCGGGAAGCGGCTCGGCGGCAAGCAGAAGCACGGCGGCGGCGAGGTCGCCGACGCGGTCGGCACGATCGGGCTGTTCGACAACATCAAGGCCGTCAGGTGGGGCTACTGGATCTGCTGCAAGGCGACGATCGCGGCGCTGTGGAGCCTGCCGTACTGCCTCGCGCGCCGGCAGGTCTGCACGCACCCGGACTTCGAGCCGCCGTTGCGCTGAGCGACCCGGGGACAGGTTTTTTCGGGATTGCATCGGCCGAACGGGCGCGAAACGGCGCCTCCTGGGGTGTCGGCCGGGTAGCGAGCCGGACGATACCCCTCGCCGAGGAACGCCAGGTCGCCGGAGCCATCCGACGTCCGGCGGTCCTCGGTCGGAACGAGAGAAGTGCAAGGGAGGGTGGCCGCCTCGACGGGAGGCGGCCACCCTATTTTTCGCTCGCCGGCGCGCCCATCGCACTAGGATCCGGCCGCGCGTGGTCAGTGCGATCGTCGTCAACTGGAATGGCCGGGCCTACTTGCCCGAGTGTCTCGACGCGCTGCTGGCCCAGGATCCAGCACCCGCCGAGGTGCTCGTCGTCGACAACCACTCCGACGACGGGTCGCGCGAGCTCGTGGCCGAACGCTATCCGTCGGTGCGCGTGATCGACACCGGCCGCAACGCCGGCCCGTGCCACGCGCGCAACGTCGGCATGGCGGCGGCGCGCTTCGAGCTGTGCCTGCTGCTCGACAACGACGTCGTGCTGCACCGCGGTGCGCTGCGGGCGCTGCTCGAGCAGATGCAGGCAGACCCGCACGCGGCGATGGTGCAGGCCCGTTCGTTGTGCGGCGACGACCCGCAGGTCGTGCACTACGACGGCGGCGACCTGCACTTCCTCGGCACGCTCGTGCTGCGCAACTGGTACCGGCCGCTCGCGCGCGCGGTCGATCCGCAGGGACCCGTCGGGGCCGCGATCGCGCTGTGCTTCCTGACCAGGAAGAGCGTCTACGCGGCCGTCGGCGGCTTCGACGAGAACCTGTTCATCCTCTACGAGGACAACGAGTTCTCCTACAAGCTGCGCATGCGCGGCCACACGATCTGGCTGTGTGCGAAGGCGCTGTGCACGCACAAGGCGGGCACGGCCGGGCTGTCGGTGCGCGGCGAGAGCGGCGCCTACCCGGGTCGCCGCACGTTCCTGCACAGCCGGAACCGCTGGTACGTGCTGATCAGCTGCATGCGCTGGCGCACGTTGTGCCTGACGGTGCCGGCCCAGTTGCTGTACGGCCTCGTCTACGCCGGCTTCGGCTGGCGGCGCGGCCACTTCGTCGACTGGGTGCACGGCAAGTGGCAGCTGTTCAAGCTGCTGCCGACCGCGGTGCGCGCGCGCGGGCCGGCGCAGGCGGGCCGCACGGTGCCCGACCGCGACCTGCTCGTGGCGGCGCCGTTGACGTTGAATCCGGGGCTCGCCGAACAGGGGGCGGCCGCGGCGCTGCGGCGGTCGATGGACCGCTTCTTCGCGTTCTACTGGCGTTGCGTGCGGGGTCTCTGTGGCTGAGTCCACGCCGGTCGCGGCGATCGTGTTGAACTGGCGCCAGCCGGCGCTGACGCGGCAGTGCCTCGCCGACCTGCTCGCGGTCGCCGGCGTGCCGGTGCACGCGCTCGTCATCGACAACGGCTCGGGCGACGACTCGGCGCGCGTGCTCGAGGGCGCCGTGCGCGACCTGGCCGCGACCTCGTCGCCGCACCGGGTCGAGTTCGCCGCGCTGCCCGACAACCTCGGCTTCACGGGCGGCATGAACCACGGCCTGCGGTGGGCGCAGCAGCGCGGCCTTGGCCACGTGCTCGTGCTCAACAACGACCTGCGCCTGCCGCCCGGCTTCCTCGCGCCGCTCGTCTCCGTGCTCGACAACGACGCGCGCGTCGCAGCCGTCGGACCGACGGTGCTGCACCCCGACGGCTCGGTCTGGGCCGAGGGCGGGTGCCTTGCGTTCGGGCCGAACTCGCTGCGGCTCGTCGGCCACGGCCGGGCCCCGCGGCCGGCTGTGCACGGCCCCGAGGCCGTCGAGTTCCTGCCCTGCGCGTGCGTGCTGTTCCGCACCAGCGAGCTGCTCGCGGTCGGCGGCTTCGACGAGCGCTACTTCATGTACTGGGAGGACGTCGACGTCTGCGAACGGCTGCGCCGGCGCGGCGGCCGCATCGTCTGGCTGCCGTGGGTGCGCGTCGTGCACGCGGCGGGACAATCGTCGGGCGGCGGGCGCGCGCCGCTGCGCAAGTTCTTCATGGCGTGCAATGCCGTGCGCTACCTGCGCGGCCGCGGCTCGCTGCGCACGTGGACGGCGTGGTTGTTGTTCGACGTCGTCGCCTGGCCGCTGGCGCTGCTGTCGGGACCGCGCGCCGCCTGGGCCAAGCTGCGCGGCACGCTGGCCGGGCTCGCCGGCCATCGCGCCGGTGCGGCGGACGTCGAGCGCTTCGTGAGCCGGCGCTGACGCGCGCGCGTCAGAACCTCGAACTGACGCCGAACGCGACCAGGAGCTCGCCGCCGCTGCCGCCGTTGCGCTGCTGGTTGCTGTCGCCGAGCAACAGCCAGTGCAAACCCAGGTCGACCTGCCACGACCTCATCGGCGTCGACAGACGTCCCATCGCGGCCGAGGCGACCAGCGCGGTGTCGAGGTAGCCGAAGGTGTCGTCGGCGCCGCCGCCCGGCGCTTCGAAGTAGTCGTGCACGCTGAGCCCGAGATGCACGGGCGCCGTCAGACTCAGCGCCACGTCGCCGATCGAGCCCAGCGGCAGGCCCGGCGCGATGCCCACTCCCGCGAAGATGCCGAGGCCGTTGCCCGCGTCGGCCTGGCCCGCGACCTCGAAGGCGAGCGTCACGGACGGCTGCAGGCCGCCGCCGAGCCACAGCCTGGCGTCGTCGAACGCGGCGTTGACCGCGATCTCCTGCACGGTGCCGAAGCTGGCGTTCGGGCTGTGGTAGCCCGTGTACTGCACGCCGACGCGCAGCCGTTCGCCGACGCCGACGGACAGGCCCGAATAGACGTCGCTCTCGTACCAGACGGAACCGGCGCCGCCGGTCGGGCCGTCGTGCAGGCTGTTCCAGATGCCGAGCGACCATTCCACGTCGTGCAGCAGCCCGACGCCCTTGCCGAGTCCGAAGTCGAGTTCGAGCCACGGTTGCGCGATCGCGCCCTGATCCTCCTGCAGGATGCCGCGAAAGAAGTACTGGTTGGTGAAGTCGACGCCGAGCGAGCCGCGCACCTGCGTCGGCTCGGGCACCTCGATGGCGCCGAGCCGGTCCAGCTCGTCGCGCGCCGCACGCAACTCGGCGCGCAGCCGGCGCAGCGTGGCCTCGTCGTCGCGCGGAGACTGTTGGGCGAGCGCGAGTGCGGGCAGCAGGAGCACGACGGTGGCGCAGCGCATGCAGCCGGTGCTATCGGCAGCCGCGCCGGCGCAGGATGAATGCCACGCCGGTGCGAACGGTGGCGCCCAGCGAACGTCGATGCGTCGACGCCGGTCACGCACAGGGTTCCCGCGCCCGTCCTTGCCGGGCGCGATGCCGTGCGACAACATGCCGCGCCCTCCGACTCCGCACGCAGCGCCCGCGCGAGCCCGAACACGCCATGGTAGTCACCCGCCTGCTCTGCGCCGCGATCGCCATGTCGGCCGCGCTCGTCGCGCAGCAGGCGCCGGCCCGGAAGAAGCCCGTCGACGACGGCTGGCCCGACCTCAGCAGCTTCCTCGACGAGCAGTACGGCTTCCTGCCGGTGGTCGCGCCGATCACCGAACCGGCCGTCGGCTACGGCGCGGCCGGTGGGCTCGCCTTCCTGAGCCGGCCGCTCGGCGAGACGAAGGCGGGCTTCGGCCGTCCGGACATCACGTTCGTCGGCGGGCTCGGCACCGAGAACGGCACCTGGGCTGGCGCGGCCGGCGACATCCGGCACTGGCTCGACGACCGGCTGCAGACGCGCGTCTTCGCGGTCGACGGTTCGGTCAACCTCGACTACTTCGGCCTCGGCGACGACGCGATGCTCGACCAGCGTTCGCTGCGCTACAACCTCGAACCGGTCGGCGTGAGCCTCGAGGCGCGCTACCGGCTCGGCGAGACGCCGTGGTGGGTCGGCCTCAACTACAGCGTCGCCCGCATCGACGTGTCGTTCGACGACCCGGCCGGCACGCCGGGCCTGCCCGACTTCATGCGCCGCTCGGACGTCGGCGGCCTGACCCCGTCGCTGACGGTCGACTCGCGCGACAACCTGTTCACGCCGACGACGGGCAGCTACCTCGAGCTGACCGTGGGCCTCTTCGACGAAGTGCTCGGCGGCGACGCGGAGTTCCAACGCGTCTACCTGCTCGGCATGCAGTACGTGCCGCTGTCGTCGCAGTGGTTCCTCGGCCTGCGCGGCGACGCCGCAGCGAGCTTCGGCGACGTGCCGTTCTACATGCGGCCCTTCGTCGTGCTGCGCGGCGTGCCGCTGCTGCGCTACCAGGGCGAGACGATGGCGTCGTTCGAAGCCGAGCTGCGCTGGCAGTTCTGGGAGCGCTTGAGCCTGGTCGGCTTCGGCGGCGTCGGCGCGGCGTGGAACGACTTCGACCGCTACGCGAACAGCGCGAGTGCGGTCGCCGGCGGCGTCGGTGTGCGCTACGAGATCGCCAGGGCGTACGGGCTGCACGCCGGCGTCGACGTGGCGTTCGGACCCGAGGACACGGTGCTCTACATCCAGATCGGCAGCGCCTGGGCCCGGCCGTAGCCCTCGGGCCAAGCCCTCGCGGACACAAGCTCCGCGCCGCAGCGGGCCGAAAAGAGTCCACATGGAATGCCACGCGAGCCCCGACTCGGGGATCGCGGACGGCGGCGCACTGCAGTTCCGCATGGCGTTCGGCTCGACCTCGCAGGATGCGCTGCTGGGTCTGATCGACTTCCACCTCCATGCGTTCGTGCCCGCGAGCACGCCCTTGTCGGGCAGGACCGGGTGATGCTGGTGCGCGATCCCTGACCCGTTGTCGACTGGCATCGGCTGCGGGCGGACCGAAGGTCTTTCCCCGCCCTGCACGACATTCGCGGCTGCACGTTGAACGAGGTCCCCGATGCCCTAGCCTGGGTTCGGACGCAGAGCCATGCGA
>DASUFY010000209.1:0-8278 GCA_036274315.1 Planctomycetota bacterium | reverse complement strand
CGTTCGCGGAGCAGGCGGTGCAGGCATCGTCGCACGGTGCGCCGCTGCCGTCCTGCGTGCCGCCGCCGCTGCCGGCGATCGAACCGCCGCCGCTGCCCGAGCGGGCTCCGCCGCCGGTGCCGAGATCGCGCCCGGCCCGGCCCCGCCGCCGCGGCGTCGTTGCCGTGCTGCTGCTCCTGCTCGTGGGCGGCATGACGTTGGCGATGTTCGGCACGGCCTACGCCGCGCGCGCGCAGCGCTCCCGGGCCCGCGCCTACGACGCCTCGGTCACTGCCCAGCGCGCCGCGGCCGGCGTGCGGCGTTCGGCGCCGACGGGGCTCGCGGCGAAGGTCGAGCAGTTCGTCGGCGGCGTGCAGAAGTCGATGCGCTCGGTCTCCTCGCGCAAGCAGCAGCCGAAGCTGCACGACCTCGATGCGAGCCTGCTCGCCGCGGCGCCGGATTGCTTCGCGTGCGGTTCGATGGTCGAGGGCCTCGCCCGATCGCCGACGTTCTCGCCGGGCCACGCCCAGAAGCTCGAGCGCCTCGGCCTCCCGGCGTTCCTCGCCGGCGTGTCGCTGTTGCAGGGGCTCGACTACGAGCAGGCCGAGAGCTGCCGGCGCGCGGCCAACGTGCAGCAGTACCTGAGCTACGTGACGGCGGTGGATGGACTCAGCCTGCCCGCGAACGACGGCGAGCCGAGCCGCACGGACACGTATCGCTTCCTCGTCGTCGCCGATGCCTGGCGGCGATTCGCGGAGCAGTTCACGACCTGCGAGGCGGACTTCACGCGATTGCTCGCCGCGAAGGGCAAGCTCGCCGCGGGCGTCGATCGGTGAGCGGAACCGGCGCGAGCCACGGCGGCGTGCCGATCGGCGACTTCGTGCTCGTGTGCGCCTCGGCGCTCGAGAACTTCGATCGCGAGGGCCGTGTACACGTGCTCGGCGTCGGCAAGACCGCCGCGGCGATGCGGCTGCCCACGGTGCTGCGTTCGGTGCCGACCGCGCGCGCGGTGCTGCTGTTCGGCGTCGCCGGCGCGTTCCCGGATCGCCATCGCACGACGCCGGCGCCGGCGCGGCTCGGCCAGGTGTGCGTCGTCGCGAGCGATCGCTTCGGCGACGAAGGCGTCGAGACGCCGACCGGGTTCCAGGCCATCGAGCAGGGTGCGGCGAGGCTCTACGCGAACGAGGCCGGGGACCGGATCCTCGGCGGACCGGCCGCGTTTCCGGCCAACCCGCGCATGGCCCAGCAGGCCTCGGCGATGCTCCGCGTGCCGCTCGTGCGCGGCGTCACCGTGAGCACGTGCAGCGGCACCGAGGCCACCTCGCAGCGCATGTCGCAGCGCAGCGGCGCCGACATCGAGACGATGGAGGGTGCTGCCGTCGCCTACGTCTGCCGCCAGCTCGAGGTGCCGTTGCTGCACGTGCGTGCGATCAGCAACTGGACCGGCGATCGCGACCGCGGCGAGTGGAACCTCGGCGCCGCGGTCGATGCGGTCGGCCAGGCCGTGCGGCGGCTAGTGCAGGGACCGGCGTGACTCGATCGCGCGGCCGCGTCAGAAGCTGAAGCCGAGCGTGAAGTAGGCCTTCACATCGCGTTGCCCGTCGAGTTGGAACGCGACGCCGACGCCGGGACTCAGGATGCCGTCGAAGAACTCGGCGTTGGCGAACAGTTCGCCGCCGACGCTCGTGAACCACTGGCCGTCGCCGTTGAGCCGGTCGTTGCTGACGTTCGCGGTGTCGCCGAACAGCTCGACGACGAGCTGGCGGCCGCGGAACGGCGTCGTGCCCGAGGCCGTGAACGGCCGCCAGAGCGGGAAGCGATAGGCGAGGCTGCCGCCGAGCAGGTAGCGGCCCGTCGCGACGGCCGAGTCGATGTAGCCGCGCGGCAGGCCCGTCGACAGCCCGCCGCCGACGCTGAAGTTGCCCTGCAGCGTGTCGTCGCCGTCGGACCAGCCGATCTGGCCGCGCACGACGAGCTGGTGGCCGGCCTTCGGGAACAGGCTCCACGTGTAGCCCGCGTCGCCGAGCGCGAGGTTGCGTTCGAGGTCGCCGCCGAGGCCCGAGTGGCGGTAGACGCCGAGCACTCGGAAGCCGTCCTCGCGCGTGTAGCTGGTCGGATAGAACGTCGAGTCGTCGTAGCCGAACGTCAGCTCGGCGTAGCGTTCCGTGTCGCGGAACGGCGCCTTGACGTAGGTGCCTCCCGCGTAGTCGCGCGCCGAGTGGTCCACCTCGTCATGGCTCTCGACGCCGAACGAGCCGTAGACGAGGAACGTGCGTTCGAGCGCGTAGAGGCCGCGCCCGACGCGCACCTCGCCGCGCGCCACGGTCTCGGTGTAGTCGAACAACTCGCCGCCGCGCCGCACCGTCTCGGCGAACGTGCGTTCGCTGCGGCCGCCGTTGATGCCGTACTCGACGACCGAACCCAGGTGGTCCCAGCTCGCGAACGCGACCGCCTCCTGCTCGACGTAGCCGACGCCGACGCCACCCTGCACGACCTGCGTGAACAGCGGATCGGCCATGAGACCATAGACGCCGTAACCGCCCTCGGGCACGGCCACGGTCGACGGCGCCCAGAACAGCGGCCGCAGCTCGCCGAGACCCGAGTAGGGCCGCACCGACAGCGCGTCGGCGGCGCCGGCCGGCAGCGGCGCGATCGGCGTCGGGCGCTGCGCCGCCGGGTTGTCCTGTTGCAGTTCGGGCGTCACGGGTGCGGGCCAGGCCAGCGCGATCGTCGGCACCTTCGGCGCGTAGCTGGCGCGGTCGTTGGGCAGCAGCGCGAGGAACGGACCACGCTCGTCGTGGTCGACGATGGCCAGCGTCTTGCCGTCGGGCGATGGCACGCACGCGACGACGCCGCCGATGGTGTTCGTGACCGGCACGATGTCCACCTTCGCACCGGCCAGGTCGACGCGGTAGGCGTTCGCGACGCCGGTGTGGTCGGCGCAGCAGAACAGCGAGCCACCGTCTGCCGACCACGCGGGATGCAGGATGCGGCCGCGCACGCTCCAGAGCACGGTGCGCGCGCCGTCGTCGTTCAGCGAGCCGAGCACCAGGCGCGAACCGGCGGCATCGGTCTCGACCCAGACCAGTTCGTCGTCGTGGCCGCCGCCGGGCCGCAGCGCCGGGGTCCACGGCGTGCTCTCGACGCGCAGCGTCGCGCCGGCGTCGAGTTCACCCCCGCGCAGCCGGTGCACGACGAGGTCCTGGCCGCCGCCGTCGCGCAGCTGCACCGCGACGACCGTACGTTCGCCGTCCCGGAGCGGGCCCGCGTCGGGCTGCAGCAGGCGCCAGCCGTACGAAACGCCGTCGACGACGATGTGGCTGATGCCGCGCCAGTTGAACTCGTGGTAGACGATGCCGGTGCTGCTGCCGCCGTCGGGCAGCGCGCGCACGGCACCGAACGCCAGCATCGGCGTGTTCGAGCCGGACAGCCAGTCGACGGTCCGGTTCGGCTGCAGCGTGTAGAGCCGCGCGCGCCCCTGCGCCGGCTTGCCCGCGAACTCGAGGCGGTCGGGCGCGGTCCACGCCGGCGCGCCGACGAGCATGTCGGCCGGCGTCCAGCGCGTCTTCGGCGTCGTGACCGGCGCGCTGCGCAGCGTCGCGAGCGCCTGCAGCTGCTCCTGGCGCAGGGCCGTGCGCGCACGTTCGAGCAGCGCCGCGTGGCGCTGCCCGACGAGCCGGCGCGGGCCACGATCGAACAGGAACGGCCACATCTCGGCCTGGACCTGCACGAAGCGCCACACGGAGGCGCGGCTGCCGAGGTAGCCCTCGAGGAAGCGCGTGTAGGCCGTGCCGTACGTGTAGGCGGCCCCGCCGAACGGCCATTCGTGGAACGTGATGCGCCAGTCGCTCACGTCGGGCAGCACGTCGGCGGCGGTGTCGAGCCGCCAGATCATGTGCGTCAGCGGATCGCGGCCGCGCCCGGCCCAGGCGCTGGTCGGGTCGGCGTAGCTGGTCTCGGCCCAGACGCCGAGGCCTTCCTGCCAGAAGCGTGGCATGGTCTGGTGGGCCGGCGTCGACACGTACCAGAACAGCAGGCTCAGCAGGTCGTTCGGCAGGAGCCGGCCGAAGATGCTCTCGAGCACGCCGCGCACGCCGTGGTTGCGGTCGTTGCTGATCTGGTGCGCGAACTCGTGCGCGAGCGTTCGCTCCGCGTCGAGGCCGCCCGCGAAGATCGTCGAATCGGGCTGCGAGGGCGCCAGCTCGATCTGCACGAGCGGGAACGGGGCCACGAACGAGTAGCCGTTGTGGTCGTCGAACCAATCGGCGATCAGGAGGCGCAGCTTGTCGTGCTCGACGAAGCCCGCGTCCTCGATCATGTGCGCATAGATCTGGTCGGCGCGCGCGACGAGCGTGCGCAGCCGGTCGGCCGACGCCGCGGGCACGTAGGCGCGCAGGTGCGTGGCGTCGATCGTCGCGATCTCCTCGCCGGGCCAGATCAGCGTCTGCGCCGGCAGGGTCATCGACAGGAACATCGATTGGGCCAGGACCGCTGCCGCGGTGCTCCTCTGGGTCATGCCGGCAGTGTGGCGGGCTGGCCACCGGTCGGCAACGGCGCAGTGTGCCACCCGGCGCGCGTGCACGGTATGCTCGCGCCGATGGGAACCCACGCCCGCACCGTGGCGGCGCTCGCCGTCGTCCTGCTCGCTGGTGCCGCGACTGCCCAGGTGAAGAAGGGCGAGAGGCCGCCGGAGTTCACGTTCGGCAAGGTCTGGAACGACGGACCGAAGAGCTTCGCCGAGCTCGCCGGCAAGGTCGTGATCGTCGAGTACTCACATTCGAAACACGACGTGTGCAAGAAGAGCGTGCCGCACTTCAACGAACTGCACAAGAAGTTCGCCTCGCGCGGACTCGTGGTGCTCGGCGTGTCGTCCGAGCCCGAGGCGACGATCGAGCAGCAGTTCGTCACCGGCATGGGCGCCATCTACCCGTGGATCAAGTCCAACGACTTCCGCGAGAAGTACAAGGTCGAGTACCTGCCGTGCTGCTTCTGCTTCGACGCGTATGGCAACGTCTACTCGCTGCCGGACTGGTGGGTGCCCGACGAGGCGACCATCGAAGAACTGCTGCAGGCCCTGCCGTTGCCGCCGGAGCTGCCGGCGGACCGGATCTACGACACGATGCGCGTGATGTGGGCCAGGTCGGAGTTCGACAAGCTGCACCAACTGATCGAGAAGCGCCTGGCGACACCGAAGCTCGACGAGCCCGTGCGCGAGGTGCTCGAGGGCCAGAAGACGGCGCTCGCCGAGCGCGAGGCCCGGTGGCTCGAGCGCGTCGGTCAGATCGGGGCGCGGGCCGACTACGCGTCGGCCGCCAGCGAACTCGACCACATCGTCAAGTCCTGGGGCGATCTGCCGCCCGGTGCTTCGGCGAAGAAGGAGCTCGAACGGTTCGCGGCCGACCCGAAGATCAAGGTCGAGGTCGACGCGGGCAGGGCGCTGCAGAAGCTCATGGACGGCGTCGACACGAGCCGGATCCCGGCGCTGCGCAAGGTCATCAACGACCTCGACAAGTTCCGCCGCAAGTACAAGGGCACCTGGGCCGGCACGACGGCGGACTTCCACCACACGCGGTTGTGCGCGCGCCCCGACGGGTCGTGAGTGGGAATCGGGTTCGCGCCACGAGCCGACGAAGGCGGCTGCTCGCTCGCGGGCTTCGTTGCCGCCGACTACTGCACGTAGAGCGAGCCGCCGCCGCCGGTGATGGTGCAGGTCGGATCGGTCATCGTGATCACGATCTGTGCGCCGCCGGGGACGGGCACGTTGACCTGGACCTTGCCGGGGAACAGATTGTTGAAGACGGCGGCGATCTTGGCCGCGACCTCGTCGCGGCATTCGATTGCCGTCATGTTCGCCAGCACCGTCATGGTGCCGAGGAAGTGGTCGTAGTGCACCGACGGCTGCCCCGGGCACGAGACGTCCCAGTGTGCGTCGAGGGTGATCGTCTGACTGACGGTGTATGGACCAGCGGGCAAGTTGGCGCGCAGCGAGTTGCCGACGGGAGTGAACGGGATCGGCGTCTGGCTGAAGTTGGGCATCGCGGTGAACTGGCCGCCGCCGCCACCGGCTTGCCCCAGCGCCGCACCGTTCCAACCCCAACCCTCGGCTGGAGCCGAGAGCTTCACACCCGCGGGAGCGCCCGGCATGCCGCCATTGCCGCGCATCGCCATCAGGTCGCCGCCGAGTACGGGACTGATCGCCGCGGTCGCCAACCTCGCGGTCACCGTCGCCAGTCCGCCGCCGAGCGGCGTGACGTTGATCGCGCGCAGCAACGACGAGCCCGGCACGCCGGGAAACTGCGCCCGGATGCAGAGGTTGTCAGGGTTGTTGCCGAAGTTGACGCCGGCCAGCGTGAGGCTGACGACCGTGCCGATGCCGCCGCCCGACGGGCTGAACCCGCCGACCATGAGCTGCGGATTGACGACCACGGCCCTGCCGCCGCTCGAGAAGCCGATGCCCTGTGGGGCCGCGGCATCGAAGAGGGCCCACTGGTTGTCGACTTCCGTGCCGACGAACGCAGGATCGCCCGGCACGTCGAGTGGGTGGGATGCATTGCCGGCTGCGTCTGTGACGTAGGCCAGCGTGGTGACCGGTGGCACCAACAACGTGCAGCCGAAGACCGGCACCGCGATCTGCGACAGTCCCAGGATCAGCACGGTGATCTGACCGGGCTGGGCGCGCAGCAAGTACCGCGTGCGCATGCCGGGCACGAGATCGCTGTCGGTCTGCATGATGACGGGAGTTCCACAACCAGCGCCGTATAGCGTGTAGGAAGGAACCACCGCCGACAGCTGGCCACGGATCTCACCGCCGGGGAACGCCGCCGTGTGTACGTTCACGTACACGTTGCCAGCCTGCAGGTCGGCGACCTGCGCGGCCGTCAGCGTCCCGCTCCCCGTCCACTGTACCGGGCCACCGGCCAGCGGCAGGATGATCGGCCCATTGCTGCCCGCGGCCGCCTGATGCAGGTGCGCGGCGTTGGCTCCGACGAGGCCCGAGGTGACCACGGTGACGGACACCTGGTTGTTGGCTGTGTTCAGTGCCGTGACCGCGCTGCCGATCGCGGTCGAGGCGTTGGGTGGCACCTGGTTGCTGCCGAGCAGCGAGGCGGAGAACGTGACGGTCTGGGCACGGGCACCCGCGGCAAGGCTGGCGAGCAGCAAGGCCGCGGCGCACGGGGTCAGGCACAGGGATCGGATCGACGATAGAGCGCGCATGGTTTTCCCGCGGTCGGAGTGGTGGGACCGTGGATCGTAGCAGGTCCGAGTGACGGCGCAGAGGCCGCGGCCCATGAAGGCCCTCGCTCGACGGCGTGCGGCCAGCATCGACGGCTCACTTCCAGGCGACCGAGTCCTTCTTCGTGGCGCCGTTCTCTTCGATCTCGATCCAGAACTTGCTGCCCTCGGGGATCGGCTTCGGCACCTCGATGTGGCCGTGCAGCGTGGTCTCGTTCTCCTTGCCGAGCTTGGCCTTCATCGAGCCCTGGCTCGACTCGACGCCGGCCCAGGCCCGCACGGTGCCCGGCAGCGGGATGCCGGCCGCGAACACGAGGTCGAGGTGGGCTTCCTTGCCCGCCACGACGGACCCCTCCTGGATCACCGCGAACGTGTGCGTGCCGATCGTGAGCGCACCCAGCGACTGTTCTTCGCCGTGGGTGTCGCCGGCCGATGGCGCGGCGGGCTTGGGTGCCTTGGGGTCGGTCGCACCCTTGGTAGCGTCGCCGCCGCAGGCGGCGAACAGCAGCGTGGTGCAGAGAGTCGGCAGCAGGAACTTGCTCATGACGATGCTTCGCTTGCAGGGCCCAGGGGTTCGGGCGCGGGGGAGTGTCGGAACAGCAGGAAGAACCCGGCCGGAACGACCACGAGGTTCAAGAACGTAGACGACAACAGGCCGCCGAGCACGACCACGGCCAGCGGCGACAGGATTTCGCTGCCGGGCTGGCCGGCGGCCCACACGAGCGGCACGAGCCCGAGTGCCGCGGTCAGCGCCGTCATGAGGATCGGCACCAGGCGTTCGAGCGAGCCGCGCACGATCGCTTCGGCCAGCGGCACTCCGTGTTGCATGAGATCGAAGTAGTGGCGCACGAGCAGGATGCCGTTGCGCACCGCGATGCCGAACAGAGTGATGAAGCCGACCATGCTCGCGATCGAGATCACGGGCGCCTGGTAGCGTTCGCCGCCGAGGCCGAACAGCGCCAGCGTGTTGCCGAACAGGCCGGGCGAGCCGGACACGAAGATCGCCGCGATGCCGCCGATCAGCGCGAGCGGCAGGTTGACCATCACGAGCAGCGCCGCGCGCGTC
>DASUFY010000208.1:0-22630 GCA_036274315.1 Planctomycetota bacterium | reverse complement strand
CGCCGACGAGATGCTGGCCGGCATCCTGCTCTCGATCCACAACATCCACCACCTGCAGGACCTGATGCGCGGCATCCGCGCCCGGGCCGAAGGCTCCGCATGAAGAACGGCTGCTCCGCGTTCGTCTGGCTGTCCGTGCTGTTGCCCGCCGCGGTCGCGGCCCAGGCCCCGGCCCAACCACTCCGCATCGGCACCTGGAACCTCGAGTTCCTCGGCGCACCGGGCAACCTTCGCTCCGACGTGCCGCCGCGCACCGACGACGACCTCGCCGCGATCGGCGCGAAGATCCGTTCGCTCGGCGTCGCCGTGCTGGCCGTGCAGGAGATCTGCGGCGAGGGGCCGCTGCGGTCCGTGGCGGCCGGCGCCGGCCCCGCGTGGCGTTGGGCGCTCGGCACGACGGGCGGCTGGGACGACGGCAAGACGGCACAGAACATCGGCTTCCTCTACGACGACGCGGTCGTCGAACTGCTCGGCGCCGAGGAGCTGCTGTCGTTCCCGCGCGAACTCGAGGGCGTGCCGATCTTCCATCGTGTGCCGGTGACCGCGTGCTTCCGCGTGCGCGCCACTGGCTTCGACTTCCGCATGGTGACCGTGCACCTCAAGGCGGGCCGCGCGCAGAAGGACCAACAGAAGCGCCGCCTCGAGGCCACGACGCTGCACGACTGGGTCGCGCAGCTCGAGAGCGCGCCGAACGAGGACCAGGACATCGTCGTGCTCGGCGACTTCAACAGCACCTACCAGGCCGAACCCGAGACCCTGCTCGAGAAGGGCGGTGCGCTGCAGTACCTGATGCCGGCGCGCCCGACGCCGACGATCATGCACTTCGCCGACCCGATCGATCAGGTCGCCGTTGCGCCCGGCTTCACCGAGCTGCAGAAGGATTCGATGACGGTGCACGACGACCAAGGCGGGCTCGACAAGAACGCGTGGCGCAAGACCTACAGCGACCACTTCCCGGTCACGGTGCGCGTCGATGCGGCGGCCGACCGCGACCCGACGGCGACGTTCTGGCACGGCGACGCCGCGTTCGTGCTGCCCGAGTCGCGGCGGCCCGGCGCGCCCGCGGCCGCACGCGCGGCGACGGCATCGGCCCCGCCGGCATCCGGCACACCGGCATCGGGCGCACCGTCGCCCGCGTGGCCGCCGCGCATCGGCGCGCTCGTGCGCGTCACGACCACGGTCTCCGGCATGCTCGAGGGCCACCTGTTCGCGACGCTGCCCGAAGGGCCTGGCGGCTGGGTCGTGATCGAAGCCGACGGTCGCGTGCGCGCGGTGCCGTACCCGCAGGTCACTTCGCTCGTGCTGCAGTGAGGACGCCGCGAGCGGCGATCCCGGCGTGAGGCCGCGGCCCGGCGCCGCAGGCTCGCTGGCATTGCGACCACGCGCCCCGCCGGAGCGCGTCCCGGGAGGCCGCAGAATGCGTCCGGCCGCATGAAGGGCGGGCACGGGGTAGTCTGTCAGTGCGCGATTCCATCCCGGCGCAACAATCACTGCATCGACGCGTTCTGCCGCAACCGAATCTCATGATGCTCCGCACTCCCTGCCTCGCCGCGTTCGCGCTGCTCGCCTCTTCGACGTTCGCCCAACAGCCCACCTACCACGCCGTCCGCCAACCCGCCGCGGATCCCACGGTCGCGACCCTGCCCGCGGGCACGATGCTGTCGGTGCCCGGTGTCTACACGGACTTCGTGCTCTCCGGCGGCGGCCAGTTCACGGAACTGCCCAACGGCACGGCGCGCCTGACGGGCCGCGTCTTCAGCGACAGCAGCATCTACTCGGCCTTCCTGATCGACATCGAGTTCACGGGCCATCTCGTGCCGACGGATCCCGGCTATCCGCCGGCCGGCGCGCCCGACCTGCAGCTGCTGCCGAGCGCCTACGTGCCGAGCGGCACCGTCGACCCGAACACGTTCGAGTACTACACGGCGGCTTCGGGCACGTTGACCGGCGTACGCAACCTCGACGGCGCGGTGCTCGCGGTGCAGCACAGCGGACCGATCCAGGTCGGACTCGGCGCCAACAACCGCAACGCGGCGCTCGGCGTGCAGGCCGACTTCACGGTGACCGTGCTGCAACAGCCCATGTTCGGCATCACGCCGGCGGGCACCGCGAGCCTCTTGCTCGATCTCTCCGCGTTCCACGGCGAGGACGCGACGCACCCGCAACCGGATCCGCTGCGCACGACGCTGGCCGAGGGCCGCGCCATGGTCCTGCCCGGCGTCGCCGACGACTACCTGTTCGTGCCGGCCGGTCGCTTCACCGAGTACGACGACGGCCATGCCGAGCTGACGGGCACGCTCGCGCGGCTGACGCAGCTCGACGACGCCTGGGACGTCGCGCTCATGCTGACGAACCGCATCGACCCCGGCGAGGCCGGTTGCCCGCCCGCGGGCAGCCCGGTGCTGCAGATGCTGCCCTCGGCCTACGTCGCCAACGGCGGCACGATGAACCCCGACCACTGGCACTACTACCAGTCCGCGAGCGGCACGCTCGTGGGCACGGGCGCGAACGACGGCGGTTCGATCACGCTCGCGAACTCGGTCGCGGTGCAGGTCGGGGGCGCGGCCAACCAGACCAACACCTACATCGGCTACTACGGCGCCTTCGGCGCCACGCTGACGACACAGCCGACGAACCGCACGCTGACCCTGACCGGCGATGCCGAACTGTTCGGCCTGACGGCGACCTTCCCCGTGCTGCCGTTCCCGTCGCTCGACGTGCCCCCCGTCAACCCGACGCTGCCGACGCTCACGGACCAGGGCATGCTGCTGTCGGGCGACAACCTGGCCTGGGCAGCGCTCGTCGGCCTCGACTTCGACATCATCGGCGCGACGGACCCGAGCCAGTGGAACAGCGGCTACTTCCGCGTGCTCGACAACCAGCACATCGAGGTGCATCCGCGTCCCGGCCTCGCGCCGGGCACCTACAACCTGCGCGTCTTCAACCCCGCCGTGTTGACCAACAGCATCCAGGTCGACCTGCAGGCGCCGGCGACGCCGCAGTTCTTCGCCGAGGCCGCGGTGCCGACCAACGGCATCGTGCACGGCTATCTGCACTCGGGCCCCGTCGTCGGGCCGACGATCTCGATCGTGGTGCTGAGCCAGACGCTGCTGCCGAGCGTCGCGCCGGGCCTCTGCAGCCTCGCGATCGGCAACGGCTTCTCGGACATCGTGCTCGATCCGAGCGTCTACCTGCACGACCCCGTGACCGGCATCGCACCCGCCAACTACGGCCCGATCCCGGCCAACCTGCTGGGCCAGACGTACTACTTCCAGGGCCTGATCCTCGACCTCGGCGTCTCGATGCTGCCGCTGCCCGAGACCAACGCGTGGGGCGTGCAGTTCTAACGCAGCACGGTGAGCGCCAGCAGCGCGAGCGCGGCGAGGATCGCGATGGCGGCGACCCACCACGAACGCCGCGGGCCAGGCAACGCCCCCGGATGGTCCGGATCGTCGGCGTAGCCTTGGGGCAGGTCGACGCTGGCGTAGTCGATCTCGGTGCTGTCGAGCCAGCCGGTGCGCGCATCGCTGCCGCACTCGCGACAGACCTTGGCGCCGACCGGCACGTCGGCACCACACTGCGGGCATTCGAAGATCTCGCGCCGCGGTTTCTTGCGTGTCATGGCAGCTTCTCCAGCCGCACGTAGTCGAGACCGACCATGTGACGGGGTTTGGCGTGGGGGTTCCTGCCCACGAGTTCGAGCCGCAGCTGCGCCTCGCCGGCCGGCAGCGACACGACGCCGAGTTCCCGCGGCCCCGTGCTGCCGATGCGCTCGGCGTAGCCGTCGATGACGCCATCGAACCGCTGCCCGCCGAGCGACACCTGCACACGACCGAAGTCGGCGGCGCGCGTGAACGCCGCGACGACGCGGTAGCGCGCGGCCTCGGCCACGGGCACGGCCAGCACGAGCACGTCGCCGGGCTCGCCGTCGCGCCACCAGACGTGCGCGTCGCGCGAGAAGGTGTTCTCGACGACGGCCAGGTTCTGGATCTCGCAGAGCCCGCCGCTCAGCGACACGACCCGCAGGTCCTCGCCTTCGATCGCCCCGGCCGCCGCAAACTGCGGCGGTGGCGGCAGCGGCAGGAGCGCGCGCTCGGCTGCGCCCGGCACGACCGGCAGTCCGGCCGTCGCGCCCGCGGCGCCGTACCAGTAGGCCACCGTGCGGTAGTCGACTTCGATGTCACAGGTCCAGTGCCAGCGCTCGAGTTCGAACCGGAACGAGCGGCGGAACGGCACGCTGTCGAGCAGGTGCGTGCGATGCAGCACCGTGTAGCCGTAGTTCATCGGCCCGTCGCACTGCACCTGCGCATGCAGCGGCGACTGGAACGGCTCGGGGCAGCACCACGCGTAGCCGAAGTAGTCTTCGGTGCCCGTGCCGAACCACGACGGAAACGCCTCGCCGTCGACCGTGAACTTCTCGTCGCCCTCGCCCCACCAGATGCGCGACGGATTCCTGACCAGCAGCGACGTGCCGACGAAGCGCCCGATGCCCCTGGCGTCGAGCACGAGGTGGTCGGCGAACGGCCGCGTCGGCGTGCCCTTCGCGAGGTGGAACGAGGCGCGGAACAGCAGCGGCTCCGGCGCGAACGTCGCGGCCTCGTGCAACACGGAGAGGCGCAGCTGCGGCAGGCGTGCCCCGGCGGGCACCCCGTCGTCGGCGACGAGTTCGATCTCGCCGCCGCGCGGCATCGGCATCGGGAAGCGACAGTACCCCGAGCCGAAGAAGCCGAGCCGTGTGCCGCGGTGCACCGTGCTGCTGCCGCCGACGCCGAAGAAGTCGCCGACCGGCACGCGCACCGTCTCCTCGCCGCCGCAGCGCACGACCAGCAGCACGCCGCGCATCGCTGCGCCGAGGTCCGCCTCGGCGGGCCGGTGCGTCACGTGCACGAGCAGCTCCCGCACCACACGACCCGGCGGCACTTCGACGCGCCAGCACGCCGGCGGGGCATGGGCGCCGGACAGCATCGGCTCGGGGGCGCGCAGGCGTTCGCAGCACGCCGCGATCGCTGCACGGTGCGTCGCGAGCACGTCCGGCGAGAACCCGGGCACCGCGGTGCCCGCGGGGAACGTCACGACGTCGGCGTGGTAGTAGAGGTCCGCCGCGGTCGCGGACACGACGAGGTGCTCGGCGAACGGGATCGGCAGGTGGCAGTTGCCGCCCTTGGCGCGCATGCCGGCCAACGGCTCCGGCACGCCTTCGAGCGTGCCGCTGCAGAGCCGCGCGAAGTCGACGCTCCACACGCGCGCGCCGTCGACGTCGAAGTGCAGCACGCCCGACGGGTTGGCCGACCAGATGCGCGCGACGCAGCCGGGCCCGGCGGCGTCGACCATGACGTGCTCGGCGCCGGCCGGCGTGTCGACGGTGCGCAGGTAGTGGCCGCGGTCGTCGTTGGCGTACCACTTCGTCGCGTCGCCGGGACCCGCGTCGCTCTGGCGATCGTAGCTGCTGAACTGCACGCAGCGTTCCCCGGCGAGCGGCGGCTGCCACAGCCAGTCGACGTCGACGAGCCGCTGCAGCAGCACCGGGAAGTCGAGCGACGGCGCCTGCTGACCACGGGCCGCCGAAGCGAGCGCGAGCAAGCCGAGCACGGTACGCACGACGGGTGTCACCGGGCCGACGATACCAGACCCCGCCGCGACGACGAAGGCGCTCCGCGGTTGCGCCGCGGCCGACGATCGCGACACTGCGCGCCGTGCGCCTCACCCTGCCGCTCGCCGCGCTGCTCGTGTTCGCCATCGTGACGGCGTCGCGGCTGCCGGCGCAGGATCCGCAGGGTGCGTACGATCCGCTCGCCGGCGTCGATCCCGACGGCCGCATCCCGAAGCCGCAGTTGCCGGGCGACCTGCCCAATCCCGAGCGATGGCGCTACACGCCGCCGGGTCGCATCAAGCCCGGCGGCGTGTTCGACCGCTTCCTCGTCAGCAGCTTCCTGTCGCCGATCGTCTTCAGCGAGGCGGACATCGGCTTCGGCGGCGGCTTCGCGCTGACCGACGTGGACTTCCGCGACCAGCGCTACCGCGAGTTCGCCAACATCGTCATGACGTACTCGGCCGAGGGGCAGCAGGCCTACCGCATCAACTGGTCGCGCTGGCTCAACGTGCGCGACCTCGACAACGGCGGCGTGCTGCGCGAGGAACGCGGGCGCCTGTACGGGCGGGCCGGCTACGAGAAGACGCTGACGCGGCGCTTCTTCGGCTTCGGCAGCCGCACGCCCGAGAGCAACGAGACGAGCTACACCGAGGAACTGACGTTCGGCGGCTTCGGCGTGCGCGTCCCGCTGCCCGACCCCGGCGGGGACTGGCTCGTGCGCGCCGACCTCCAAGCCGAACGGCACGGTCTGTCGAAGGGCCGCGTGACCGGCGTGCCGAGCACCGACGACGTCGTCGGCGGCTTCCCGGTCGAGTTCGCCTCTGGCGACGGCGTCGACCAGCTGTGGCTGCTCACGAGCTTCGGCTGGGACACGCGCGACAGCCTGCACCAGCCGTACGAAGGCAAGCGCCTCGGCATCAGCGCCAACGGCGTCTACGGCAGCGGCGGCGAGTTCGGCGCCATCCTCGGCATCGACGCGCAGCACGTGTTCGCGCTGCCGCCGCTGCTGCACCGCGGCGCGTTTGGCCGGGAGGAGAACCCACCGACCGACGTGCTGGCCTTCGGCGCGTTCGTGCAGGACACGGTCGGCGACATGCCGTTCTACAGCCTGCCGACGCTCGGCGGCACGCAGACGCTGCGCGGCTACATCCAGAACCGCTTCACCGACCGCGCCGCCGCGCACTTCTCGGCCGAGTACCGGCTCAGCCTGATCCCGCGCGGCATCACGTTCACCGACACGATCCGCATCGAGCGCATCGGGTTCGCCGTGTTCTACGACTGCGGCACGGTCGCCGACGGCATCGAGAAGCTCGCCGACGGGCGCTACCTCGACAGCTACGGCTTCGGCCTGCGCATCGCGTTCTCGCGCGACGCGACGTTCCGCGTCGACTGGGGCTACAGCGACGAGGGCGTGAACTTCACGCTCGCGTTCGGCAACAGCTTCTGAACGAGGTCGCCCCAGCGGCGCTTTGCGCCGCTGGGGCGAACTCGTTCAGGACCTCCTACCGCTCCGGCGGGCGCCTGAAGGCGCCCTTGGAGCGGGAGAGACCGGTTCTGAACTGGGTGGCCCGCGGCGTCAAGCGCCGCGGGCAAACCCGCTCGAGACCTCGGCAGCGACGGGCGCTGCGACGTTCGGCCGGACGCATCCAGCCGGTGACACCCTGTACGCGCGGCCGTTGCCAGCGTAGGCTTGGCGCAACGCGAGCGCGGTACGAATGCCGCGCCGACACCTCCACCTCCCATCCTCGCGAAACCATGAAGACCCATTGCATGCTGTGCACCCTTGCATTGGCCGGCGCCGTGCGAGCCCAAGAGCTGCTGTTGCCCGACAACCACCACCTCGGGGAGAACCCGACCCAGCTCGGCAACGTCGGCACGACGAGCTGGTGGCGGACCACCGACGGACGCTTCCAGATCCTCTACGAGGCGAGCAACTTCACGGGCAAGGCCGGCGTGCCGGGCGCCATCGTCATCACCAAGCTCAAGTTCCGCGGCGAGGACGGCGAGGTCAACCTCGGCGGCCAGGTCTACACGGGCGTCACCGTCGAAGTCGGCTCGACGTCGCTGACCGCGAGCAACATGAGCCCGTCGTTCGCGACCAACCGCGCGCCGGCGTTCCCCGACACGACGACGATGGGTCCGCTCGGCACGACGACCGTGACCCTGGCGCCGTCGGTCGGCTCGATCCCCAACAACTGGAACATCGTACTCGACCTCGCCGCGATGGGCGCCTCGTTCGTGTACGATCCGACGAGCGCCGAACCCAACCTGCTCATCGACATCACGATGCCGACCGCGCCGTCCAACGCGCCGCCGCTCGCGCTGATCGCCATGCAGAACACGACGGGCGGCATCCCCGTCACGCGCGGTGCCGGCGTCACGGCGCTGTCCGGCGCGGCGAGCGGCACCTACTCGACGATCCAGCTCGTCGTCGGCGTCGAGTTCGCGGGCCCCGGCGGCTACCCGACGCTGATCCCCGCCCGCAACGAGTTCTACGGCGCCGCGTGCGGCGGCGCGCCGGCGAGCTTCTACGAGGGCTTCCTCAACGGCCAGCCGTTCGACCTCGGCGGCGGCCTGACGCTGACACCCGACAACGCGACGGCGCCCAACCTCTACGCGGTGACGGCCGGGGCGCCGCCCGTCGACTACAGCCAGGTCAACGTCGCACCCGACAGCATCCTCGACGACGGCGTCGTCGTGTTCCCGCTCGGCTTCACGTTCGCCTATCCGGGCGGCAGCACCTCGACGATCGTGCCTAGCACGAACGGCTTCGTCTGGCTCGACTCCGCCATGTCCGATTCCGGCTTCGCAGCCGTTGCCTCGCGGCTGCTCGGTGACGGAGTGACCGCGGTGACGACGTACAGCGGCGCGCGCCTCGCGGTGCTCTGGCACGACCTCAACATGCAGCGCAACGTCGCCATCAATCCGCTCGCGGGCCTGCACGTCAAGACCAACACCTCGGGCGGCCCCGGCAACAGCGTCTGCTACGTGACGTGGTGGGACGTCGGCGAGTTCAACACCGTGTCGGGCACGGGCGTCGCGGGCCACACGGTGTGGAACTTCCAGTGCGTGCTGTACCAGGCGACGGGCGTCGTGCAGTTCCGGTACGGCGGCGTGCCGGCCTACGCGACGGCGTCGACGACGACGGTCGGCTGCAACTCGCTGATCGTCGGCTTCTCGCCGGGCCGCATCGGCGGCGCCGCGGGCATCAACTCGGTCGATCCGCAGTCGCGCGACCTGTCGCTCGAGGTGCCGTTCGTGACCAGCATCGAAGGCACGCGCGGCAACATGGGCCAGCAGGCGATCGCGAGCCCGTTCGCGGGCGGCGTGCAGTACGGCGGGCGCATGTTCGGCGGGCAGACGCTGACCTGGAACGCGATCAACGTGCCGCCGTCGGCGATCCTCGGCGTGCAGCTGCTCGACGTCGCCGCGACGCGGCCGGGCCTCATGCTGCCGACGATCACGGCGCCGGGCTGCATGTTGAGCACCACCACGGGCGCACTGCTGTGGCAGGTCTTCGTGCTGCCGCCGAGCACCGCGGTGGGCAGCGTGCCGTTCGTCGTGCCGCACGGCTTCGAGGGCTTCGACATCTACGGGCAGTTCGTCGTGCTCGATGGCCTGCTCAGCGGGCCGGACCTGATCACCGTGTCGAGCAACGCGATCAAGCACACGATCGGCCTGCAGTGACGGTGGTCCTCGGCGCGGGCTAACGCGCGGCACCCGCCAACAGCGATGCCGTGCGCCCGGCCAGCGGTCCGCGCGGCGGCACGAACAGCACGTCGACCTCGGCCGCCTCGTCGGCCGACAGCGCGCGCCACACGAGCGTGCGCCGCAACAGCGCCCGGCGCCGCAGCTCGAGCACGAAGCCGCGGTAGCCGAGTCCTTCGAGCTGTTCGCGCAGTTCGCGCACCGAGTAGCCGGCGCGGCGCTGGTGGGCCTCGGCGACCTCGACGAGCACGAGCGGCAACCGCGCGGCCAGCGTGCCGCGCAGCCCGCGCAGCGCGGGCACCTCGTGGCCTTCGACGTCGATCTTGACGACCATGGGCTGCTGCATCGGCACGGCGGCCAGCACGTCGTCGCCGCGCACGACCGGGATGTGGAAGCTCGCAGTCGCGACGGCGCCGACCGGCCCCGCGACCGACAGCGAGCCCCAGCCCGAGTGGCCGTCGAACTCGCGCAGCTCGGCCGTGCCGTCCGCGTCGCCGAGCGCCTTGGCGACGAGCTGCAGGCGCTCGATGCCGTTGTCGCGCACCTGGGCCTCGATGCGGCCGCGCAACCTCGGGTTGGGTTCGCAGGCGATCACGAGGCCCGTGGGTCCGACCAACCGGTGCGCGAGCAGCGACAGCATGCCGAGGTTGGCGCCGACGTCGACGAAGCAGTCGCCGGGCCGCAGCACCTGCTGCAGCACGAGCTGGACCGGCAGGTCGTGGTAGCGCCCGAGGCACCACGACAGGCGTTCGGACCAGTTGCTGAGGTCCAGTTCCATCCAGTAGCCGTGCAGCTTGCCGCGCACGCGCCCCCGACCCGCGTGCCGCCAGCGCCCGGCCGAGCGCCCGCCCGCCAGCGCGTAGAGCTTGCCCCACGCGGGCCACTCGCGGCGCAGGTAGGGCACGAGCAAGTGCCAGTACCAAGGCGGCTTGTCGTGCGCGCCTGGGGCCCCGGCCGTCTCGGTCGAACTCATGGGTTGGCGGGGAACACGGCGAGGGAACGGCCCCGACCCGCGCCCAGCTCGGGGCAGGCCGAAGCAGCGACAGTATAGCTCCGCGCCTGCGTTCTGCGACCCAAAGCGTCGATGACGAGACCGCCGCCCTGCAGTGCCCATGCCCGGCGACAACTGCTAACGTGACACCCGGCGCACACGGTGCGAAGATCGTCGCGGCTGGTACGAAGCCGCACTGGCGCGCCCCACCCCACTCCCCCATGCCCGCTGTCCGAAGCCTCACGTTCCTCGCCGCACTGCTGGGCGCGATCGCCGCCGAGCGCCCGCGCGCGCAGACGTTCGTCGAACCCGTGCGCTACGGGCGCGACGTGCGGCCGATCCTGGCCGACCGCTGCTTCCGCTGCCACGGTCCCGACGCGCAGGCGCGCGAAGCGGACCTGCGCCTGGACCTGCGCGAGCAGGCGCTCGCCGCGCGCGACGGCGGCGCCGCCATCGTGCCCTTCGATCCGGCCGCGAGCCTGCTGTGGCAACGCGTGTGCAACGAGGACGCCGACGAACGCATGCCGCCGCAGCGCAGCGGCAAGCCGCGCCTGTCGCCTGCCGAACTCGCGGTCGTCGCCGACTGGATCCTCGCCGGCGCCGACTACGAACCCCATTGGGCGTTCGTCGCGCCGCGCCGCCCGCCGGTGCCCACGGCCACGATCGCGTCGTCGAACCCCGTCGACCGGTTCCTGGCCGAGCGCCTGCAGCGTGCGGGCCGGCAGCCGAGCCCCGAGGCCGACCGCACGACGCTCGTGCGCCGGCTGTTCCTCGTGCTGACCGGCCTGCCGCCGACGCCCGAAGAGGTGGCGGACTTCATCGCCGACCCGGCGCCCGATGCCTACGAACGGCTCGTCGACCGCCTGCTCGGCACCGAACCCTACCGCACGCGGCACGCCGAGCATCTGGCCCAGCCCTGGCTCGACGCCGCGCGCTACGCCGACACGAGCGGCATCCACATGGACGCGGGCCGGCAGGCCTGGCCGTGGCGCGACTGGCTCATCTCTGCGCTGCGCGACGACATGCCGTTCGATCGGTTCGTCGTCGAACAACTGGCGGGCGACCTGCTGCCCGGGGCGACGCAGGACCAGATCGTGGCGAGCGGCTTCCTGCGGCAGCACATCACGACCGACGAAGGTGGCGCCATCGACGAGGAGTACCGTGTCGAGTACGCGGCCGAACGCACCGCGACGCTCGGCAGCGTGTTCCTCGGCCTGACGCTCGGCTGCGCGCGCTGCCACGACCACAAGTTCGATCCGATCCGGCAGGAGGACTACTACCGCCTCTTCAGCTTCTTCAACAGCAACGAGGAGCCGGGCCTCTACTCGCAGTCGACGAACGCCAACCGCGCGCTGGAACCGTTCCTCGCCGTACCGAGTCCCGCGCAACACGAGCAGCGCACGGAGCTCGAACACGAACTCGAGGCGGCGCGCGCCGCGCTCGCCGAACACACGCCCGAGGACGTCGCGGCGCTCGCCGGCTTCCGCGCCGACCTCGCGCGCGAACTCGACGCCCACTGGCACGTCGCGCCCGTCGTCGAGGCGACGTCGCGCGGCGGTGCGACGATGACCGTTCAGCCCGACGGCTCGGTGCTCGCGAGCGGTCCCAACCCCGCGCGCGACACGCACGTCCTTTTGCTGCGCGCCGCCGCGCCGGAGCAGCGCTGGTTGTGCCTCGAGGCGCTCACGGACCCGAGCCTGCCCGAGGGCAAGGTCGGGCGCGCGCCGAACGGCAACGCCGTGCTGCAGCACCTGCGCCTCGAATGCCGCCCGCTCGGCAGCACCGGCGACTTCGTGCGCGTGCCGCTGATCTGGGCCATGGCCGACGTCGAACAGGACGACGGCGACTTCGGCGTCACGAACGCGCTCGACGACGATCGCGACGGCTGGGCCGTGGGCGCCCACCAGCACCCCGCGGGGCCGCGGCACGCGCTGCTGCTCGCGGCCGAACCGTTCGGCGGCGAACTGCGGCTGACGCTCGCCTACGACTCGCAGTACGCGGAGCACGCGTTCGGCCGCGTGCGCGTGCACACGGGCACGATGGCCGAGTCCATGGCACGGCGGCTGCCGCCGGCCGCGAGCGGCTTCCACCTGGCCGGACCGTTCACGAGCGATGCCGCGAGCGATCTCTACGAGCAGCGCTTCGGCCCCGAGGAGGTGCGCACGATCGACCGCCAGCAGCGCTGGGGCAAGACCGGCTGGCGCTTCGACGCCACGTTGAAGAGCGGCGTCGTCAACGCCGGCCTGCCGAGCGGCCGCAACGTCACGTTCGTCGGCCGCCGCGTCTACAGCGCCGCCCCCGTCGAGGCGACGCTGTCGCTGGGCAGCGACGACGGCTTCCAGCTGTTCGCCAACGGCAGCCAGGTCGCCGAGCGGCGCATCGACCGCCCCGCCGGACTCGATCAGGACGAAGCGCACGTGCAGCTGCCCGAGGGGCCGAGCGTGCTCGTGCTCAAGGTCGTCAACACCGGCGGCGACGGCGGCTTCGCCTGGCGCGACGTCGCGGCGCCCGAAGCGCTGCAGGGCGATCTGAGGCTCGCGCTGCTGCCGCCTTCGGTGCAGGACGAGACGCTCGTCGCGCGCTTCGAGGAGGCGTTCCGGCTGCAGCGCTCGCCGACGCACCGCGCGCGCCTGGCCAAGGTCGCGAGCCTCACCGAAGCGCTCGACCAGCTCGACGCCGCGACGCCGATGACGATGGTCATGCACGAGGCCGCGATGCCGCGTGCGACGTTCGTGCTGCAGCGCGGCGACTACGACAAGCCCGACAAGACGCGGCCCGTGTCGCGCGAACTGCCGCAGATGTTCGGCGAGCTGCCGCCGGGCGCACCGCACGACCGGCTCGGCCTCGCGCAGTGGCTCGTCTCCGCCCAGGACCCGCTGTTCGCGCGCGTCGCGATGAACCGGCTGTGGGAGTTCGTCTTCGGCACCGGCATCGTGCGCACGAGCGAGGACTTCGGCCGCCAGGGCGAGTGGCCGAGCCACCCGGAGCTGCTCGACTGGCTGGCGATGGAGTTCCGCGACCGCGGCTTCAGCCGGCGCACGATGCTGCGCCTGCTCGTCACGAGCGCGACGTTCCGCCAGCAGAGCCGCCTGCCCGACGACGCGGGCGACGATCGCGACGACCGCCTGCTCGGTTGGTTCCCGCGGCGGCGGCTCGCGGCCGAGGCGATCCGCGACCAGGCGCTCTACGTCTCCGGCCTGCTCGTCGAGAAGGTCGGCGGTCCGAGCGTCAAGCCGTACCAACCGCCGGGCCTCTGGCAAGAGGTCGCGATGGTGCAGTCGAACACGCGCCGCTTCGTGCGCGGCAACGGCGACGACCTGTGGCGCCGCAGCCTCTACACCTACTGGAAGCGCGCCTGCCCGCCGCCGAGCCTGCTCGCGCTCGACGCGCCGACGCGCGAGTTCTGCACGATCCGCCGGCTGGCGACCAACACGCCGCTGCAGGCGCTCGTGCTGTGGAACGACGAGCAGTTCCTCGAAGGCGCGCGCTGCCTCGCGCAACGGGCGCTGCGCGAGGCCGCGACCGACGACGAACGGCTGCAGGCCATGTACCGCCGCTGCACGGGCAGCAGCATGGACGACAACCGGCTCGCGCGCGCCCGCGACGCGCTGCGCGCTGCGCGCGAACGCTTCGCCGGCCGCCCCGCCGACGCCGAGGCGCTGGCACACATCGGCGAGGCGCCCGTCGACGCGGCCTGCGCGAGTGGCGACACGGCGGCGTTCCTGCTGCTGGCCAGTGCGTTCCTCAACCTCGACAAGACCATCTGCATCGACTGACGGGCCCGCCATGCACCACCCGAACGACGAAGCTCTCTCGTGGACCCGCCGCCGCTTCTTCGCGCGCAGCGCCGCGAGCCTGTCGGCCGCGCTGGGCACGACCGCGCTCGCGGCGAGCCAGCCGCCGGGCGGCGCCCCGCGCCCTCGACCCGGCGACGCGCCGGGGCCGCACTTCCGGCCGAAGGCGCGGCGCGTCATCTATCTGCACATGGAAGGTGGGCCGAGCCACCTCGACCTGTTCGACTACAAGCCGCGCCTGCAGGAATGGTACGACCAGGACCTGCCGGACTCGGTGCGCGGCGGCCAGCGACTGACGGGCATGACCTCGGGCCAGAAGCGCTTCCCGATCGCGCCGTCGGCGTTCCACTTCAAGCGCTGGGACAACGGCCACGACGGCGCCTGGATCAGCGACCTCATGCCGCACCTCGGCACCGTCGCCAACGAGCTGTGCTTCGTGCGCTCGATGCACACCGACGCGATCAACCACGAACCGGCCATCACGTTCTTCCAGACCGGCAGCCAGCAGGTCGGCCGCCCGAGCTTCGGCGCCTGGACGAGCTACGGGCTCGGCAGCGAGAACCGCGACCTGCCGACGTTCGTAGTGCTCATCACGCAGGGCTTCGGCAACATGCAGGCGCTGTCGGCGCGCTTCTGGGGCAGCGGCTTCCTGCCCAGCGAGCACCAGGGCTGCAAGCTGCGCAGCAGCGGCGATCCGGTGCTGTTCCTGCGCGACCCGCAGGGCATGCGGCGCGAGGACCGGCGCGCGATGCTCGACCTCGTCGCCGACTTCGGCCGCCGGCAGTTCGCGCAGAGCCTCGACCCCGAGATCGAAGCGCGCCTCGCGCAGCAGGAGATGGCCTACCGCATGCAGATGTCGGTGCCCGAACTGACCGACACGAGCTCCGAGAGCGAGGCGACGTGGCGACTCTACGGCGAGGAGGCGAAGCAGCCGGGCACGTTCGCGGGCAGCTGCCTGCTCGCGCGCCGGCTCGTCGAACGCGGCGTGCGCTTCGTGCAGCTCTACATGCGCGGCTGGGACCAGCACGGCAACCTGCCCGCCGAGATGCGCAAGCAGAGCCTCGCCGTCGACCAGCCGATCGCGGCGCTGATCACGGACCTGCGCCGCCGCGGGCTGCTCGACGACACGCTGATCCTGTGGGGCGGCGAGTTCGGCCGCACGGTCTACAGCCAGGGCGGCCTGAGCCACGACAACTACGGGCGCGACCACCACCCGCGCTGCTTCACGATCTGGATGGCCGGCGGCGGCGTGCGCGCCGGCACGACCTACGGCGAGACCGACGAGCACGGCTACAACATCGTGCGCGACCCGGTCTCGGTGCACGACCTGCACGCGACGATGCTGCACCTGCTCGGCTTCGACCACGAACGGCTCGTCTACCGGCACCAGGGCCGCGACTTCCGCCTCACCGACGTGTTCGGTCGCGTCGTGCCCGACCTGCTCGCCTGACCCCGCCGATGCTCTCCGCCCTGCTGTCGTCGCCGAACGACGTGTCGCCGTGGCTCGCCGTCTTCGGCCGCTGCCACCTGGTCCTGCTGCACGCGCCGCTCGGCATGCTGCCGGCCCTCGCCGTGCTCGAGTACGGCACCGCACTGCTGCGCCGCCCGACACCGCGCGGCCCCGTGCTGGCGCTCGCCTGGCTCTGTGCGCTCGGCGCCGCCGCCGCGGTCGCCTCGGGCCTCGTCTACGCCGGCGAGGACCAGGCCGACGGCGAACTGCTCGGCCAGCACAAGGTGGCCGGCATCGTGCTCGGCAGCCTGTGCCTGCTGCAGGCACTGCTCGCGTTGCGCGCGCGGCGGGCGCCGTTCCGCATCGTGCTGCTGCTCGCGCTCGTGGCGATGGTGCCGACCGGCCACCTCGGCGGCTCGATCACGCACGGCCGCGACTTCCTGTTCGAACCGCTGCACCCGAAGGTGCGCGCGCCGGACCCGCCCAACGGCACGGCCGGTCCCGCCACCGCGACCCCCGCGAGCTCCGACGGCGCCGCGAGCGAGTTCACGCGCACGATCGCGCCGTTCCTCGAGCGCACCTGCACGAAGTGCCACAACGAGGACAAGAAGAAGGGCAAGCTGCTGCTGACGACGCGCGAGGGCATCGAGAAGGGCGGCGAGAACGGCGCCGTGCTCGTGCCCGGCAAGCCCGACGAGAGCGAGATGCTCGTGCGCTGCCTGCTGCCGATCGACGACGAGGACCACATGCCGCCCGAGGAGAAGCCGCAGCCGACGGCGGCGGAACTCGCGGCGCTGCGCGCCTGGATCGCGGCCGGGGCGGCCTTCTGAAGCACGCGGCGACGCAACCACCGCGCCCGGGCCGCGCCCGTCGCCTCGCCGACTTCCTCGGCCTGCGGCGCAGCATCGTCGGCGCGCTCGTGATGGCGGTGCTGGTCGGCATGGGCGACCAGATGGTCGAACGCTTCGTGCCGGTCTACCTGATCGCGCTGACCGCCAGCCCGGCCCTGCCCGGCATCTTCCAGGCGCTGCACAACATCGTCGGCGCCCTGTATGCGTTCCCCGGTGGCTGGCTCGCCGAGCGCCTGGGCCCCAAACGCGCGCTGCTGGTCTTCAACCTGGTCGCGATCACCGGCTACGCGTTCGTGATCCTGGTGCCGCGCTGGCAGGCGATGCTGGTCGGCTCGCTGCTGTTCCTGTCGTGGTCGTCGGTGTCGCTGCCCGGCACGATGGGCTTGATCGCCAGTTCGCTGCCGAAGCACCAGCAGGTCATGGGTGTGTCGCTGCACTCGCTCGTGCGTCGGGTGCCGAAGGCGCTCGGCCCGCTCGTCGGCGGCCTCTGCATCGACATCTGGGGCGTCGTCGACGGCGTGCGTGTGGCCTTCGCGCTGGCGATCGCCATGGCGCTGGTCTCGGTGTTCGTGCAGCAGGCGCTGATCGAAGACGACCGCCCGCCCGCCGTGGCCGAGGCGCCGACGAAGAACCCGTTCCGGCTGTTCCGCTCGTTCTGCCCGGAGCTCAAGAGCCTGTTCGTGTCGGACGTGCTGATCCGCTTCTGCGAACAGATCCCGTACGCCTACGTGACGATCTGGTGCATGAACGAGATCGCGGGCCTCGGCACGGCGCGCGTCGACGGCGTGCAGTTCGGCGTGCTGACGACGATCGAGATGGCGGTCGCGGTGCTGTGCTACGTGCCGGTCGCGCGCCAGGCCGACCGGCTCGGCAAGAAGCCGTTCGTGGTGGCGACGTTCGCGGCGTTCACACTGTTCCCGGCGGTGCTGTTCTTCAGCCGCAGCTACGCGGCGCTCGTCGTCGCGTTCGTCGTGCGCGGCCTCAAGGAGTTCGGCGAGCCGACGCGCAAGGCCTTGATCATGCACCTCGCGCCCGAGGGCAGGCAGACGGCGGCGTTCGGCACCTACTACCTGTTCCGCGACTCGGTGATCTCGCTCGCGGCGCTGCTCGGTGCGGCGTTGTGGCAGGTCGGCCCCGGTGTCAACCTCGGCTGTGCGTTCGGCTTCGGGGTGGCGGGCACGGTGTGGTTCGCGTGCTTCGGGCGGGGACAGGCTCGCGATCCGTGAGTTCGGGCCGAACGAAGCCTCGCCCTCGCCGGGCTGCCGCCCGATCCGGAGATGCAGGCGGTCGTGGCGCGGTAGGCCGGCGGGTGTCACATCCGGCGCGCGGCGGTCCTCACGGAGCGAACCTGTGAGGAACCGACCATGAACCACACTCGTGCGGCGCTCGCCGCGTCCCTGCTCCCCGTCGTCCTGGCGCCCGCAGCGGCGCAGGACGGCCTCACCACTCCGGACCGCATCGCCGCGCTGGCCGCGCAGGTGCGCGTCCCGATCCATCGCGCGCCCGTCGCAGGCAACCCGTCACCGGGGCTCTGGGCGGCCGGCGCCGACTACAAGGTCACCTTCGACGGCGGCGCGACGTTCGTGCCGTACCTCGGCGAGGCGGCGACCGAGAATGCCGTGTTCCGCTGGCGTACGCTCGCGCTCGGCGAGACCGCAACGACCGTCGATGCGCAGGCCGCGCCGCCGCACGTCGCTCCGTACCGCTGCGAGTACGACCGCGGGCTCGTCACCGAGACCTACGACGTGCTCGTCGAAGGCCTCGAGCAGAGTTTCGTGTTCGCCGCCGCGCCCGCTGGCACCGGCGACCTCGCGCTGCGCGGCGAGATCACCGGCAACCTGCACGCCGAGCCCCGAGCCCGGGCGCACGCGACGATCCCGTTCCGCGACTCCATGGGCCGGATCGTCTTCCGCTACGGCGCTGCCCACGCCATCGACGCGGCCGGCCAGCGGACGCCGCTCGAGACGTCGGTCGACGGCGACGTCGTCTCGATCCACCTGCCCCGCGCGTTGCTGGACGACGCAGTCTACCCGCTGACGATCGACCCGCTGTGGTCGCCGGTGCTGCTGTCGTCGTCGACGAGCACGACGCCGCTCGGCGGCGGCTACAAGCAGCTCGCGATCGAGCGCGACAACGCTTCGTACGTGCACGACGTCATGATCGCGTACACGCGGGTCGCCTCGTTGTTCGACTCGGACGTGGTCGCGTTGGTCTGCAACGAGGACTTCTCGGACCCGCACGCCGTGTTCGCCGAGCTGGTCTCGACGATCGTCAGCGACGAACCCGACGTCGTGTTCGTCGGCGGCGCCGGCCGATGGGTGATCGCGCTGTCGCGCACGGGCAGCAGCCCCGGCTGCTACTACCACCTGCACGACGGCGGTTCGACCGCCCTCGGCACGAACCTGACGGCGTTCGCCACGCCCGGCACCGACCGCGACTCGCATCCACGGGTCGGCGGCAGCAGGCACCAGACCGGTGGCTCGCACGCGCTGCTGGTGCGTCAGCGCGACCCCGCGGCTGCGGGAGGCAACTCCGGTTCGTCGTCGATCTGGGCGAGCGTGCTCGACGTGGCGTCGGGCTCTGAACAGACACCGGTGCAGCTCGCCGGTGGCGTGCTCGTCGACGCCGAGAACCCGGCCGTCAGCAAGGAATGCCTCGGCGGTTCGTGGGTCGTGGCCTGGCAGTCGTGGTCTGGACTCGCATCGACCGAATGGCACGCCAAGGCGCGGCGCGTCAGCAACAACGGCGGGCTCGCGTTCGGCACGCTGTCGAGCGATCGCACCTTCGCGGGCGTGCACGAACTGTCGCCGCGCGTCGACGGCACCCTCGGACGCTACCTGTTGACGTTCGGCGAGGTGGACAGCACCTACTACCCGGGCAAGATCACCGGCTACAACTTCGGAGTGCTGCGCGCGATGCGGTTCGACTGGTACGAGAACGCCGGTTCGCCTTCGACCCAGCCGTCGCACCTGGTGTGGGGTGCCACCGCGCGCAACCTGACGCCCGGCGGCGTCGCCTACGACACCGTCACCCGCTCGCACTGGGCCGTCGGCGCGACCAACCTGGCCATCGGCACGTTCTACCTGCACGTGCTCGGTTTCCACGGCGCCACCGTCTATCACGAAGAGCACACGGTCCCGTCCGCGCTGCCGGACGACCCGTGGCACGCGGTCTGCTTCGACGACTCGGACCAGCAGTTCCTGTCGGTGCTCGCACCGACCGTACAGCAGGGCGGGAACTACGTCAGCTCACTCTGGGGCTACGTCTACGCCTATCCGTCGTTGACGCTGACCACGAACGGCACCGCGTGCACCTCGGCGTCGATCGGTGTCGTCGGCCAGCTGCGGCGCGGCAGCGAGTTCGGACAGCTGACGATGACCGGCGCACCGGCGAACCTGCCGGCGCTGCTGATCGCCGGCGGATACGGCACGACGCTGCCTCTCGATCCGTTCGGCATGGCCGGCTGCACGCTCTACGTCGACCCCACGAACCCGGGCTTCGTGACGCTCGCCGCGACCGTCGACGGTGCCGGCGTCGCGGACGTGCCCCTGCCGCTGCCCGAGTCGGTCGGCCAGCAGGCGCTCTGGTTCCAGTGGGCGCACCTCGCGCCGGGTGCGAACGAACTCGGCATCGTGTTCACCGAGGGCATGCGGGCCGGCATTCTGTGATCGGCGCGCGACACTCCTCGAGACTCTGGCCGTGCACGAACACACCCGCAGGCCTCACCGTCGCGAGATGGTCACCCTGCTTCCGCGGCGCATCGTGGGGGTCGCCGGCCGCCTGCTCAGTGCAGCCGGAAGTCGCGCTCGCTAGGATGCGCCTTCTCGATGCGCAGGATCTCGAACATCGTCGTCGGTCGCTGCTGCTCGTCGACGTAGACGCGGCGGTACGGCATGCGCACGCCCTCGACGTCCTGCCAGTCCTCGAGCAGCACGCGACGCGTCTGCAGGCTGTTCGCGAAGCGGTGCACGAACTGGCGAGGCTGACCACCGGACGGTTCGTAGAGCAGTTCGAACCGGTCGCGCGGCGCCGGGTCGACCTCGGGACCGACGATGTCCAACGCGGCGGGCGGGCGGCGTTCGAGCACGATGCGCGCGAGCGTCTGCGAGCCGACCTGCTGCGTGTCGCGCCGCAGCACCGTGAAGCTCGCGCCATCGCCGAAGCACCACGGCAGCCGCAGCTGCAGCCCGAACAGCGCGAGTTCGCTCGCCGCCGAGTCGGCCAGCGTCGGCCACGGCATGCCCTGCCGTTCGGCGAAGACCGACGCGCCCGAGCGGCCGTAGACGCGCCCGTCGGCGTGTTCGAGCCGATCGCGCGTCGCGAACGCGCAGTCGGCCGTGTGCGTCACCTCGCGCACCCCGATCACCTCCCCCTGGTTGCCGTAGATCGTGAGGCGCCACCAGACCACGAGCCCACCGAGCGCCTCGAACGCGGCCGGTGAACGCGTCGCCTGGAACACGTCGAGCAGCGGCGAGCCGAGCTGCATGCCCGAGGCGATCGCCGGCAGCGGTGCGGCTTCGACGGGCGGCGCCGGAGTTGGGGTCGTGCCCGGCGCGCGCGTCTCGCCGGCGGGGGCCAGCGGCGGCGTCGCGGGGCGGTCCTCGGCGACGATCGGCCAGCCGCCGCCGTCGAACTGCACCGAACCGACGCGCGCCGGCCGTTCGGGCACCGCCGGGTTCGCGGCGGGATCGGCCGTCGACCCAGCCGCGGGCGCCGTGGCAGCAGACTTCTCGGCAGCGGGCTTCGTGGCAGCGGGCCTGGCCGCGACCGGCTTGCCGCGCGCGCTCGGAGCCTTCGGCACCTGGCACGGGGCCACGACGAGGAAGCCGAACGCCAAGAGCGGCACGACGAGCAAGCGGTGCATACCGCCATGCCATCGGCATTCCGGGCCGCGCCATTTGAGCCAACCGGCACCGGGTGCCATGCTGCGCGCGTGCGCCGCTCCTGCTTCCTCGCCGTGCTCGTGGCCGCAGCGTGCCAGGGTCCGGCGCCGATCCACTCGCCGAGCCTGCGGCGTCCCGAGGTTCCGCTCGTCATCGCGCTGCCGCCCGGCACGCGGCTCACCGCCGAACTGGCGCGCAGCCTGCCCGATGCGCCCGAGTGGCGCACGGCTGCCGTCTGGTGGCGCGAGGCGCTGCGCCAGACCGTCGCGTTCGAGCTGGCCGAGGCCGGCGGTGCCGGCGACCCGATCGTCGTGCTCAGCATCGACCCCGCGGCGCACGCGCTCGCCGCCCACCTGCGGGCCGAAGGCCGGGAACTCGCGCTGGCCGGGGAATCGTACGCCGACGGCGACCTCGCCGCGGCCATCGATCGCCTGGCCTGGGCCGCGCGGCTCGCGCTCGGCGAACGGGCCGAGACCCCCGTGCCGGTCGCCGCGTGCACGTCGGCGAAGATCGAGGCCGTGCTGGCCGTCGAAGACGCCACGGCGCTGATGCGCGACGGTGCGTTGAACGGCGCCCGCCGCGCGTTCGTCGACGCGCGCCGCATCGACGGCGCCGCGCCGTTCGTGCTCGACGGACTCGCGGCCGTCGAACTGCTGCGCGGCGATGCCGAAGGCGCGGTGCGCATCTGCCGCGAGGCACTGACCTACGAGGCCCGCCTGGCCCCGACCACGCAGCATCGACTCGCGCGCACGATGCTGCTCGCGCGCGCCTCGCTTACCCCGAACGAGGCGGCGGCTCGCGACCGCGAGCTGCTCACGCTGGCCCGCGTCGGCCTGCGCGAACGGCCGTACGATCCCGAGATGGCGCTGTCCGAAGCGATCGCGCACGACTTCCTCGGCGAGTTCGTGGTGGCGCGGCCGCTGCTCGTGGCGCTGCACCGGCGTCTGCCCGAACACGGCATCGTCGACTACCACCTGGGCTGGGCCTGCCTGGCCACCGGCGACGCGGCCAGCGCCGTGACACACTTCGAGCGCGCCGCGCTGCGCCTGCCGGCCGCGTGGCTGATCCTGCCGCGCGCCATCTCGCTGTACGAGGCCGGCAAACACGACGAACTCGACAAGATGCTCGACCAGGTGCTCGACGAGCTCCCGCCCGGCGATGGCATGGCCAGCCACCAGGTGCGGCGCATGCAGGCGGCGCACGCGCTGCTGCGGTCCGACATGCACGGCGCCGTCGACCGCATGGTCGAGGACTTCACCGAGCTGCTGAAGAACCCGCTCGTGCTCGAACAGCGCTCGGGCGAGTTCGCCGAGCAGGGCGCCGTGCTCGTGCGCCTCGGCGGCGCGAGCCGGCTGCCGCCGCT
>DASUFY010000207.1:0-50192 GCA_036274315.1 Planctomycetota bacterium | reverse complement strand
CTTGATCTTGTCCGACGCCGTCGCCGTCAACTCGACGTCGGCGACGCCATAACCGCGCGGGTCGTTGACCTGCACCTGCAGCGGCACGCCGCGCGGCACGGTGATCGTGTAGCCCTGGCCCTGGACCTTGGTGCCGAAGCTGCGGTTGCCGGGCTGCACCGTGATCGTCTGCACCTCGGTCAGCGGCTGGCCGTCCTGGCTCACCGTGACCTGGTAGTCGCCGGCGAGCACGCTCTCGAACACGACGCTGCCGAAGTTGTCGGTCGTGCCGAGTGCACGCGGCCGGCCGGCCGGATCGCCGACGGGCTGCATGCGCACGTCGAGGCCCGAATAGGGAGCCGCGTCCTGGTCGCGCGCGAGCACCGTGAACGGCGAGCCCGGCGTGATCGCGAGCACGATGTCGTCGACGAGCGGTGTGTTCGCATCGACCGTGACGGTCCGGCGCCCGCCGTTGAGGCCCGGCGCGTAGACGCTGACGATGTAGGGGTAGTCCGAGAACGGGATGTCCTTGACCTCGAACGTCGGCGTGCCGCGGCCGCGTTCGACGCGCACGAGGCTGCGCCAGGGATGGCGGAACGTCGCGCCGGTGCCGGTGGGGTTGCGCGCCTCCTCGACCGCGACCGTGATCGTCGACAGCCTGTCGAGGATCGAGACCGCCAGCTGGATGTCGCCCTTCACCATGCCGCTGGTCCAACCGGTCGTGTCGACCCGGTCGCCGTCGCGGACCTTCGTGCTGACGAACGCCTCGACGGGTGCCACGACGACGGGTTCGTGGTCGCGCTGCACGGCTGCTTCGGCCGCTGCGACCTCGGGGGTGCCGGCCGCGGGCGTCGCGTCGGCGGCGGGGCCGAGTTCGCGCGGGGCAAAGGCCTCGACGAAGGTGTTCTGGCTCAGCATGGCGACGCCGGCCACTGCGGCGAGGCAGAAGGCGCCAGAGAGCATCCACAGGTCGCGCGTGCGCATGTCGGATCGGGGGTCAGCAGCCGGGGGACTGCTGCGCACCGAATAGTAGCTCATCAGGGTCGCGTAACACGGGGACCATTCCGGCGGCGGGACATCTGATGCGGTCGTGCGGCTACCATGGGCGGATCATGGGCCTTCCGGACTCGTCGCGCCGCCCGCCCGCGCTGCCGCTGCTACCGGCGTTCTGGCTCGCGCTGACGGGTTCGGCGGCGGTCGCCCAGGCCGACCTGGTCGCGCTGCGCGGCATGATGCCAGACGAGGTCGTGCTCGCGATGGAGGTCGAACAGCCGGGCGAGGCGCTGCGCTCGCTCGATGCGGCGGCCGGCGCGATGCCCGCCAGTCTGCCGGCCGCGCTGCAGGCCCAGATCGCGCTCGGGGTCACCGCGCTGGCGGTCGCGCTCGGGGGCACGCCCGCGGCCTTCGCCGACCGCATCGCGGGCAAGGGGGCCGTCGTCGGCCTGGCACCGGCCCCGCGCGGCGAGGGCTGGCTCGTCGCGGCGGTGCCCGGCGACCTCGCCGCCGCCCGCGCGTGGTGCGAGCGGCACGCGGATCGTGTGCATTGTGCGGCCGCGGGGGACGTGTTGCTGCTGGCCCCGACCGCGGCGCGCCTCGAAGCGCTGCGGACGCAGGCCGAAGCGCAGGGCCGGGGCTCGCCGGGCCGCTGGGCCGGCGTCGACTTCGGCGTGCGCCCGTCGGGCGCCGGGGTCGCACTCGTTCGCGGCGTCTGCGATCTGGTCTCGTTGCGGCGCCTGCTCGGTGCGAAGGCACCCGACCTCGAACGGCTCGATGGTCCGGCGCGCTTCGTCCTGTCGCCGTTCGTGCACGCGCTGGCCGCCGGCGACTGGCTGCAGTTCGGTGTCGCCGCCGGCGAGCAGATCGTCGTCGAAGCGCGCGCCGACGCCAGCGTGCGCGCGGCGCCGTTCGGCGGCCTGCTCGCGCACGGCGCGCACGCGGCGCCGCCGCCGATCGACACGGGACTGGCCTACGCTTCGCTCGATCGCAGCTTCCGCAGCCTGTTGCGCGACCCCGGCCGCTTCCTGCCCGCTACCGACGTGCTCGCCGTGCAGGGTTTCCTGTCGATCGCCGACGCGCTCGACGGGGCGCAGTCGTCGTTCGTCGACGACCTGCTCGGCGGTCTCGACGAGCCCGCGGCGCTGTACGTGCTGCCCGCGGCTGCCGGCGACGGCGATGGGCCGCCGCTCGTGCTGCCCGGCATCGCGATCGCTGCGCGCATCGCCGACGCCGCTGTCGAACGCATCCTGTTCCGTTTCGCCCAGGTGCTCTCGACCATCGTCAACGCCGAACGCGCGCAGAAGGGCCTGCGGCCGTTCCTGATGCGGCGCCGGCACGACGAGACCGGCGATGGGCTCGTCGCCGAGCCGCGGCCGTGGCGGGGGCCGGGCCGGCCGCCGATCGACAGCGGCCTGTCGCCGACGTTGTGGTGCGGGCAGGGCTGGGCCGTGTTGTCGACGACCGAAGACGCCGCGGTGCGGGTGCTGGCGCACCTGGCGCAGGCCGGCCCGGCCGGCGCGCCCGCGCGCGGCGACGTGCTCGCGCTGCACGGGCCGGCGATCGCCGCGGCCCTGACGCAGAACCGCGCCGCGCTGCAGCTCGCCCGCATGCTCGACGAAGGCGAAACCGCGGCCGCCGCCGAGCGCTTCTTCGACGCGGCGATCGCGGTCGCGGCGGGGCTGCATGCGGTGGTGGTGCGCGCGGAGATCGGCGAGGCCGACACGACGCTGCAGCTGACCGTGGAGGTCGTGCGATGAAGGATCCGCTGGCCCCGTTCGAACCGAGCACCCGCGATCCGTTCGACCTGGCCAAGGTCGGGCACCTGCTGCGCCGCGCCGGCTTCTCGGCGTCGCTGCGCACGCGGCGCGAACTCGCGGCGGCCGGCCTCGACGCGGCCATGCGCTGGGTGCTGCCGGCGCGGGACCGCGCGGATCCCGCGGCCGATCTGCTGCAGGAGGCGATCGCGTTCGGCGACGTCGGGCGCGTGCGCGCCTTCCGCGTCTGGTCGGCGCTGCAGGGCGAAGAGCCGCTGCGCGATCGGCTCAGCTACTTCTGGCACGGTCATTTCGCCACGAGCAATCGCAAGGTCGCCGATGCGCGCGCGATGGCGCTGCAGATGGCCACGTTCGATCGCTGCGGCAGCGGCAGCTTCGACGAGCTGGCCCAGGCGATGTGCCGCGACCCGGCGCTGCTGCGTTGGCTCGACAACGACGTCAACACCAAGGCGCAGCCGAACGAGAACTTCGCGCGCGAGCTGTTCGAGCTGTTCCTGCTGGGGCGCGGCAACTACACGGAGGCCGACGTGCGGCAGGCGGCGCGCTGCTTCACGGGCTGGCACGTGCGCGACGGCCAGTTCCAGTTCCACGCCCATCTGCACGACGCGGGCGACAAACAGCTGTTCTCGGCGAGCGGTGCGCTGGACGGCGGGCAGGTCGTCGAACTCGCCGTCGCCCGCCGCGAATCGGCCGAGTTCCTGGCCGCGAAGTGGCTGCGCTTCTTCGTGCAGCCCGAACCCGAGCCCGCGTCGATCGACGCGCTCGCCGGCGTCTACGAGCGCGCCGGGCGCAACGTCGGCGCGACGATCGAGACGCTGTTGAGGAGCCGCCTGTTCTTCGCCGCGAGCAGCCAGCGCAGCAAGGTCAAGAGCCCCGCCGACTTCGTGATCGGCACGGTGCGCTCGCTCGGTGCGCGCGCGGCGCCCACCGAGCTGGCCTCGACGATGGCGGCGCTCGGCGAAACGTGGCTCGAACCACCGTCGGTCGAGGGCTGGCACGGCGAGCGAGCGTGGCTGTCGCCCGCGTCGTGGCTCTTGCGCAGCAACTTCGTCGCCGACCTGCTCGCGCACCGGCGCGGCAAGCTGCGCCCGGCGCCGCACTCGCTGTTCGATGGCCTCGAGAAGCCCGCCGAACGCGCGCGCGCGGCCGCGCTGCTGCTGCTCGACGGCGTCGTCGGCGCCGGAGCCCTCGCGGCGCTGGCCGACGTCGCGCGCGCCCACGAAGGCGACGACCCCGCCGCCGCCGCCGCGGTGCTGCACGCCGCGGCGAGCCTGCCCGAGTACCAACTGTCGTGAGAACCTGGTGAACCCCATCGATCGCCGCTGTTTCCTGCGCGCCGCGTCGGCGGTGCCGTTCGTGCTCGGTGCGCGCGGCCACGGCGCCTGGCTGCCCAAGGGCGATGCCCGGGCGCTGCTCGTGCTCGAGCTCGTCGGCGGCAACGACGGCCTCAACACCGTGATCCCCGCCGACGACGCCGCGTACGGCAAGCGCCGGCCGACGCTGTCGGCCGTGCGCAGCGGCGCGCGGCCGCTCGGCGACGGCACGTCGTTGCACGCAGCGCTGGTGCGCCTGCACGGCCTCGTGCAGGGCGGCGACGCGGCCGTCGTGCACGGGGTCGGCTATCCGGGGCCCGACCGCTCGCACTTCCGCAGTCGCGAGATCTGGCACACGGCGGATCCCGCGCACACGCGCGTGCGCGCGCAGACCACGGGTTGGCTCGGTCGCACCGCCGACGAACTCGCGGCGACGATCGCGGGCGTGCCGGCCGCCGCGATCGGCGGGCTCGAGGTGCCGCTGCTGCTCAAGTCGGCCCGCGTCACGGTGCCGAGCATCGCGCGCATCGAGGACTTCCAGTGGCTGTCGGCGACCGCGGACGGGGCCCTGCCGGCCTCGTCGCCGACGCGCGCCGTGCCGGGCTGTGCGGCCGGCGGCGCCGCGCGCGACGACCTGCGCGCGTTCGTGGCCGACACCGCACGCTCGGCCGTCGAACTCGCGGGCGACCTCGACACGGCGCTGCAGCGCTACCGGCCGCAGGCCGAGTACCCGGCCTCCGAGCTCGGCCGCGACCTGCAGCTCGGCTCGCGGCTGCTCGTGGCCGGCTTCGGCACGCGGCTGCTGCACGTCGCCGTGCCGGGCTTCGACACGCACGCGCGCCAGCTGCCGACGCACGCGGGCCTGCTCGCGCAGCTCGACGCGGCGTTCGATGCGTTCGTGCAGGACCTGCGGGCGCACGGCCGCGCGCGCGACGTCGCCGTGTTGGTGCACTCCGAGTTCGGGCGGCGCACGGCCGAGAACGCGAGCCAGGGCACCGACCACGGCGCGGCGGCGCCGGCGTTCGTGTGCCTCGGCGGCGTCGCGGGCGGGCCGCACGGCGAGGTCCCCGACCTGCAGCACCTCGACGACGGCGACCTCGTCGCGACCGCCGACTTCCGCCGCGTTTTCGGCGACCTGCTGCGCTGGCTCGGCGTCGAACCGGCGCGCGTGCTCGGTGCGCCGTTCGCGACGCTCGGTCTGTTCCCCGCGGTGGAACGGCGCTGACGCGCGGCCTCGTTCGGCGAGCGTCTCCCGATCGACGCGCAGCAGCACGAACGTCAGCGGCTGCGCGCCGGCGAGGCGGCGTCGATGGCTCTGCTTCAGTGCCGAACAGGCCAGCACGAGGCCCGTGCCCGCGGCGCTCGCCAGCGCGATGCGCTCGCGCAGCGCCTCGAGCCACGGCCGGCGATGCCGGTCCTCGAGCGGCAGCCCGCGCGCCATGCGCTCGCGGTTGGCGATCGGGTGGAAGTCGTCGCCGTCGACGAACGGCACGTCGAGCCGGGCGGCGAGCAGGCGGCCGACCGTCGTCTTGCCGGCACCCGCGACGCCCGACACGACGACGTACGGCGCCGGCGGGCGCATGCTCAGTTGCCGCGCTGCGTCGACGGTGCGACGGTCGGCCCGCGCGTCGGGCCGTCGATCGCGCGCAGCAGGCGGTCGACGTCGCCGAGGAACTGCTGCAGCCCGTTGAGGTCGACCGGCGTCGCGGCCGGGGCCGCGGCCGGGTCCGGTTGCAGGCGGCGCGCCATCTCGTGCTCGCGCGCCCCTTCGTCGAGCAGGTCGTGGCGGTCGAACATGGCGGCCGCCTGCAGGTGCACGTAGAGGTTGCCTTCGTGGCGGCTGCACGCGGTGCGCATCTCCGTCAGTGCGGTCTCGACGGAGCCCTGCAGCTCGAGGCAGCGCGCGCGCGACCGCCGCGCGCGGATCGTCGTCGCCGACGGCGGCGAGCACCTCGCGGGCCCGCACGAGCGCCTCCTCGCGTTCGTGGCCCTGCGCGTTGTCGGCGAGGTCCAACAGATGCTCGGCGACGAGCGCGCGCGTGTGCGGACCCTGATCGAGCTGCAGCAGGCTCGTCAGGTCCTGCTGCAGGCGGCGCATCGAGGCCGGATCGCGCTGCTGGCCAAGCGCATCGATGCGGAAGTGCAGGATCTCGGGCGTGGGGCTGCCGCGCAGCCGCTCGGCCGTGTCGAGGTCGTAGATCGCGTCGGCGTACTGGCGCAGGCGGTGGTGCGCGCGCGCCCGCACGAACCAGGCCAGTGCGAAACTCTCGTCGCGCGCGATCGTGCGCGATGCCGCGGCCACGGCCGCGAGCAGCAGGTCGTGCCGGTCGCTCGCCGTGCGCGGCCGGTCCTGCTCGTCGCGCGTCGTCGACGCCAGCGCCAGCAGTCGCTCCGCCTCGGCGAGACCGCGTTCGAGCGCGCTGCGGTTGCGTTCGCGCACGAGCGCGGTGGCACCGATCGACAGCAGCAGCACGGCGGCCAGCAGTACGGTGGTCAGCGGGCGGCGTGCGCACCAGCGCAGCGAACGCCGCAGCGGCCCGGGCAGTCGCGCCAGCACGCGCTCGCCGCGCAGGAACCGTTCGAGGTCCTCGGCGAATTCGAGCGCCGAGCCGTAGCGGTGGGCCGGGTCGCGCGCCATGGCCTTGCCGACGATGGCCTCGATGGGTGCCGGCAGGTCTCGGCGCAGCCGGCTCGGCGGCGTGGGATCCCGCTCGAGCACGGCCTTGAGCACGCTCTGCGCGGTCGGGCCGTCGAACGGTGGCTCGCCCGTGACCAGCGTGTAGAGCGTGGCACCGAGGCTGTAGACGTCGCCGAGCGTGCTCGCCGTGCTCGTGCCACCGAGCACGAGTTCGGGCGCCATGTACATCGGCGTGCCGACGATGGCGCCGCTCTCGGTCATCGAACCCGTGCCGGTCTCGCGCGCGAGGCCGAAGTCGGTGATCGCGACGCGCGGCCCGCCGGAGCCGGATTCGGCGCCGTTGCGCAGCATCAGGTTGCCGGGCTTGATGTCGCGGTGCACGACGCCGTGGTCGTGCGCGAACTGCAGCGCGCGGCCGACCGCGGCCGCGATGGCGCAGGCCTTCTGCAGCGGCAGCGGGCCGACGCGCAGCCGTTCTTCGAGCGTGACGCCGTCGACGAACTCCATCGCGAACCAGTGCAGGCGTCCCTTCGTGCCCTGGTCGACGAAGGCGACGATGTCGGGATGGCGCACGCGCGCCATGATGCGGCCTTCGCGCAGGAAGCGCGCCAGCGCGCGTTCGGTCAGCGTCAGGCTCGGCGGCAGCACCTTGAGCGCGATGCGTTCGCCGGTGGCGCGCAGCCGCGCCTCGTAGACGATGCCCATCGAGCCCTTGCCGACCTCGCGCACGATCTCGAACCCGGGCAGCTCCTGGGCCAGCGTCTCGGGCGCGAACGTGTAGAAGTCGCGCCGCGAGCCGAAGTCGGGCGCCTGGCTCATTGCGTGCGGAGCGCCGCCTGGATCCGCACGAGCTCCTTCAGGAGCTGCGGCAGCTCCGACAGGCGCAGCATGTTCGGACCGTCGCTGGGGGCGTGTTCGGGATCTTCGTGCACTTCGAGGAACAGGCCGTCGATGCCGCACGCGACCGCGGCGCGTGCGAGGAACGGCACCTTCGTGCGGTCGCCGCCCGTGGACGTGCCGGCACCGCCGGGCCGCTGCACGGAGTGCGTCGCGTCGAAGACGAGCGGTTGGCCGAACGCGCGCATGGTCGGGAAGCCCGCGAAGTCGACGACGAGCGTGCGGTAGCCGAAGCAGGCGCCGCGCTCGGTGATCATCACGTTCTGGTTGCCCGAGGCGAGCACCTTGGCGAGCACGTTGCCGACGTCGTCGGGGGCGAGGAACTGGCCCTTCTTGACGTTGACGGTGCGGCCGGTCGCGGCGGCGGCGAGCAGCAGGTCGGTCTGGCGGCACAGGAAGGCGGGGATCTGCAGGCAGTCGACGACCTCGGCGCACGGGGCGCAGTGGTCGCGTTCGTGCACGTCGGTCAGCACCGGCAGGCCGAGTTCGCGTTTGACCGCGGCGAGGATCTCGAGGCCGTCGTGCATGCCGGGGCCGCGAAAGGCGCTGCCCGCCGTGCGGTTGGCCTTGTCGAAGCTGCTCTTGAAGACGAGCGGCACGCCGGCCGCGTCGGCGATGCGGCGCAGCGCTTCGGCGTGGCGCAAGCAGTGGTCGCGGCTCTCGATGACGCACGGGCCGGCGATCAGTGCGAAGGGCAGGCCGCCGCCGAAGGGTACGCTGCCGATGCGCACGGTGCGCGCGTCTGCCGATGCTGTCATGCCATGGATGGTATCACGCGCACGCGGCGGTTCCGCAGCCGCGCATGCAACCCATGCAAGCGACCGTGTGCGCGGGCTCGCGTTGCGACCTCGGCTCGGAAAGGTTGCGGTCAAGCGGACGTGATCGGCCCGCAGGGCAGGCTCCGTGCGGGTTTCGCGACCATCGCGATCCTGCGCGCAATGGACGCGACCGCGAGGTTCCTGGTATGTTCGTCCCGCTCGGGGATCTGCCGACAACCCCCGGCTGTCGGTCGGCCATCATTCAAGTTCCCCCGATCCCTTCCTTCACGAGAAACCATGAACCGCATCCTCGCCACTCTCTCATTAGCATGCCTCGCCACCGGGCTCAGCGCCCAGTGCTTCGAAACCAGCTTTGGCACCTTGCTCGGCAGCGGCGACGATGCCGCGTTCCCGTCGACGAGCACCGCGCTGCCCATGAACATCACGTTCCCGATGTCCGGCGGTGCGTTTGCGAGCTACACGCACATCACCGTCAACACGAACGGGTGTGCGTTCCTGTGGAACGCGGCGACTGGCGTGCTCGGCGCCACGGCCACCGGCTACACGACGACGGTGGCGACCCAGGTGACCAACCTGCGAGGAGCGGCGGGCGGTTCGGCACGCATTGCGCCGCTGTGGCGCGACCTCAACATGCTGCCCGCCAACAACGGCGGCGTCTGGTTGAACACCTCGATCCCGGGCAAGTGCGTCATCACGTGGGCCAATGCGGTGCAGTTCGGCCAAACGACGCCCATCTTCACGTTGCAGGCGCAGCTGATCGAAGCGACTGGCGAGGTCAAGTTCTTCTACAGCGGGACCGCGGCGTCCTCGTCCGCGACCATCGTCGGCGTTTCGCCGGGCAACGCGGTTGTCGCCGTTCCGGGCGTCGACCTGTGCCCCGGACCAAACCTCGGCAGCACGTCGCAACTCATGTTCCAGCAGTTCACTGGGGGTACGCTGGACCTGGCCGGCAACGGCGTGTCCTTCTTCCCCAACGGGTCTGGAGGCTATGACGAGTCCTGCGGCGCCTGCACGCCTGCTCTCAACCAGAACTACGGCACAGGGTGTTACAGCATCCCGTCGCAGGGCTTCTATGAGAGCTTCGCCGATGCAGCGCTGGCGTCCGCGACGCTGCAAGGCAATGCCATGCAGCTGACCATCAGCGGCGGCAGCTACTCCGCAACCTGGATTCCGGGCGGCGCGTCCCTCTATGTCGCACCGAGTGGTAGCGCGCTTCTGCTGCCGACGACCGACGATGGCGATACCGTGGTCACGCCCACGGGCCCGCTGACGGTTCCTGGCGGTACGGTAGGTACGCTGACCGTCTCCCACAACGCCATCATCACGCTCGGCACGCCGGGCAACAACTCAGGCGACTTCTCGCCGACCGGTCCGGAACTCGCGGCGGCAGCCCGCGGCGCGTTCTACTCGTGGCACGACTACAACGACGCCGAGACCGGCAGTGGACGGATCAAGGCCGAAGAGGTCAGTGGCGTGCTCTACCTCACGTGGGACGGTGTCGAGAGTTACTCGACTCCGACCGCGCTGAACCCCAGCACGATCCAGTTCCAGATCGACCTGGCATCTGGCGCCGTGACCTACGTTTGGGTGACGGTGGACGGCGACACGACCTCGTCGTTCGGCAGCGCACACGTCGTCGGCTACAAGGGTGTCGGCGCAATCGTCGACCCGGGGTCGACCAGTCTGGCCGCGCTCTCGGCGGCGAACTTCACCCACAATCCGGTGTTGCCGCTCAGCCTCTCGGCTTCGCCGACGCCGGTGTCGACCGGATCCACGGGCACGATCATGACCTACACGACGAGCAACATCCCGGAAGCCGGCCCGTCGACGGGATTGTATGTCAGCACGACGATCCTGAGCCTCGGTCAGGACCTGCTCGGCACGGACCTCGGCCCGGGCGCGCCCGGCTGCAACCAGCACATCACGACCCTCGATCTGTTCCTGCCGGTCATGTTCGGCGGCCCCACGGACGTCGCGATGTTCAGCATCCCGGCTGGCGTGCCTGCGGGCTTCCAGTTCTTCGCCCAGTCGGTTGCTCTCGTCATCCCGTTCACCCTGCCGAACGGCCAGAACCCCGCTGGCGTCACGACCAGCAACGGCGTCAAGAGCACCGTGCAGCCGTTCTAGTCGCGAACCCTGCCACGCCTGCAGGCGCGCTCGGCAGTCGACGCCCGGGGACCCACGTGGGTGCCCGGGCGTCTTCGTTGGTGGGGCCGGCGAGCACCGGATGCGACGTCGAGCGGCGAACGCGCGTTGGCATCGAGGCATTCGGGGTCCCATCTCGCGCGCACCCCCGAGACGCCGCGTCGCCCCGCGACCAACCGCAGCAAATGCAGGATGCGCGGCGGATCCCACGAGCATGAGGTAGTCTGTTCGACCCGCGCGACTCTGCGCGCACCAACCGAAGCGGTGACCTCGCGGTCCCCGCGCGGATCTCTCCTCCACCTGATCCCCCTCAGACAGACACCATGAATCGTCTTCTCACCACCCTCTCCGCCGCAGCCCTGTTCGCCACGGGCGTCACGGCGCAGTGTCTCAACGTCGCCTCGCCGGGCACCCTGATCGGCATCGGTGACGACACCTACTTCACCACGCACTACGCGCTCGGCTTCGCGTTCCCGGTCGCGGGCAGCGTCAACGGCACCTACACGCACTTCCGCGTCAGCTGCAACGGCTGGCTCGTGCTGACCGACGGCGTCACGACACCGGCGGCGGGCGCCCCGGCTTCGTATGGCAGCGTGGCCAGCGTGCTCGGCGCCGCCGGCGGCGCGCCGCGCATCCTGCCGTTCGCGCGCGACCTGAACCTCACCGCCGCGAACAGCGCGGGCCTCTACTACGACAACACGAGCAACCCCGGCGTCAGCTGCAGGATCTCGTGGGTCAACGCGGTCGACTACAGCAATCTGGGGCCCGCGAAGAGCTTCCAGGTCGAGTTGTTCAACACGGGCGAGATCAAGATGACCTACTCGTCGCCGTGCAACGTGATCGGCGCGTCGTCGGCCTACGTCGCCGTTTCGAACGGCAACGGCGTCGTCGATCCCGGCCAAGCGGACCTGTCGGCGGCGCCGGCGAGCGCCGTCGGTGCGATCTACCAGGTCTTCCCGACCGGTTCGTTCGACCTCGGCGGTTCGTCGATCGTCGCCACGCCGAGCGGCAGTGGCTACTCGGTCGCCACGACCTGCCAGTTCCTCGCCGCGAGCCACAACAACTACGGTTCCGGTTGCTACAACATCAGCGACTCGTTCTACCAGACATTCGCCGACTCGTCGCTCGCGAGCCCGGCCCTGAGCGGCAACGCGATGATGCTCGTGCCGACGGGTGCTGGTTACACAGGCTACTGGCTGGCCGGTGCGGCCGCCGGCCGCTACGTGGCGCCGAACCCGCTCTCGCCGACCTACACCGTGCTCGGCACCGGTGACGACGGCCAGGTCACCTACACGCCGGCGGTCGGCTTCCCGTCGCCGTACGGGCCGGTCACCGACCTGCGCGTGCACGGCAATGCGATCATCGCGTTCGGCAGCGGCACGATCGACACGCCCGGCACCAACAACTACGTGCCCGCGGCCGCGGGCTTCCTGAACAGCACGCGCGGCGGCGTCTACGCGTGGCACGACTACAACGTGGCCGAGGGCGGCACCATCAGCGGCGACGTCGTCGGCAGCGTGACCTACGTCACGTACGAGAACGTCGAGAGCTACTCGACCCCGACCGTCGTGAACCCGAGCACGCTGCAGTTCCAGTTCGATCAGGTCACGGGCGTCATCACCGTGGTCTGGGTCAGCGTCGACGGCGACCCGACGAGCACGTTCGGTTCGGGGCACCTGGTCGGCTTCACGCCGGCCGGCGCGTCGGTCGACAACGGTTCGATCGACCTCGCGACGGCCCTGCCCGTCACGGTCGCCGGGAACGTGGCCGCGATCAGCACGTCGGCTTCGCCGGCGCCGGTCTCGACGGCCGGTTCGGGAACGCTCGTCACCTACACGATCGACAACATCCCCGAGGCGGTCCCGACGTCGGGTGTCTACTTCGGCGTCACGATCGTGAGCCTGACGCCCGACCTCGCGGGCCTGGACCTCGGCTTCCTCGGCATGCCGCAGTGCTCGCTCTATGTCGGCGCGCTCGACCTGACGCTGTCGTTCGTCGGCGGCACCCCGAGCCAGACGACCATGCTGCAGATCCCGGCCGGCGTGGCCTACGGCACGCAGATCTATGCGACCTCGGCCGCGCTGATCGCGCCCGGCACGCTGCCCAACGGCCAGAACGCGTTCGGCGCCGTGACCAGCAACGGCGTGCGCAGCTTCATCAGCTCGTTCTGATCGCTGATGCCTGCCGCGCGGGCGACCGCCCGCACGCAGTGCGACGAGCCCGGTGATTCGCGAGAATCCCGGGCTCGTTGCGTTTGCGCGCGGCGACGCAGCACCTCACCGCGGCGCGAAGACGCGGGCCTGTGCCGGCAGCAGCGTCACGCGCACGGGGCTCCTGCCGCCGAAGTCGCCGTCGATCTGGAACGGCGCGGCACCTTCGATGTGCACGGCGGTCGCGACGCGCACCTCGAGGTGGCGACCGGCGCGCATGCGGTGGAAGATGCCGCGCAGGCCGTGCCACAGCCACAGCAGCCGCGAGCGCTGGCGGAAGCACAGCACGTGCAGCATGCCGCTGTCGACCGAGACGTCGGGCGTGAGGTGCATGATGCCGCCGTAGTTGCGCACGCGCGTCACGAGCACCGAGCTCAGGCCCTCGAGGCAATGCCCGTCGGCGAACGTCGCGCGCAACGTGAACTGCGGCCAGTGCAGGGTGGTGTGCAGGATCGGGCCGAGCCACTTGTGCTTGCCGAGCGTGCCCGTGCGCACCTGGCTCAGGCGCTCGACGACCGCACCGTCGAGGCCGGCGCCGCAGAAGAGCAGGAAGCGCCGATCGTCGCAGAGGCCGATGGCCAGCGTGCGCGTGTGGCCGGCCGCGAGCACGCGGGCCGCCGCGGCGGGTCGTCCGGGCAGGCGCAGCTCCGTCGCCAGCACGTTGGCCGTGCCGACCGGCAGCACGCCGAGCGGCTGGCTCGGATCGGCCATGCCGTTGAGCACTTCGTTGAGCGTGCCGTCGCCGCCGATGACGACCAGACCGTGCCACGCCTCGCCGCCCGCGCGCGCCGCGCGCGCCGCGCCGTCGCCGGCGGCCGTCGTGAAGTAGACCTCGACCTCGACGCCGAGCTGCCGCAGCGCCGCCGCGAGTTCGGGGGCGCGCCGCCGGCCCTTGCCGCCGCCGGAGATGGGGTTGGCGATCAGCAGCAGGCGGCGAGGCGGCGACGGTGGGCTTTCGTTCACGAGGCGGTCCGGCAACCATAGCGCCTGCATGCCGCCGCTTCGCATTCTCGTCACGGGCGCCACGGGCTTCCTGGGCCCGCACGCCGTCGCGGCGCTGCGTGGGGCGGGGCACGTCGTCGTGACTGCCGCGCGCACCGCCGGCGATGCCGCGGTCGACCTGTGTGCGCCGGGCATGGTGGCAGCGGTCGCCCAGGCCCTCGCGCCCGACGTCGTGCTGCACCTCGCGGCGATGGCGCGCCTCGCCGACTGCGAACGCGAGCCCGAACGGGCGGCGCGCACCAACGCGTGGTTGCCCGAGCAGTTCGCCGCGCGCTTCGGCAGTCGCCTGCTGCACGTCTCGACCGACCTCGTCTTCGACGGGCGCGCCGCGCCGTACGACGAAGCGAGCCCCGTGGCACCGCTGTCGGTCTACGGCTGCAGCAAGGCCGAAGGCGACGAACGCGTGCGCGCGCGCGGTGGCCGCGTCGTGCGCCTGCCGCTCTTGTTCGGCCCCGACGCCGCCGGCCGCGGCGCCACGGCGGCGCTGCGCGCGGCCCAGGCCGCCGGCAGGCCGAGCGCGCTGTACACGAACGAGTACCGCACGCCGCTGCACGCTGCCGACGCCGCGCAAGCACTCGCGCAGATGGTCGTCGATCCCGGCGGCCCGCCGCTGCGCCACCTGCCCGGACCCGAACGCTGTTCGCGCTGGGAGTTCGCGCGCCGCTTCTGCGCGCAGCACGGAATGGACGAGGCGCTGCTGCGGCCGGTCGAGTGCCAGGACGCCGCGCGGCCGCGCGACGTGTCGCTCGCGGGCGCCTTCCGCGCGCGCCGTTCGCTCGCCGAGATGCTGGCCGACTCGTAGCGGTCAGCCGCCGCGGCGGCCGCGCCCGCGAGCGGGTCGCGAGTTGCGTTCGTACTCGGGTGGCACGAGCGCCTCGGGCGGCAGCAGGGCCAGCGCCGCGTCGAGCTTCTGCACGACGTCGTCGTCCTTGACCTCGGCGGCGCGTTGGCGCAGCATCTCGGCGGTCTGCACGGCCGTGATGCCGAGCCCGTCGACGGCCGCTGCCGCGAGCGGCGCCGCCTGGAAGGCCTGCTGCAGGTCGGCCAGCGCCGCGCCGAGCGCGCCGGCCTGCAGATGCACGCGCGCGATGCCCGCGTGGGCCATCGCGACGTAGTGCGCGCCGTCGGTGTTGCCGGTCGCCTCGCGATAGCGTTCGAACGCCGCACGACCGCGTTCGTAGGCGGCGATCGCCGCGTCGCCCTCGTGCTTCTTGCGATGCGCTTCGGCCGCGACCAGCGACGCGTAGCCCGCGAACCACGGCAGCGTGGCCGGCGCATCGGCGAGCTTCGCACGGCGCGCGTACTCGGCCTCGAGCGCGTCGGGGCCCTGCTGCGTGAGCACGTTCTGGCGCAGCCGCGCGTGCAGCAGCGCCGAGTCGGGGAAGCGCTGCAGGCCGCGCTCGAGCACGGCCGCCGCCTCGGGCGTGCCGAAGAACTGCAGGAAGTCGTAGTGGCGGGCGACGTGGACGTCGCGGCCGAGCGGGTGTTTGCCGAGCACGGCGTAGCTCGCGTGCACGTCCGTGGTCCAGCTCGGCGGCCACTCCTGCTTGCTGCGCACGGCGGCGACGATCGCCTCCTGCCGCGCTTCGGCGAACAGGGCCAGCAGCTCGACGGCGAGGCGGCCCGGTGCTTCGGGCGGCAGACCGGGCGCTGCGGCGATGGCCAGCTCGTAGGCTTCGGCGGTGCGGCCGAGGTGGAACGCGGCGACCGCGCGCACGGCCTCGGCGCGCCAACCCGAGGCACCGCGGTGGATGGCCTCGCTCGCTTCGCGGTCGGCATCCATGAACAGCAGCTCCCTGGTCTGTTCGGCCTGGCGCTTCGCACCGCGGCCGTTGCCGGCCTCGGTCGCGAGGGCCTGCAGCAGGCTCGTCTCGGCGACGTCGAGTCGCGCGTCGGCGGAGTCGGGTCGGGCGGCCAGGGCCTCGTCCTGGCGCGCGGCGAGCGTCGCGAGATCGCTCTTCGGCACCGCGGCCGCGTAGCTCGCTCCGGCCATCGCCGCACTCCAGCGTTTGGTGTCGATGACCTGGCTCGGTTGGGCGAGACCGCTGTGTGCGGTCGCCAGCGTGCGGGCGCGCGTCGAGGTCGCGCCGAAGCGCCGCAGCGCGGCCGTGAGCTGCTGGCGTTCGGTGGCCTCGAGCGGCATGCGCATGGTCTCGGCGATGAGCTCGACGGTGCCCGGGTCCACGGCGACCTGCATGCCCTGCCGCGCCTTCGTGGCCAGGTCGGTGTCGAGGCCGTAGGCGGCCAGGCGCAGCAGCTCGACGGGCACGTGTTCGCCGGTCTCGAGCGCCGTCTGCAGCAGCGCGCGGCGCTGCTCTGCGTCGGCGGTCGCGTACATGCTCTCGATCTGTTCGCGGTCGCTGCTGTCGGGGCTCTCGATGCGCTCGCGCAGCGAACGATCGCCCTTGACGATCGGCGGCGCCTGGATGGAACGCTTCTCGATGCCGTCGCGGAGCGCCGTGAAGACCGACGCCGTGTCCCACGTGTAGAAGACGTCGTAGGTCTCGCTGCCGTCGAGCTCGACCATGATGTGGCGCGGCGAGATGCGTTTGCCGTCGAGGAACTTCTCGTAGACGATCGGCTCGATCGCCATGTGCTCGGCACAGGTGACGCCGCCGAAGCGCGGGCACGGGATGCGGTGACCCTGCTCGTCGTAGTCGCGCTCGTTGTGGCGATAGACCGACGCGATGACGCACACGTACGGTTCGAAGAGCTTCGCGATCTCGGGGTCGCGGTAGCGCACGCCGGCGTAGTGTTCGCTGGCGATCTCGCCGTCCATGTTGACGCAGACGAGGATCGGCCGCTTCGTCTCCTGCGACAGGCGCACGGCATCGTCCCAGGTGCGCTGCCAGCGGATCAGCACGGGCTTCTGCCAGTCGGCGGCGGTCGGCGCGTACCACATCTGCTCGGGCACGAGTCCCGGCGGGGGCGGCACGCCTTCCTGCGCTGCGGCGTGTGGCGTGATGGTGGCGGCTGCCAGGGCGAACACGAGCCCGGCGAAGGCGCACGGCAGGGACGATCTCGATCGGGTCGACATGGCCGAGACGATACTCGAAGCGGACGCGACGTCAGGGGGTCTGGTTCAGGGCATCTGGTCGCGCAGCACGTCCTGCACGGCGCCGCGCCGCCGCACGACGCGCGCGCGGCCCTCGTCGACGAGCACTTCGGCCGGCGTCGCGTGGCTCAGGAACCCATGCGGACTGAACGAGAGTCCGTAGGCGCCCGCATGCAGCACGGCGACGAGCTCGCCCGGCGCCAGCGGTGGCAGCTCGACCTCGTCGCCGAACTGGTCCGCCGGCGTGCACAGGGGGCCGCCGAGCACGACCGCGTGCGTGGTACCCCCGTCGAGCCGGTCGGCGTGCACGAGCAGCGGGTTCCGCCGCAGCACGGTGCCGACGCCGGCGGCCGCCGCGTGCTGGTGCATGCCGCCGTCGAGCACGACGTGCGTGCGGCCGCCGCTCTGCTTGCTGCGCACGACGGTCGTCAGATAGACGCCGGCCGGTCCGCACAGGAAGCGCCCGAGCTCGACGAACCACGTGCGCGAGCGGCGGTCGTGCTCGGCGACGAGTTCCTGCACACCGCGTCCGGCGCCCGCGAGATCGAACTCCGGATCGCCGGCGAAGGCAGCGCTGCCGAAGCCGCCGCCGAGGTCGAGTTCGTCGAACGCCACGCCGAGCTGCTGCTCCCAGCCCGCGGCGCGCACGACGAGCGCCTTGGCGTGCTGCACGAACGCCGCGGCGTCGAAGCACTGCGTGCCCGCGTAGACGTGCAGGCCGCGCAGGTGCAGGCCCGGCTCGCGCAGGATCGTGCGCACGAGCTCGGGCACCTGGTCCTCGTCGACGCCGAAGCGGCTGCTCGCACCGCCCATGCGCAGGCGCGAGCCGCCCAGCTCGCGCGCGAGGTTGACGCGCAGCGCGACGCCGGCCGCAGCGCCGCGGGCCCGCGCGGCGTGCGCGATGCTCGCGAGCTCCTGCGCCGACTCGACGTGGAAGCAGCCGAGACCGGCGGCGACCGCGGCGTCGATCTCGGCGTCGGTCTTGCCCGGGCCCGCGAAGCGAAGGTCGGCGGCCGCGTGCCCCGCCGCGAGCGCGAGGTGCAGTTCGCCGAGCGAAGCGACCTCGGCCCCGGCGCCCGCGGCGCGCAGGCAGCTCGCGACGGCCAGCGACGGATTGGCCTTCACCGACCAGAGCACACGCACGCGCGCACCCAGCGCCGCGCGCACCTGCTGCAGTCGCGCCCGCAGCACGGCCGCGTCGAACACGTAGAGCGGCGTGCCGAAGCTCGCCGCGAGTTCGCGCGCCGGCAGCCCGCCGATCGCGAGCTGCGCCGCCCCCGCACAGCCGAGGTCCTGCAGGGCTCTGGCCAGGGCGGGGTCAGCGGAGTTCGGCGGCACGCGGGCATGTTACCGCGCAGGACTTCCGGACCGCTCATGCACGTGCCATGATCCAGGCGGTCGCCATGCCGGTGAACGAAGTGCCCTCGATGACCGAGATCGTGACGTCGCCGCACCCGGCGCCGCGCCGCTTCGTCTGGCTGCTGCCCGCCGTGTTCGTGCTCGGCAGCGGGCTCGGCGCGCTCTGGCCCGGCAACAGCGGTGAGCTGTTCTGCATCGGTTCGCTGGCCGGCGTGTGGGCCTGCCTGGCGCTGGGCAGCGACAGTGCGCGGGCCACGTGGCTGCTGGCCAGCGTGATCGGCGGTGTGCCGATCCTGTGGCTGCTCGGACGACTGCTCGACCGCTTGCAGGCGGACCCGTGGTTGTGGTTCGCGGCCTCGGTGGTGGGCGCCCTCGCCGCGGGCTACGTGCTGCTGCAGGGTTTCCCGGACCTCGACGCGGCGCTGGCGCAGCACGGTTCGTTCCTCGCGTTCGCCGTCTGCGCGATGCAGCTCGGCAGCTACGGCGGCACGCTGCTGCTGCTGGCCATCGGCGCCGGACGCAGCGCGCGCGCCTGATCCCTCTTGCCCTCGCATGTCGCCGCTGTCGCCCGAACTGCTCGATCGCCTGGTGGCCGCCGCCGCGGCGGTGCGGGCCCACGCCTACGTGCGCGCTTCGGGCTTCGCGGTCGGCGCCGCCGTGCTCGCGCCCGACGACACGATCGCCGCCGGCTGCAACGTCGAGAACGCGAGCTACGGCCTGACCATCTGCGCCGAACGCGCGGCCGTCTGCGCGGCGGTGGCGCGCGGCGCGCGCTCGCTGCGGGCCGTGGCCGTGGTCACGGACCTCGCCGAGCCGGCGCGGCCGTGCGGCGCGTGCCGCCAGGTGCTCGCCGAGTTCGGACCGGACATGCACGTCGTGCTCGTCGGCCGCGGCGGCGTCGTGCGGCGGACGACGCTCGATCGGCTGCTGCCCGAACCGTTCACGTTCGGCACGTTCGAGCCCGGCTGAGCCACTCGGAGCACGGACTCCTCGAGGGTCATGGGCGCCCGGCACTCGAGCAGGCCGTTGCCGGTCAGCGCGGCGCCGGCACGATCGCCAGCGCCCGGTGCGGGGCAGTGGCACCGACGACGAAGCCCGGCGCGCCGCCCGCGTCGGCGCGCACGTAGAGGTTGCCGCGCCGCGAGACCAGCGGGTCGGGCAGGCGCCGCCACAGCGCCGATGCCTCGTCGGCGCGCAACCGCCCGACGACGACGCCCGCCGCGTCGACGATCGGCCACTCCTGGCCCGGCTCGCCGAGCAACACGCTCGGCAACGACAGGCTCTCGTGCGCGAAGGCGCGGCCGTCGGGCAGCACCAATCGATGCGGCGGCGCCAGGCTCGGCAGCTCGTCGGTCGGCGGCGGTCCGGACCACGCGAGCTGCGCGCCGAGCGCCGGCATCGCGGGCTCGGCGAACATCTGCAGCCGGCGTCTCTGCACGGGCTGCACGCAGCGTGCGAACGGGAGCCCGTTGAGGTCCTCGGGACTCGGCGCCGCCGCGGGGTCGTCGACGCCGAGCCGCAGAGCGAGCGCCGTGCGTTCGGTCTGGTTGCGCGTCGCCACCGTCCACGAGATCCACGCGCGCTGCACGGGCCACAGCAGCAGCGCCGTCGCGCAGACGCCGATCGCCGCCGCCGGGCCCGAACGCGGGCCGCGCCAGCGGTCCAGCAGCCACAGCGCGAGGCCGACCCAGAACAGCACCGACCAGACGAGGAAGCGCTCGGCGAAGCGCTGGTCGCCGTGGTCCTCGAAGTAGCCCGTGCGCGCGACGCACACGAGCCCGCCGACGGCGACCGCGAACCACGCCAGCGCGAGGCCCGCCGCGGCGGTCGCCGTCCCGCTGCGCGCTGCGCGCACGGCGCTGCGGCTGGCGATCGCGAGCCACACGATGCCGGCCGCGCCGAGGCCGGCGGCAGCGGCGTTCCTGGTCGCGACGGGACCGAGCGGCACGCTGCACCAGGTCGCGAGATCGACCCACACGCCGCCGTGCGGTGCGTGCGCGGCGACGGCCGCGCCGATGCCGTTCTGGAACTGCGGATCGCCGAGCCCGAAGAACGCCTGCACGAACGGGGCGGCGAGCCAGCGCGGCAGGTCGGCGGCGAGCTGCAGCGGAGCCAGGTGCACGTTGGCGCCGATCGCCTCGCCCGACGGCAGCAGGAAGCGGTACGCAACCAGCACGAACACACCCGACGCGACCGCGGCCGCGAGGTGCCGGAACGAGGCGGCCCGCAGCACGAGCAGGAGCCCCGCCGCGACGAACGTCGCGAAGCCGGTGCCGAAGCTGAAGGTCGCCGCGGTGCACGCGAGCAGCGCGACCGCGAGCCGCGCGCGCGTCGCGGGCGCCGCGAGGCACGCCAGCGTCACCGTGAGGCCCAGGTAGACGCCGGCCACCTGCACCGACTCGTTCGGGTGCATGAGCATGCGCGCCTGGCCGAGGAACCCGCAGCCGAGCGCGACGACGGCGTGCGCGGTCCAGCGCTGCAGCGCACCCGCGCCGCGATCGCGGAGGAGCACACGGAGCAGCACCGCGAGCGCCGTCGCGTAGAGCAGCACGCCGCTCCACGCCAGCAGCCCGCCGCCGCCGCCGGCGAGGTGCAGATCGAGCAGGCGCACGAGGTTCGGCAGCACCTGCCGATGGCCGCTCTCGAGCTGGAACACGCTGCCGGGCAGGCTGCCCTCGAGCAACGGCACCGTCTGGCGCCACTGATCGGCGAACGGCTCGCGGAAGCCGAGCGTGACCATCAGCACGAGCGTGAGCCCGGCGTAGCCCAGCACGACGAGCGCGAGCGGCAGCCGCAGCCACATCGGGGCGGGACTGCGTTCGCTCATGGAGTGAGGTTCATCGGCCACGCCGAACCTTACCCGCCAGGTCGCGCGGAATCGGCGCCCCGCCGCCGGGCCGCGGTCGCCGACCGTCGACAAGCCGGGCCGCCCGCGGCACGATCCGGGCTCCCGCCATGTCGCATCCGCTTGCCCCCGTCGAGTTCCGCGTGCCGCCCGTCGACGCCGTGGCGCTCGAGACGCGCGCGGCCGAGCTCGCGACGCGTTCGATCAAGAAGCAGGCGAAGGTGCAGGGGCTGCGCCTGTGCGTCTCGATGATGGACCTGACGACGCTCGAGGGCATGGACTCACCGGGCAAGGTGCGACAGCTCTGCGAGAAGGCGAAGCGGCCGCTGCCGGGCCGCACCGACGTGCCGCCTTGCGCCGCGGTCTGTGTCTATCCGGACCTCGTCGAGGTCGCGGTCGCGGCGCTGCGCGGCAGCGGCGTGCAGGTCGCCTCGGTCGCGACGGGCTTCCCGTCGGGGCGCACCGATCGGCCGACCAAACTGCGCGAGGTGCAGCTCGCCACCGCCGACGGGGCCACGGAGATCGACATGGTCATCGACCGCGGCGCGTTCCTGAGCGGCCGCTACGGCCAGGTCTACGACGAGATCTGCGCCGTCAAGGAGGCGTGCGGCGGCTCGCGCCTCAAGGTCATCCTCGAGACGGGCGAACTCGGCACCTACGACAACGTGCGCCGCGCCGGCCGCATCGCGCTGCTGGCCGGCGCCGACTTCCTCAAGACGAGCACGGGCAAGGTGGCGCCCGCGAGCACGCTGCCGGTCGTGCTGCTGCTGCTCGAAGCGGTGCGCGACCACTACCTCGAGACGGGGCACATGGTCGGCGTCAAGGCGGCCGGCGGCATCCGCACGGCCAAGGACGCGCTGCGGTACCTCGTGCTCGTCGCCGAGACCTGCGGCGACCTGTGGCTCGAGCCGAACTGGTTCCGCTTCGGCGCGAGTTCGCTGCTCAACGACGTGCTCATGCAGCTCGAGAAGGAACGCACGGGGCGCTACCAGCGGCCCGCGGATTTCAGTGTCGACTAGCGCCGTGTCACGGCACCAGGCGGTGCACCGACGGCGCGAGGCAACGGACCATGGCGAAGAACAGCGAGCGGACCAGGGCGAGCGCGACACCGAAGGACCTGCCGTTGGGTTCGGTGTGGCGCTACGAACCCGCACCCGAGGGCACGGACCACTTCACGATCGCCGAGCGGCACGAGCTCTTCATCGGCGGCGAGTTCAGAATGCCGAAGAAGGCCGCCTACTTCGCGACGATCGATCCGGCCACCGAGAGGGTGCTCAGCGAGGTCGCCGCGGCCGGCGAACGCGACGTCGACGCGGCGGTGCTCGCGGCGCAGAAGGCGTTCCCCTCCTGGCGCCGGCTCTCGGGCGAGGACCGCGCCCGCTACCTGTTCCGCGTCGCGCGCATCCTGCTCGAACGCGCGCGCGAGTTCGCGTGCCTCGAGACGCTCGACAACGGCAAGCCGATCCGCGAGACGCGCGACGTCGACGTGCCGCTCGCGGCCCAGCACTTCTTCTACCACGCCGGCTGGGCCGACAAGCTCGAGCTGCTGTTCCCGGGCCAGCGCCCCGAACCGCTCGGCGTCATCGGCCAGGTGATCCCGTGGAACTTCCCGCTGCTGATGGCGGCGTGGAAGATCGCGCCGGCGCTGGCCGCCGGCAACACGGTCGTGCTCAAGCCGGCCGAGACGTCGCCGCTGACGGCGCTGCGGCTCTGCGAGGTGTTCCAGCAGGCGGGTCTGCCGCCCGGCGTCGTCAACGTGCTCACGGGCGACGGCAAGACGGGCGCGGCCCTCGTGCGCCATCCGGGCCTGCAGAAGGTCGCGTTCACGGGCAGCACCGAGGTCGGCAAGGAGATCCAGCGCGCGGTCGCGGGCCGCGGCACGGAGCTGACGCTCGAGCTCGGCGGCAAGGCGGCGCACCTCGTGTTCGAGGACGCGGCGCACGATCAGGCCGTCGAGGGCGTCGTGCGCGGCATCTTCTTCAACCAGGGCCACGTCTGCTGCGCGGGTTCGCGGCTCTTCGTGCAGGAGAGCGTGCACGACCTGTTCGTCGACAAGCTGCGTCGCCGCATGGAACGCATCCGCGTCGGCGATCCGATGGACAAGAACACCGACATGGGCGCGATCCACAGTGCGGCCCAGCTGGCCCGCATCCGCGACCTCGTCCGGGCTGGCGTCGACGGCGGCGCCGAGCTGCACCAGGCGGGCTGCGAACTGCCGAAGAAGGGCTTCTGGTTCCCGCCGTCGCTGTTCACGCGCGTGTCGATGAGCCACCGCATCGCGCGCGAGGAGATCTTCGGGCCGGTGCTGTCGGTGCTGACGTTCCGAACGCCCGAGGAGGCGGTCGAGAAGGCGAACAACACGAGCTACGGCCTGTCGGCCGGCATCTGGACGGACAAGGGCGCGCGCATCCTGTGGCTCGCCGAACGCATGCAGGCCGGCGTGGTCTGGAACAACACGTTCAACCGCTTCGACGCGGGCTCGCCGTTCGGCGGCTTCAAGGAGTCGGGCTTCGGGCGCGAAGGCGGGCGGCAGGGCATGCGTGCGTACGTGCGGCTCGCGGGTTCCCTGACGCCGGGGTGAGGGCCGCCGCGGGGGGGAGAGACACGGCTCGCGGTGCGAGGTCGCGAGGCGACTCTCCGGAATCCGGAGTCGATCGGGGCGCCGCACCGGGAACGACGTCGACGCGACCGCGCGCGCGGGACGAAGCACTTGGTAGTGCTGCGCCTGGAACCGCCTCGATGGTCACCGAGTGCCGAAAGGCCTCGCGCCGCGCGAGGGTTTTCGGCGAGCGAGGTGCCCCGGCCAGCAAGCGGCCATGGCCAAGTCGCCGCGGGCTTGGACGCGGCGTGCAACCATGGTTGGTTGCGGCCATGGCCGCGATGGGTGTTGGCGTGGCAACGCGGCATTGCAACCAAACCCGGCTTGCCGGCGCGGGTGCGTTCGTAGGGCTCTCCCGACAACCGCAGCGAAGCGGGCGGTCGGGCAGTCCGGCCTCGCCATCTCGACTCGAGGCGCCGCGGACACTATCTTGAAGCGACGATGGAGGACGCGGCGTGGTGACGCAGTCTGGAAAGGAAGCAGGCTTGCCTGCGCAGCTCGCGGCGGATGCAGCAGTGGCGCCTGCCTGCGACAGTGCCGCCGACGACGGACGGCCCACCGAGCCGGTGGTCGCGCTGACGCCCGCGCGCGTCGTCGAGCGGCGCGTCTGCAGCGAGCCCGCGTCGGAGCTGGAGCAACTCTCGGCAGTCACGCTGCCGCTCGAGAACGCACAACCCGGACCCGGCCTGCAGTTGGTGGTGCCATCGAAGCAGCAGCTGCAAGCCGTTCTCGCCCGTGCGAACACGGTCGACGAGTTGGTCGAGTTCGATCGGCTGATGTCGATACTCAGAGCCGCGGGCGAGCGGTTCCGCATCGCCCTCGAAGAAGCCATCGACATCGCCGCGCAGCAGTTGATCGGCAAGCGCAAGTTGGGACAGATGCTCCTGCAACACGTCAAGCGCGGCGGAGATCGGTCAAAGTCGCACGATGCGACTTTGCTCGACGGCAGGTTGCCAGCGCACTTCGACAAGCACCGGGCAAGTCGGTACGAGGCCCTCGCTCGCATCGATGCATCCCACTTCCGGGACTGCCTCCGGGAGATGGCGGATCTCGGCCAGATCCCGACCGAGGCCGGCATGCTGCGGCGCGCCGCGAAGCTCAGCGGCACCAAGTTGTCCAAGCCCCGCGGTGCGGGCCGGAAGAGGTTCGAGACGACGAAGGGGGGCCGCGCGCATCGATGGCATGCGATCGAGCTGCCAGGCACCGTGCTCGAAACGTTGCGTCGCATCATGGCAGTCGACGTGCGCGTGGGGGATGCGGACATGCGAGCGAAGCGAGTCGTTCCGCACGCCGCGAACGACCTGTTCGATCGCCTGAGTGGAGACGTGTTCGTCGCGGCGTGCCCGGACCCGGCTCGTTGGTTGCCAGAGCTGCGCCGGTTGCGCAACAAGGCGAGGATCCAGCAGGTGATCGTGGTGGTGGCGGCGGAGGTGTGGAGCGAGTGGTTTGCGGTTGCGCAGGCGGACGGCTGGACGGCCTGCTTCCTGCGAGACTTCCGGTGTCGCTGCGGCCTCGGCGTGATGCTGCTGCACCATGGAGCGAAGGCGAGTGGCTTTCGCGTGGCAACGACGGCGATCGGCACGGTCATGAACTGACGAGACGCGCGGATTTCGAAAAAGGGTTCGCGGTGGGTGGCGGCGCGCGCTCGCGGAGCATCAAGGGGCTGGCAGACCCGATGCGTCGATTGGTCGAAGCCATGGGCCGCGCGGGCCTTCAGCGAGCGTGCGTGCCCTCGTGGGACGGCGTGGGGCGAGGGCGCATGCTCCGGCGCCGTTTCCCGGAAACGGCTCGAGCGGGTGACCGCGCCCACGCGCCGATCGCACGGCGTATTGACGGATTGTTCGGGAAGGGCTCAACGGCGAAGTAACCCGACGGCCGTGAATGGGTATGATCCAACTGCTAGGCAACATCTGCCTGGTGGTCGCGATCGCCACGGTCGAGGGTGAAGAGAGGTAGCGATGAAGCTCAGACCTCAGACCTCAGACCTCAGACCTCAGACCTGGCAATCGGCAGCCCTTCCCCAGGTGCTCGCCGCGGGGATCATGGCTCTGTTCGCAACCGTCGGTTCCGTGCGAGCGCAGGCCACGCCCCAGCAGTCCCGCTACTTGACGCACGACTGGACCGTGCCGGTGGGCGGCGAGAACGGGGATTTCCGTGAGTGGGGAGCGGATGTGAAGACGCCTGGTGACGGTTTCACGTACAGCGCCCTGACGATCACCGTGCGAGACACGAATGCTGCGCCGCAGTTCTCGGGGGCGGGCGTTGGACTACCACTTGGTGTTGCTGGATTCACCCTGGGCCCGGCCAACCAGCGCCAAGTGGGACTGCTCCAGATCACCAACGCGGCGCAGGCCATCGTGAACCCGCTCGGCGTTGGGCTGCCTGGGCAGTTCTACTTCTATGGTCAGACACCAGGACAACCCACGCGTGCGACGAACGTACGCGGAGTCTCGGTTTGGCCCGCAGCGGCAGTGGCCGACACGCGCATCGCGATCTGCGGCGAAGCCTACGACCAGGCCATCCCGCTGAGCCAACTTGGACCCGTCGGCGGTTGGCCTGCCAGCAGCGCCACCAACTCGTCGGGTTTCATCGCCGTGTTCGACGGTGCGGGGAACCTGCTCTGGTCGCATCAGTTCTTCGGCGCGAACGACATGGGCAGTTGTGCGATCACCGACGTCAGCTTGCGCGTGGTCTTCAACGCAGCCGGCGCGCCCGTCCAGGACGTGGTCACCTACTGCGGCATCTCGTCGTTCGGCAACCCGGTGCCCAATGCCGAGTTGGCCACGACGCGGGAGTTTGTGGCCCCTGCGGCTGGTGCGGGCTGTTCCTTGCCCGCAGGCGGTGCGACCAACAACGGAGTCGGCCAGTGGGACGGCATCGTCGGTCGCTTGACGGCGCCGCACCTCGGGGTGGGTCCGTTGCTGCCGGACTTCCAGTCCATCGTCGGCGGTGTGCAGCAAGACGGTTTGTTCGGCATCGCCGAGATCGATGCCGAACGCTTCGTCGTCGTTGGCTCGACCGGTACCTCGGGAGTCGTCGGCGCAGGCGGGGCATCCTTCCCGTTGACGACGGGCGTGTGTCTCAACGCCGCTGTCGGTGCGTATGCCCTTGGCGTGCGCATGGTGTTCAACGTGCCGGCCGCGGGTCCGATCGTGCTCGAGACGTCGCAGGAATTGGGCTCGCTTGTAGTAGCGCCGGCGGGGTTGATCCCCGCAAATCAGGCCACCGTGGCGCGTGATGTGCTCGTGCAGCAGGGGTACAAGAACGGCACGGCCCAGATCGTCGTCGTCGGGTCAACGGATGATCCGAACCTGTTGAACTCGTTTGCCGGGTCGACGCCGGGCCCGCAGGTCGCCATCAACGGCACGGGCGTAGCGGGTGCGACGGATGGCTTCGTACTCTCCGTGTGGGACGTCGCCCCGGGAGTCCTTGCTGCCGGAGCATCCACCTTCCGCGGTGGTGCCGGCAACGACGGCTTGACGGGCATCAACGGATGGAACGAGTTCACGGACCACTTTGCCGTGACCGGGCGCGCTCCCGTGGCTGGCGGCGACATCGACGTGGCCACGTACTTCCAGGACATCGGCTCGGCAACCGGACTCTCGACACCGTTCACCGAGTTGACGGGTGGACCGGCCGGCGCACCGCCGGGGCCGATGGGCGTGCAGGTGGGTGGCGCGCTCCTCGACTACCCGACGGCGATGGGGGCGATCAACACGACCGTCACCGTCCCGGGCCTCGTGTTCAACGACTTCGGCCTCGGTGATCCAGCCGGTGGCGGCATCGCTGTCGGCCCGACGGCTCGCGTCAACGTCGTCGGCACGACGAACAGCGCGGACTTCCCAGTCACACCTGCGATGCCGCCGCGGTACCCGTTGCCTGCCGGCAGGCCGAAGATGGGCGCTGTCGAAGATGCCGTGCGCACCGTGTTCGACATGTTGCCGGTCGACCTCGTGCCGGCGATCGACTCCGGCGTTGGCCGAACGGACGGCACGGGCATCCCTGCGCCCGCGCTGGCGCCGGCCCCTGGCCCGTTGTATCCGTTGCCTGGGTTCGCCGGCGGAACGACCCCAGACTGTGGGCTCGCACCATTCGGCAGGCAGATCGGTCTGCCCGTGCCAGCGATTCCCCGCATGCTCATCGACTATGCGGGATCGATTCCGGCTGGCGGCGTGACGATGCAGGCCGTCGTGTCTCGTCCGGCTCCGACGGCGATCGCCGAGATCTCCGCCTGGGACCTCGGGTTCCCGGGAGCCGCAGGGCCGATCGTGTTGCCAGGGAATGCTCTGCTGTGGACGACAGCCACGCCGGTGACGCTCGGCTACACGATCGTCGATGCGCCGGTCACGCAAGCGTTCCTGCTGCCGGTGGTCGGCGCGCCCGTCACGTTCACCGTGCAGTTGATCGTGCTGCACAGCGTAGCGGTGCCAGGCGGAGCCCTGGCGCCTGCGGCGTGTCCAGGAACAACAACCGTTTCCGCGAGTCCCGCTCTGTGGGTCAGCTACTAGACAACCGGACGCTGGGGACTGGTTGCATCAACCTGGGCAGGAGCCCGGGTTGGTGCATCCCGTTCCGCTCGAACTCGTCGGAGTTCAACAGGGCCCGCCCCCGGAAGCGTGCCAACCAAGAAGCGATGCTAGAGGTGATGAGATGACGACGGTGTCTACGTGGTTGTGGATTCGACGGCCAGCGCTCGCCGTTCTCGTGGGCTCGCTCGCCCTGGCCGGCGGGCTGGCTGGACAGAGTTCGGTGCGAATGTGGGGATCTCACTTCTTCGACACGCGCGCGCTCGATCTCCGATGCGTCAAGGTAGATGCGGATCGCCACAAGACCGCGTTCCTGCGTGCGGATGGTCGGATCTTCCAGCAAGGACAGTCCGGTGGATTCGCCGACGGGCTCGATGTCGTCCCCCCGCCGCCGTCCGGACTCGCGTACGTCGACGTTGCGGTGAGTATCGGATACGGCCTTGGCATGTTGAACGACGGCACGGTCGTCGGGTGGGGCACCGCTTTTTGGCCCCAGGCCAAGGTCGGGGTCGTTGACCTGCCACCCTTGCCACCCGGACTGCGTTACACGCAGATGGCCGCGGGCGATCTGCACGCCATCCTGGCGCGATCCGACGGAGCGTTGATCGGATGGTGCGCGAGTGGCAGCGGCAACTTCGGGCAGGGCAACATACCGGCGATCCCTCCGGGGCTCGTCGTAAGTGAGATGCAGGCCAAGTTGGAGAATTCCGCCTTCCTGCTGTCCGACGGGACCTTGTTGGTCTGGGGGGACAACACGGATGGTCAGTGCAACGTGCCTGCTCTGCCGCCTGGGGTCACGTTCGCCGGCATGTCGATGAGTGGCCGACACACTCTTGCCCTGCGGTCGGATGGCCTGCTCGAGGCGTTCGGCTCGAACTTCTACGGGCAATGCAACGTTCCGGCACTTCCCCCCGGCACTTCCTATCAGCTATGCGCGGCCGGGTTGTACCATAGCGTTGCGTTGCGGTCGGATGGGGCTTTCGTTGCATGGGGTAACAACCAGTACGGTCAATGCGACGCACCCCCGCTCCCTGCGGGGCTCATGTGCAAGCAACTGGTTGCGGGTAACTACCACACGGTAGCTCGAATGTCGGATGGCAGCATCCTGACGTGGGGCTACCAGGGTTTCTTCGAGAGCGGCCTGCCGAACCTTCCCGGGTTGCCAATCGGCCCGCCAGGGGCGCAACATGTCGATGCCTCGGTTGGCGCCTACGTGAGCGCGTTCACCTTGTCGGATGGCACGGTCCACGCCTTTGGGCTGAACAACCATGGCCAGACCGATGTGCCCGCGTTGCCGCCGGGCATTCACTACACCTCCGCCAGGACCCACTGGATCCACAGTGCGGCGCTGCGCTCGGATGGACAACTGGTCGTGTGGGGAGACAACACGTACGGTCAGTGCATGGTGCCGCCGTTGCCGCCGGGCACGAGCTATGTTCGCGTCGAGTTGGGTGACGCGCACACCGTTGCGTTGCGTTCCGACGGTCAGGTGGTCGCGTTTGGAGACAACTCGCTCGGGCAGTGCAGCATCCCAGCACTGCCACCGGGCGTTGACTACATCGACATCGACGCGGGTCGGAGTGAGACCGCCCTGTTGCGATCCGACGGCGTTGTCGCGTTTGCGGGTTACGGGTTGGTGGCGGCCCCGCCGTTGCCGTCCGGCGTGTCCTACGTGGATATCGCGTTCGGCAAGTACTTTGCGACATTGCGCTCGGATGGTGAAGTCGACCTTTGGGGCAGCTACGCGGGAGGCAGCTTCTGGGTGCCGGTGCCACCGCTGCCGTTCGGCGTCTACTACGTCGAGGCCGAGACTGGCAGGCAGCCCACGGTGTTACGGCGGTCGGACGGGCAGGTCGTCGTCTGCGGGACGGTGGGCCCGCCGGGCTATTCGTTCCTCGCGATGGTGCCGCCGCTCGATCCGGGCACGTCCTACGTGCAGGTGTCGTGCACCGAGGGCAACGTCGGTGCCCGGGTTGGCCCGACGTCCACCTACGTCTCGTTCTCGCCCGGTTGCGCCGGCTCGAGGTCGGCCGCCAGGCTCGTGCCGCGCGATACACCGCGGATCGGCAAGACGCTCCAGGTGACGCTCTTCGACTTGCCCGTCGACATCGCCGTGCTCGCGATGGGCTGGCAGCAGGTCGCTCCCGTCTCGCTCGCCCCGCTGGGCATGCCCGGGTGCGACTGGCATACGAGCCTCGATGCCACGGGCGTCCTGGTCGGACAGGGTGGGCAAGCGAAGTGGCTGCTGCCGATTCCCGACGCGCCAGCGCTCGTGGGCATGCACTTCTACAATCAGGCCTTGGTGCTCGACCCCGCCGCCGGCAACGGGTTCGGCGCCGTGGTCAGCGACGCCGCCGAAGGCGTGGTCGGTCGGCCGTGAGGCGGATGGCCGCCGACAGCTCGCGACGACGGCTGCGCGGTCGTCAGGCGCCGATCGCGGGTGTCGACGACGATTGCCCCGCCTGACCGACGTCGTCGCTCGGACCCCGGGATCTGCCGATGGCTCCCGGTCGCGCCGAGGGCACGCCGATCCACGCGTGCCCGATCACGGCATCGAGTACTGCATGGTTCGCTGACGCCGGGGTGAGCGGCCGCCGCGGGGGAGCACGGCGGTGCGGCGACGGCGGCGCATCCGCCCGGGAATTCGCGCGCCGATCGTGTACAGAAAACGGGACCGACGGTGTCGCGACTGACGATGACTCCCTTGCCGGTGGATGACCTGCAGCGGCTGCTCGCCGAGGCGCCGTTCGTGCGCGCGCTGGCCAGGCAGCTCGTCGTCGGGGACGCCGACGAGGTCGTGCAGCAGACCTGGCTGCTCGCGATCGAGCAGGGCGGTCAGCGCATCGACCGGCCGCGCAGCTGGCTCGCGCGCATTGCGCGCAACGTCGCCGCGAATCTGCGGCGCGGCGACCGGCGGCGCGAGCGTCGGCAGCGCGAGCTCGCGCCGTCGGGCCTCGTGCCGTCGTCGGTCGAGCTGCTCGAACGCGAAGAGCGGCGGCGCGCGCTCGTCGCCGCCGTCGACGCGCTGCCGCCGGGCTTGCGCACGGTCGTGCTGCTGCGTTGGTTCGAAGGGCTGCCGCCGCGCCGGATCGCGGCCCTGCTCGACGTGCCGGCGGCGACCGTGTCGACACAGCTGCAGCGCGGCCTCGAACGGCTGCGGCTACAGCTCGACGCCGAGCACGGCGGCGACCGGCGCGCGTGGCTGCTGCCGCTCGTGCCGTTCGCCGCGATGCCCGTCGCGCCTGTGTCGCCAACGCCGGTGGCCCCCCTTCTCGTCGGTGGAGCGATCGTGATGACAGCCAAGACCAAGTTCGCCGTCGCCGCCGCGCTGTTGGTCGTGGGCGGTGTGTGGTTCTGTTGGCCGCGTGAGAACGAGCCCGCGTCGCCACCGCCCGCGGTGCCGTCGGCGTCGCTGCCCGTCGAAGCGCATGCCGAGGTCGAGCGGGCTGCCGCGCCCGTGGCGACCGCGCGCGAAGTCGTCGAGCGCACCGCGCCCGCGATCGGCGTCGCAGCGGCGGCGACCGGCAGCCTCGTCGTGCACGTGCGCTACGGCGACGACCACGCGCCCGCGGCCGACCGCCTCGTGATGCTCTCGCCGCGCGGCGGCGACCGGCGCTTCGACGCGCTGCGCCAGCGCACGGACGGGGCGGGGCTGGTGCGCTTCGACGGCCTCGCGCCGGGCCGCTGGACCGCCGCGAGCATGAACGAAACCATGAAGCGCGCCGACGTCGTCGCGGGCGAGACGCAAGACCTCGAGCTCGAGCTCGAAGCCGGGCTCACGCTGCGCGGCATCGTCGTCGATCCCGCGCACGCGCCGGTCGCGGGCGCGCTCGTCGAAGCGTCGCCGATGGCCATGGCCGATGCCTTCCCCGAGGTCGTCGCGGTCGCGGGCGCCGACGGCCGGTTCTCGGCACGCGCGTGCTCGAGCCTGTGCCTCGTCGGTGCGCGTGCCGACGGCTATGCGGCGTCGAGCGTGCGCTTCCTGACCGGCAAGAGCGGCAACAGCGCCGAGGTCGAGCTCGTGCTCGGCGCCAGCGGCGGCACCGTCGACGGCACGGTGGTCGACGCCGCCGGGCGGCCCGTCGCGGGCGCCGTCGTGGTGGTCGGCGCTGGCAAGCTCTCGGGCATTGGCGGGCGCGACCACCTGCCGCCGTTCCCCGCGCTCGTGCGCAGCGACACCGACGGCCGCTTCCGCGCGGTCGGCGTGCCCGCGGGCGAGCAGCCCGCGCGGGCGCGCGCGCCCGGCTTCGCGCCGTGGACCGGCTCGTGCGACGTTGCCGCGGGCACCGCGGTGCCGCTGCGCATCGAGCTCGCGGCGGGCGCGACGGTGCGCGGCGTCGTGCTCGACGCCGAGGGCCGGCCCGCCTCGGGTGCCGACGTCGAGTACGGGGACTGGGACGACCTCGCGCACTGCCGCGCCGTCAGCGCCGTGGACGGCGCGTTCGCGTTCCGCGGCCTGCCCGCGGGTGACCTCGAGCTCCGCGCCAGGCACGACGAGCTCGGCCGCGCGACGCAGCGCGTGCACACCGAGGCCGGCGGTGCCGTGGGCTGCGAGCTGCGGCTGTCGCGCGGCCTCGAGCTCATCGGCCGCGTGCTCGACGCCGACGAGCAGCCGGTGCCGAACGTGATGCTCGAGTGCATCGCGCGAGGCGGCTGGTTCGCGATCGTGCGCAGCGACGCGCAGGGCCGCTTCGCGGCGAGCAACTGCCCCGAGCAGGGCACCATCGGCGTCACGGTGCGCGCGCGCGGTTTCGAGGAGCTGCGCCAGGACGGTGTCGATCCGCGCGCCGGCGAGCTCGTGCTGCACGTGCGGCGCGCCGAGCCGCCCAGCGCGCGCATCGCCGGCACCGTCGTCGACCCCGACGGCCGCCCCGCCGCCAACGTGTCGGTCGGCGCCCAGTGCGCGGGCCGCAACGACCGCGCGGGGTTCGCCGCCACCGACAACGATGGCCGCTTCGAACTGGGCCCGGTCGCACCGGGCACCTGGTCGGTCTACGTGCGCACGCCGGACTACGTGCCGTTCACGAGCGAGCGCCGCGAGCTCGCCGCGGACGCGACCTGGGACCTCGGCACGATCACGCTCGCGCGCGGCGGCACCGGCCAGGTGCACCTGGTCGGCGAACCGATCGCGGGCGCCACGTACTACGTCGTCGACACCGGCGCGGCGCGCACGTGGACGGTCGGCGAGGTCGGCGGCGAAGCGCGCACGAGCGCGCTGGCGCCGGGCGACTACCTGCTGCTCGTCTCGGGCGAGGGCATCGCCGGCCAGGCCGTGCCGTTCACGATCCGGGCCGGCGAGGTGACCACGATCGACGTGCGGCTCGCACGCGGCGTCGAACAGCGCGTCGTGATCGAGGGCGGCGACGGCGGCGTCGTCACGGGCGGGGCGATGCTGCGGGTCTTCCGCGGCGACCAGCTCGTCGCGCGCGCGTGGGCCGAACGCCGCGGCGACGGGCCGGCGACGGGCACCGTCTGCCTCGCACCGGGCGACTACCGGCTCACCGCGACGGCGGGCGAGCGCCGCGGCGAAGCGACGTTCGGCGTCGGCGCCGAACCGGGCGCCGAGGTGCACGTCGCGGTGCGGTGAAGGGTCGAGCAGCGTGCGCGGGGTGGCGGGCTGGTTCGTCGCGCCACCGGCGCCCCCGTACAGCGAACAGGCCGCCCACCTCGCGGTGTGCGGCCTGCGCGCTGGCTCCTGACCTCAGCCCTTCGGCTTCGGTGCCGGCGGCTTGCCGGGCTGGGCAGGGGGCGTGGCCCCCGGCTTCGGCGGCATGGGAGCAGCAGGCTTGGGAGCGGGAGATGCGCCGGGCTTCGGCGCGGGCTGACCGGGTTTGGGTTGGTTCATGATTCTTCGGTTCGAGTAACTGCGGCGAGTCGTTCGCCACGGCCCGCCTTGGGCAAGTGCGGTGCCGGCGCGCAGGGATTCCCGCGTGTCGTGTGCAACCCGGCCGAAGACAGCCTCTTGCATCGATGGTGGCCAGAGTGCGCGCGGTGGCGCGAGGCGCCGACATCGGCAGCTTGCTTCCGAAGCCGATCGGCACGAGCATGCCGGTGCCACCATGTTGCTGCGCACGCTGGCCTTGTTGGCCGCCCCCCTGCATCGCCGCGTCGAACGACTGCTCGCGGCGGCGCCGGTTCGTTTCGTGCCGGCGCGCGGCAGTGCGGCCGCCGCGATCGAGCAGGGCAGCATCGACCTCGTGCTGCTGCACCAGGCCCGGCTCAACCCCGCCGTCGAACGCGCGCTCGCGCGGTTGCGCGACGCCGGCCAGTCGCCCGACGTGATCGTGCTGGCCGAGCAGGAGGAGCCGCTGCTGCGCGCGCAGCTGCTCGGCAGCGGCGTGCTGGCCGTGCTCAACAGCACGCTCGACGACCAGGCCCTGGCCGAGGCGCTGCTCGCGTTGGCCCAGCGATCGCGCGCCGCGGCGCTGCAGCGGCTGCGCGCGCAGCGGGGTGCGCCGCCCGCGTCGCTCGCCGACTTCGTCAGCCACAGCGACGAGATGAAGCGCCTGCTCGTCGTCGCGCGGCGCATGGTCGACAGCGACGCGAACCTGCTGCTCATGGGCGAGACCGGCGTCGGCAAGGAACGGCTCGCGCGCGCCATCCACGACGAAGGGCCGCGGCGCGACGGGCCGGTCGTGGCGATCAACTGCGGCGCGCTGCCTGAGGCGCTGCTCGAGAGCGAACTGTTCGGCCACGAGGAGGGTGCGTTCACGGGCGCCGTGCGCGCGCACCGCGGCCTGTTCGAACTCGCGCACGGCGGCATGCTGTTCCTCGACGAGGTCGGCGAGATGCCGCTCTTGCTGCAGGTCAAGCTGCTGCGTGTGCTGCAGGACCGGCGCATCCGGCCGGTCGGCAGCGAACGCGACGTGACGATCGACGTGCGCGTCGTCGCGGCGACGAACCGCGATCTGCACGCGGCGATGCAGGCGGGCCAGTTCCGCGCCGACCTCTACTACCGGCTCGCCGTGGTCGCGCTGACGATCCCGCCGCTGCGCGAACGGCGCGCCGACGTGCCCGTGCTCGTGCAGAACCACCTCGAGTCGCTGTGCGTGCGGCTCAACCGCCGGCCGATCGCGGTCGGCGCCGAGGCGATGGCGGCGCTCTGCGCGCACGACTGGCCCGGCAACGTGCGCGAGCTCGCCAACGTGCTCGAGCGCGCCGCGCTGCTCGGCGACGGCCAGGAGATCACGCTGCGCGACCTGTCGGGCATCGGGCCCGTCGCCGCCGCGCGACCGCAGAAGCCCGTGGCCGCCGAGCTGATGCGGCTGCCGTTCGCGGCGGCCGAGGCGCGCGTCGTCGACGAGTTCGAGCGCACGTACTTCGCCGCGCTGCTGCGCGAGTGCCACGGGCACCTCGGTGCGGTCGCGCGCCGCGCCGGCCTCAGCGCGCGTTCGCTCTACGCCAAGCTGCATCGCCTCGGTCTGCGCAAGGAGGACTATCGCGGCGCGCTGGCGCGACCCGAAGCCTGAGGCAGGCGGCGCGGCCGGCGTCGCGACGCTTGCGCGCGGATCGCGGCAGTGGCACCGTTGTGCGCATGCCGCTGCCCGTGCCCAAGACCTACAAGCTCTACGTCGGCGGCAGGTTCCCGCGCAGCGAGTCGGGCCGTTCGTTCGTGCCGAGCCGGAGCCCCGGTCGCAACGTCGCGCGCGCGAGCCGCAAGGACCTGCGCGACGCCGTGCTCGCGGCGCGCGCGGGGCTCGCCGCCTGGCGCAGCAGCAGCGCCTACCTGCGCGGGCAGGTGCTCTACCGCCTCGCCGAGATGCTCGAGTCGCGGCGCGAGGCCATGCAGGCCGAACTGCGGCTCGGCGGCGTGACCGCTCTCGCGGCCAGGCAGGAACTCGACACCGCGATCTCGCTCGCGGTCTGGTACGCGGGCCTGTGCGACAAGCTGCAGAGCCTGCTCGGCAGCCAGAACGCCGTGCAGGGGCCGTTCTTCAACTTCTCGACGGTCGAGCCGACCGGCGTCGTCGGTGTGCTCGCGCCCGAAGCACCGGGCCTGGTCGGCGTGCTGGCGCTCGTGCTGCCGCTGCTCGCGGGCGGCAACAGCGTCGTCGTCTTGCTCGCGGAATCGGCGCCGTGCGCGGGGCTCGCGCTCGGCGAGGTCTGTGCGGCCAGCGACGTGCCGGCCGGGGTGGTCAACCTGCTCGCCGGGCTGCGTTCCGAGCTCGCGGGTCAGTTCGCGGCGCATCGCGACATCGACGGCCTGCTCGCCGCGGGGCGGCCCGATGCGGCGCTCGGCGCGGCGGCGGCCGACAACTGCAAGCGCGTGCGCTACTGCGAGCTGTCCGCAGCGCAGTGGCGGCGCAGCGAACGGTTGCAGAGCCTGGCCTTCGTCGAGCCGTTCGTCGAGGTGAAGACCCTCTGGCATCCCGTCGCCCGATGAGGCGCCGCGTCGGGACCGGGACGGGCAAGCTGCGCGCGCGCGGCGCGGGCTTTGCAATCGGTTGCTTTTCCGGGTAGGGATCCAACCGCGCGGTCCGGACGTCACAAGAGGGGAACGCAACCATGCAGCACCACCCAGGCCAGCTGATCGCGAAGAAGCGCGACGGCGGCGAACTTTCGGCGGAGGAGATCCAGGACCTCGTGCGCGGCGTCGTCGACGGTTCGCTCGGCGACGCCCAGCTCGGCGCGTTCCTCATGGCGGTCTGCTGCAACGGCATGAACGCGGTCGAGACCGCGGCCTTGACGCTGGCGATGCGCGACTCGGGCCGCGTGCTCGCGCACGGCCACGTGCAGCGCCCCAAGATCGACAAGCACTCGACGGGCGGCGTCGGCGACAAGGTCAGCCTGCTGCTGGCACCGTTGGTCGCCGCGGCCGGTGTGGCGGTGCCGATGGTCAGCGGACGCGGGCTCGGTCACACGGGCGGTACGATCGACAAGCTCGCGGCACTGCCCGGCTACCGGACCGACCTGTCGGTCGAGCGCTTCGCCCACGTACTCGAACAATGCGGCTACGCGATGATGGCGCCGAGCACCGAGATCGCGCCGGCCGACCGCCGCATGTACGCGACGCGCGACGTCAGCGGCACCGTCGAGAGCATCCCGCTCATCACGAGCTCGATCCTGTCGAAGAAGCTCGCCGAGGGCATCGACGGGCTCGTCATGGACGTCAAGTGCGGGCGCGCCGCGTTCCTGGTGGAGCAGCACGACGCGCGGGCGCTCATGGAAGCGCTCGTCGCGACGGGCCGGCAGGCGGGCATGCGCGTGGCGGCGCTGATGACGGACATGGACCATCCGCTCGGCACGGCGATCGGCAACGCGCTCGAGGTCGCGGAGGTGCTCGCGGCGCTCGAGGGACAGTGCGCCGACGACCTGCGCGAAGTGACGCTGGCGCTCGGCGTCGAGATGCTGCTGCTCGCGGGTCTCGCTCCCGATGCGGAGACCGCGAAGGGCACGCTGCAGCGGCTCTGGCACGATGGCGTCGCGCGGCAGGTGTTCCGTCACAACCTGGAACTGCAGGGTGGCGACCTGCGCGTGCTCGACGAACCGTCGCTGCTCGGCCGCGCGGGCTGCGTGGTGCCCGTCGAAGCGCGCCGGCCGGGCTTCGTCGCCGACGTCGATCCGCTGGCGCTCGGTCGCATCGTCGTCGACCTCGGCGGCGGCCGGCGCCAGCCGACGGACCTCGTCGATCCGCTGGTCGGCATCGTGCTCAAGAAGGTGCTCGGCGATCCCGTGCAGCCCGGCGACGTGCTCGCGTTCGTGCACGCGCGCACGGCGGCCGCGGCCAAGGTCGCGAGCGACCGCGTGCTGGCGGCGATGCCGGTCGGCGAGGAACGGCGGCGGCGCGGGCCGATGGTGCTGCAGCGCGGGTAGACTGACTGCCCGAGCACCGCTCGTCAGGTGGAATCATGCGCAGCGTCGTCCCCGTGCTGTTGGTCCTGCTCGCGATCGCCGCGATCGCATTTGCGTGCTGGCCCAACCCCATCGAACCGATGCCGCCGCGCGAACCTGGCCCCAGGCCCGGCAGCAGTGCGCCCGCGAACACCGGCGCTGGACTGCAGAATGCCGCACCGACGGCGGAGCCGGCCAGCGCGAACGACGCCAACGCCGCGCAGCGCATCGAGGTTGCCGTCGACGGGGACTTCGTGGTGCGCGGCCGCACCGTGACCGGCGTCGATGCACCCGTGGCCAACGTCAAGGTGCGCGCGCGCGCCTACCAGGGTGCCGCGGCGATCGGCGAGCCCACGGTCGACGTGGTGCTGACCTCGGATGGCGGTGGCCAGTTCGCCTGGTCGTTGCCGGCTCCGGCGGCGCTGATGTTCATGGAACTGCGCGGCCAGGGCACCGACGTGCGCAGCTACCCGGAGACCTTCGTCGTCGCACCGGGCGACCCACCGCCACCACCATTCGATCTGTGGGTCGTGCCATTGTCCGCGCGCGTCGTCGGCATCGTGCTCGACGAAAGGCAGCACCCGATCGCCGGTGCCCGCGTGAGCACTTCCCGTGACGGCGGCGTGAAGACCGATGCCGCCGGTCGCTTCGAGGTTCCCGTCGAAGCGAAGCCGAGCGTGTCGCTGTACGCGAGGGCGCCCGGATTCGTCGAGCTGCACCAGGACGTCGCCGTCGATGTCCGCGCAGGCACGGGCGAGGCCGAGCTGCATCTGCGCACCGCCAACCGCATCCACGGTCGGGTCACCGACAGCGACATGCGGGCGATCGCGGGTGCCACGGTGCGCACCTTCTACACGATCTACACGGATGGAGCACAAACCGATGCCGATGGTCGCTACGTGCTCGACAACCTCGACCCGAGCCTCGAGTCGCACAGCGTGTTTGCGCGCAAGGACGGCTATGTCGAAGGCAAGGCCGAGGTCAAGGCCACCGGGCCCGACGTCGAACAGGACCTCGTGCTCGGCCGCGGCGTCGAGGTGCGCGGCGTCGTCACCGGACCCGGGGGCCAGCCGCTCGCCGCCGCGACCGTGTTCCTGGGCTTCTCGCCGAACGCCTATGATCGCCTCGACGCGATCTCGGACATCGCCGGCGCGTTCCGGTTCGCGTGCGTCGCGGAAGGCGAGCAGACGCTGAACGTCGAGCGCCGTGGCTTCTCGGGCACGCGCCTGAAGGTCCAGGTGCCGAAGCCGCCCGCGCCGCCGGTCGTGGTGCCGGTGCGCCTCGAGGTCGGGCACTGGATCGGCGGCCGGGCCATCGATGGCGACGGCAAGCCGGTGGCCGGCGTTGCGATCGCGCCGCGGCTCGACGATGAGTATCTCGACGGCATTCGCGCCAAGACCGACGACGACGGCCATTTTCGCCTGGACGGCGTACCGGCGCGCGGACTCAGCCTCGAGTTCTACGGCAAGGGCGTGTTGCGCAAGCAGCAGACCGTCGACGCAGTCGATCGCGGCGATCTCGAGGTCGCGCTCGAGCGCCACGGTCGCATGGCCGGCACCGTCGTCGATGGCCGCACGGGCCGACCGCTGACGGAGTTCCGCATCCGCTTCGCTCAGGCGCGGCTCGCGGCCGGCGAGCAGAGTGGCGGTGGCTACAGCGCGACGTGGGTGCGCGGCGGCAAGGTCTTCCACGACGAGGCCGGCGTGTTCCGGATCGACGACGAGGTACGGGTGGGTTCGGTGTTCGGGCTCGAGGCGAGCGCCGACGGCTACGGTGCAGCGGTTCACGATCATGTCGTCGCGGTGCTCGATCCCGATCCGTCGCAGGTGGTCATCGCGTTGTATCCCGGCGCCGTGATCGAAGGCGTCGTGCGCGAACGCGACACCCTGGTGCCGATTGCCGGCGCGCGCTTGAAGGCGTTCTCGCTCGGGAGGCCGCTGCAGCCACATGAACCCAACGACGACGAGGGGCGGCCGATGGCGATCAGCGACGCCAACGGCGGCTTCCGGCTCGAGAATGTCGGGCCCGGTCGGGTCTCGATCGCGGTGGTGCATCCCGATTGGTTGCCGCTCACGCACGGCCCGATCGAAGTGACGCCGCAGACGCGCGTGCCGCCGCAGGAGATCCAGCTCGAGAATGGCGTGCACATCACCGTGCTCGTGCGCGATGCCGGGGGCGCGCCGCTTGCCGGTGCTCGGGTGAGCCTCACCGTCGGTAGGACGGACCGCACGCTCGACAGCGACGCCGAAGGCAAGGTCGTTTTCGACCACATCGCTGGCGGCGACCACCAACTCGCCGTCATGACCGGGGTCGGCACGCCGCAGGCGATGGTGTTCCAGCGCCCGCTGCAGGTGGGCCGCGAAGACCGCCGCATCGACTTCGTCACCAAGGACGGAGACGCGACCCTGGCCGTGGTCGTCAGTTCGCCCGAACCCCTGCCGCCCGGTCAGCCGATCCTGGTGATGGGCAAGGGCGGGACCGGCAACCAGGACGCAATCTTCAGGCGCCAGTCGTTTCTGCAAGGCGAGCGCACGCTCATTCCCCTCCTGCCGGCCGCAGAGCTGACGCTGGTCGTGTTCCAGAACGGTCTCGTGGGCAGCACCACCGTCACGACGGTGGCCGGTCGAACCGTCGAAGCACACCTCGAGATGAAGAAGCCCGAGGCGGGCACGCGCCGCTGATCGAATGGGGGCTGCACGCCGAGGCTGCACGGCACGGCCGGCCTCGGCCCGGCGCCGCCGCCGTGTACCGGCGCTGGCATCGGGCGCTGCGCCGGTTGCGCGCACGTCTCGGCGCGGCCGGCGTCGCGGGATCTAGCGCCGGCGCCCGTGCCACATGGCGAACGGCTCACGGCTCGCGCCGCGCGTGGACGAAGAAGGGAGCCACGCCCGCGATGACGACACCCGACGACGCTCCGGCCGCGCTGCCGGCGATCCCCGACGTGACGCTGCACGCCGAGATCGCGCGCGGCGGCATGGGCGTCGTCTACCGGGGCCGGCAGGACTTCCTCGACCGCGACGTCGCCGTCAAGCTGCTGTCGACGCAGCTCCAGGGCGAGCAGTTCGCCGCGCGCTTCCGCCGCGAGGCCAAGATCCTCGCCGGCATCAAGCACCCGAACATCGTCGGTTGCTACCTCGCAGGCACGACGGGCACCGGCCAGTCCTACCTGGTCATGGAGTTCGTCGACGGGCCGAACCTGCGCAGCTGGATCGCCGAGCACGGCCCGCTCGCCGTGCCGGCCGCGTTGCGTCTCGCGCGCCAGCTCGCCTCGGCGCTGTGCCACGCGGCCGACCAGGGCGTGATCCATCGCGACGTCAAACCCGAGAACGTGCTGCTCGAGGCGCCGACGTCGACGTCGCTCGATCTGTCGTTCCCGTGGGTGCCGAAGCTCGTCGATCTCGGACTCGCGCGCATGACGCACGAGACCGGCGACCTCGCGCTGACGATGCCCGGCGCGCTGATGGGCACGCCGGCGACGATGGCGCCCGAGCAGTTCGACGACCCGGAGGCCGTCGATTTCCGCGCCGACATCTACGGCCTCGGCTGCGTGCTCTACCAGATGCTGACCGGCGTGTTGCCATTCACGAGCACGCAGCTGACCGACATCGTCGTCGCGAAGCGGCGGCAGCAAGCGCCCGATCCCGGCGAGCGGCGCCCGGACCTGCCGGTCGCGGTCGGCCGGCTCGTCATGGCGATGCTGGCCAGCGACCGCGAGCGGCGGCCCGCGACCTACCACGACCTCATCGCGCGCCTTGAGGACGCGCTCGCTGCCGCGAGCCGGGCACCAGCGCCCGCGAAGCCAGCGGGCCAGCGCCCCGGTGCCGCCGGCGGCAAGCAGGTCGGTCTGCTGCAGACCGCGGAGCTCGCGTTCCTCGTCGACGACGGCGGCAACGGCCCGCGTCCGGCCGCGGCTGCGGCGCCGATCGACTTCCCCGAGCCGAGCGGCGTGCTGCCGCGACCGCCGGCGCCGGCGAAGCCGCGCGGGTACGGACCGGTGGTGGGCACTCGGGGTCCGGCGCGTCGTTCTCGCGCGCGCCTCGCCCTCGGCGTGGTCGCGAGCGTCGCGCTGCTCGTGCTGGCCGTGGCCGTGGTCGCACGACCTCACGGTCCGGGCGCGATGCCCGCGGAACCGCGGGCCTCTGCACCGACCGAGACCGCGCCACCCGATGCCGCGCCGTCCGAGACCATGCAACCGGCCGCTGCGCCGGCGGAGACCGCGCAGCCAACCGGCGCTACGGCCGAACCCGCAGCGCCGGAGCCGCCCGCGGTCGCGATCGGCGGGCTCGACGGCGAGATCCGTCCCGGTGTGCCGATCGCGCTGCAGGCCCAGGTCCGCGGCGGCGAGACCGCGGCACTCGGCTACCTCTGGACGGTGCAACCCGAGCACGCAGCGCGCCTCGCGGCGCCCAAGGCGGCCTCGACGTCGCTCGTGCTCGAGGGTCTGCCCGGCGACACGTTCCAGATCGCGCTCGAGGTCGGCGATGGCCACGCGGCGCCGGCGCGCGTCGCGCACGAGTTCGTGCTCGACTACGCGCCCGTCGATCTGTTCGCGGACCTGCTCGCCAGCGACAGCCCGTGGAACACGCTCGGCCGCCTGCGCGGCGGCTGGACGCGGCGCGAGGACGACGGTGCTGCAGTCTGTGCGGCGGCACAGGTGCCCGGCATCCGCGTGCGGCCGATCCCGGGGCGCACGTGGCGCATCGCGGGCCTGCTGCGGCCCGAGCGCGAGGGCCGGCGGTTCGCGCAGACCTCGGTCGCGCTGCGTATCGGCGCCGCGCGTTCGCTCGCGGTGTCGTGCGAGCGCGCCGGCACGGACGGCGAGCGGTGGTCGGTCTCGCTGCAGGTGGTCGATCGCGAAGACCGGCGCGGCGGCTTCTCGTTCCGCGCGCAGCGGGATCTGCCGGAGCCCGTGCAGGTCGTCGACGAGCACGGCGCGGTGCTCGGCGCGCGCTACACGATCACGCGGCGCGGCGACCAGATCGTCTTCGAGTTCGGCTTCGCCGGCGCCGGGGAGTCGCGCGAACACCACGAGCGCCTGCAGGCTGCCGCCGAGAACGCGATGCTGATGCTGTGCGCGAAGGGCGGCCGCGGCGTCTTCCCGAAGCTCGAGCTGTGGTGAGCGGGATCCGCTGCTCGAAGCGCTGATCGGGTGCGCGCTGGGCGCGTGCGATCGCTGGCGGCTCGAGAACGGAAGGGTCGCTTTCCATGTTCACTCGTGCTCGGCCGCGCGAGGTGCGGTCTCGGCCGCGCGCAAGACCCCGGGCCGCGGCAGCGCATCGCGCGCCGCCCGCAGCAGCGCCGCGGCCCAATCTCGTTGGCGCAGCGGTCCGTCGCCGCCGAGCTCTGCGAGCCAGCGCCAGCGTTCGGCATGTGCCGTCTCGTGCTCGACGAACCATGCGAGCATCGCGTGGCGGTCGTGGCGCGCCGCGTCGTCCTGCGCACTCGCCGCCCTGACCGCGCTCAGGAAGCCCTGCTCGGCGGGTCGCAGTCCAACCGGCTGCCAGCGCAGGTCGTCGTCGATCGCCAGCGCCAGCTCGTCCGGGTCGGCCCACGGCAGCTTGTGCCGGATCACGCCGTTCGCGCCGACGACGATCGCCCAGTTCGGCAGATCCCCGAACGCGCGGCGGCTCTGGTCGCCGAGGTCGTCGATCCAGACGTCGACCGCGAGATCCAGCTCCGTCAGCGTGCGCCGCGCGAGCGCCACGCGTTCGGCGTCGGCGACCGGCTGCGGCACGCTGCCGAACGCCAGCTGCCGCGCATGCGGCTCGCGTTGGTAGACGACGACGAAGCGCACGTCGTCGCGGCCTTGGTACCTGGCGAAGAGATCCCGCAGACCTGCGGCGTTGCGGCGCAACGGCGGTCAAGTGTAGGCGCCGCCGATCAGCACGACGATGCGGCCGCGCTCGAGGGCGAGGCAACGCGGGCGCCCGCTGAGGTCGAACAGGCGCAGGTCGGGTGCCGGCGCCGCGATCGCCGGCGCCTCCTGCGCGAACTCGTCGCGGTCGTAGCGACCGGTGCGGCGCAGTTCCATCTGGGCGGCGAGCGGTGCCGCGACCGCGGCGGCGAGCGACAACGAACGGAGCATCGGGTGCATGCGCGACGGACGCGCGCGCGGCCCGGACCTTACGGCGATTCCGGCGCGGCCTCGGTCGGTGATTGCCCAGGCAGGCGTCGGTCGGGGCGACGTCGTGAGCCGGCACCCCGCGGTCCCGCCACCGGCGGCTCGGCTGGCGGCGGGGGCGCGGTTACCTTTCCGGAATGAAGTACGTCGATGGGTTCCTGCTCGTTGTGCCGACCAAGAAGCTGCCCGAGTACAAGGCGATCGCCCGGAAGGCCGGACGCGTCTGGCGCGAGCTCGGTGCGCTCCAGTACGTCGAGTGCGCCGGCGACGATCTCGCGGGCGAGCTCGGCATGCCGTTCGGCAAGCGCGTCGCCCACAAGCGCAGCGAGACGATCGTGTTCTCGTTCATCGTCTACTCGTCGCGCGCGCACCGCGACCGCGTCAACAAGAAGGTCATGGCGGACAAACGCATGCAGGCCATGTGCAAGGCACCGATGCCGTTCGACCTGAAGAAGATGTCGTACGGGGGCTTCCGGGTCCTCGTCGACGCGTAGGTTCCTGCCCGGGCCCTCGCACCCGCCGGCGCCGCGCGGATGGTTCGTGCGCTGCAGCACGGGCCCGCACCCGACAGCACCGCGAAGCGGTTGCCATCGCTCTCGGCACGCACCCAGTACGGACCGAAGCCGAACGTTCGTAGGTGACGAGGAACAACGGACTGCGGCTCGTGGTCCGCGGCGACGATACGGACGGCACGAGGTCGCTCGAGAACGGTGTCGATCGGCGTGTTCGGCACCGTGATCGTGTCTAGAACGTGTCGATGCGCTGGCGCACGCCGTTGCTGACGGTCATGCCGTACGCGTTCATTCCGTTGGGCAGGCTGAACGGGGCGACCATCGTCACGGACTGGGAGTAGAACTCGTAGCCCGGCGGCACGAGTGGTGGGATCGACAGGGTCACGCTCTGCGTCGGGGTCGTGCCGATCATCGCCTGCGTCACGTCGAGCGAGGCGACATAGGCGTAGCAGCGCGGCGCGCCCAAGGCGATCAGCTCGAGCCCGTTCGCCACCTGGCCGAGGCTGATCACGTTCAGGCCGATGTAGGTGCCGGTACCGAGGCCGTACTCCGGCATGTTCTCCGTCGTGTAGGTCACGACCGTCCCGGACACGCCGGTCGAGATGGGCGCCGGCGAGGCGGACAGGGTCATCGCAGGCATGTTCTCCGCCTGCGTCACGAGCGGCAGCGCCGTCGCGAGCACGATGCCGCCGTCATCGATCGAGGCCCCCGCGGGCGAGTAGCCGACGAGGTGCGCCGAGCCGTAGGCGCTCGTCACGTTGCCGTCGACGAACGGCCAGACGAGCACGACGACCCCGCTCGTCAGGTTGAGCTGGAACTGCATCGTGCCCGGGTTGGCACTCGCCGGCGTGGAGTAGTTCTCGACACCGTCCCAGGTGACGCAGAGCACGGTGTCCGTGCCGGTCGCGATCTCCTCGCGTTTGATGCGGCCGCTGCCCGCCTCCGTCTCGTTGTAGTCGTGCCACGCATAGATGCCGGCGTTGCCTCCGTCGAGGAAGCCGTTCGCCGTCGGCGTGTAGCTGCTGGTGCCCGGGAACGTCTGCGCGCTGGCACCCCAGGAGATGATCCCGTTGCTGTGCACGCGCACCGACGCCACCGGACCCGTCGGGGTCGCGAAGGGCAGGCTCGGCGTCACGACGACCTCGCCGTCGTCCATCGGCGCGGCAAAGACTTCGACGGCGGCAGGTGTCGGCGGGATGAAGACGCCGCCCCCCCATGTCACCGTGTATTGCAGACCCGTCGGCGTCAGCGTCAGCGACTGGCCCGTCAGCGCGGTCGACGCGACCGCCGCATTCGCGAAGTGCTGGTAGAACGAGTCGCTGACCTGGTAGCAGCCTGCGCCGTAGGTGCGATTGAACGCGCCGCAGTCGGTCGATGTCTCGTCGTAGCCACCGAACACGTTGGGCGCGAAGTGGATGAACTTGTTGGCGAGGTCGATCGTGTTGGCGGGGAACTGCTCGAACAGGAGTTGTGTGGTGCCCGAGTTGCCCATCACGCCGGTCAGGTCGACGCCGGGCACGGCGGCGATCGCGTTGCCATGCGAGAGGCCGGTGATCGTGGCGCTCGTCGAGGCCGTGGTGCCGTCGAAGTAGAAGTGCACCTCGCCCGTGGCGAACAACTGCACCTGGAGCGTGAAGATCGGCGCGGTCGTGCCGTACTGCACGGCGTTCATCCACGTCGCGACGAACTTGCCGGGAATCGTGTTGTTGAAGAACACGCCACCGCCGTTCGCGGCGAGCATGTCCAGGTCGCGCCACATCGGGGCGATGCGCGGCGGCTCGAAGGCAAGGCCCTGCAGGTTGCTGAGCTGCGTGGCCGTGCTCGTCGAGTAGCCGGACGTCGTGCCGCCCGAGACGGCGCCGGTCGTGAGGAACATCACGCCGTTGGACTGGATGTGCGCATACGTGTAGGAGGCCGCGACGCCGCCCATCGGGAACGTGATGTTCATGGGCTGCAGATCGAACAGGACGTCGTCACCGACGCCGGCCGCGAATCCGGCGCGCGGCGCGAGCACGCCGTAGTCGGGCTCGTAACCCTGCGCGGTCGCAGTCGCGACGAGCAGAGTCAGGGACAGAGGAAACAAGAAACGCTGCATAGGGTCCTCCGAGGAAAGACTGTCGCCTTGGCGCGGTCGACGGTCACACGCCGTGGCTCACGAGGGTCGGAGGGTACGAAGCCCGTTGCAGCGGCGTCAGTGGCGGTGGGGCCGACACCGCGCGGTATTGATGCGGTCTGTCATGCCACCTGTGGCAGATCTGCGCCCATGTGGGCGCGCCTGTTTGCGTGCGCAGGTTCGGCCAGCGCCGGGCCGTTCTTCGGTCTGTGGCCCGTGTGGAGGGCCGCGACGTTCGACGCCGCGGCGCTCGAGGGGCTGCCGGGGCTGTCGGTGCGGGGGCCGAGCGGTGCTGGGCGAACGGATGGAGCCGTGAGAACCCCGGATTCTCACCCTTCGTACGGAGCGGTGGCGGGTGGCCAGCGAGAGGCCCGCGAGGCGATCGGCGATTCACGGCGAAAACGCCGCGTGCTTGGACGCGGTGTGCAACCGGAGTTCGGTTGCGGCCATGGTCGCGATGTCAGAAGCTGCCGATCGTCAGGGTCAGTGCATTCGTGCTCGTCAGTGCCGTGATGTTGCCGACGCCATCGAGGTCGATCGGCACGACTTGGTGGTAGAACGATGCACCGATGAGCGCCATCGAAGCAGGGATTGGCAGGTGGGTGTGCACGCTGCCGTTGGCACTCTGGAACTGCAGCAAGATCTCGTCGCTGACCAGCAGCACGCAGCCGGGTGTGCCCAACGGATGCACGACAGGCATGGGGATGGACATCTGGTTGAACGCGAACACGCCCACGGCGAGCGAGTCCTGCGGCAGGCCCGTCGCGGTGGCGCGGAACGTGCTGCCGAGCCACGGCAAGGCGGTCGCGGTCAGGGACGTGAAACCACCCGTGCCCGTGCAGCCACTGCCGTAGACGACAGCTGTCGCGGGGCACGTCGTTGTCAGGCGAGCGATGAGGTTGGCATTGACGCCTCCCGCCGTCGTGAACACACCACCCGCGGCGAGGTCGCCGTTCGGCAACGTCGTCAAGGCGTACACGTAGTCGTCCATGCCGGGTCCCAGCGCGGACCAACTCGCGCCATCCCAACGCGCGATGTAGGTCGCGTTGACAAGACCCGCGGTGGTGAACTGACCACCCGCCACGAGGTCGCCATTCGGCAGCATCGCCAGGGCCTTGGGCGCGGGGTCTGAATGCCCACCGAGGCCTGCGCCCAAAGCCGACCAGCTCGTGCCGTTCCACTGCGCAATACGGTTGGCACTCACGCCACCCGCAGTCGCAAAGCCACCACCCGCAACAAGGTCACCGTTTGGCAGCGTCGTGAGCGCGTACACCCAACCGTCCATGCCCGAGCCCAACGCCGACCAACTCGTGCCATCCCAGCGCGCGATGCAGCTGGCACCCACGCCACCCGCAATCGCGAAGCTACCACCGGCAACAAGGTCACCGATTGGCAGCGTCGCGAGCGCGTACACCCAACCGTCCATGCCCGAGCCCAACGCCGACCAGCTCGTGCCATCCCAGCGCGCGATGCAGCTGGCACCCACGCCACCCGCAATCGCGAAGCTACCACCCGCAACAAGGTCACCGTTTGGCAGCGTCGCGAGCGCGTGCACCCAACCGTCCATGCCCGAGCCCAACGCCGACCAGCTCGTGCCATCCCATCGCGCGATGTAGGCGGCGCTGGTTCCGCCAGCGAACGTGAAGCCGCCGCCCGCCACGAGGTCACCGTTTGGCAGGGTCGTGAGCGCGTGCACCCAGCCAGCCACTCCCGAACCCAACACCAACCAGCTCGTGCCATCCCAGCGCGCGACCGACTCCCACACACTCCCCCCGAACAGGAAGAACCCACCCGCGACGAGGTCGCCGTTCTGCCGCGCAGTCAGGGAGTACACGGGACCGACCATGCCCGAGCCCAGAGCGAGCCACGGAGTGGAACACTGGGCGTTGGCGCTGGCCGAAGCGGCGATGGCCAGCAGGAAGGGAAGCGGCGAGTAGGTTGCGACTGGCCGGCGTACTCGTGGGTTCATCGGGCACCCGGAAAGGTGGTTCAGGCACAGCGGGCAAACAGCTCCGCCGCAGCGCGCACGGTTCACGAGTTGATGGTGTGCTCGCGGTCGCGACCATTCGCTGATGGTCGGGCACGCGCTGGGATCATGGGCGCAGGCGTGCAGCGTCACCTGCAGACCCTCTGCGCGCGCCTCGCCGCCGCCACGGATGGTGACGCCGGTCGCAGCACGATCCCGGCCTTCGTCGAACGCGAACTGCGCGCCTTCCTCGGCTGCATCAAACGCGATCCCTGAGCGGATCGACCAGGCAACGAGATCGCGCAACGAGCCGGGCCGTCGAAGGTGTTGTGATCGGTCTCGGTGCTCGCGCGCGAGCGAGAGCGCAGTGCCGTGGTGAACGCGCCCAGCAACGGTCGTTCGCCCGTCAGGCGGTTCGCGATGAAGCGGGCGCGGAACTGCAGGTACGGAGGTCGTCGACTCCGGCGCCGAAGGGTCCTGCCCATGGTGACGGCGCCAACGTCTCGACGCGCCCGCGACCAGGCCCTCACGGAGATCCCGGCGCGGCCTCGCGCAGCACGCGGAAGCCGACGTCGTCGGCGCGCACGCCGGGCCGCAGCCGCATGCGCATCGAGTTGCGCACGAAGATGCCGTCGAGCACGAACGAGCCGCCGCGCAGCATGCGCATCTCGCGATCGGGGTCGCCGGCCGGCGCACCCGTGTGGGCGTCGGCGGTCCACTCGAACGCGTTGCCGGTCATGTCGAACAGGCCGAAGCCGTTCGCTTCGTACTGCGCGACCGGGCAGAGACGGCCGCTCTCCTGGTTCGCCGCGGCGGTGCGGAACGTGTCGCCGTAGGCGTAGACGCGCGAACCCGGACCGCGCGCGGCCTTCTCCCATTCCGCTTCGCCAGGCAGGCGGTGGGGGACGCCGGTGGTCGCCGTGCGCCAGTCGCAGTAGGCGACGGCGCCGGGCCAGCTGATCGTGACGACCGGCAGCTGCGGGGCATCGGTCTCGAAGGCGCGGGCGGCGGCGTTCCAACGGACGCGGCACTTGCTGCCGCCGAGGTCGAGCCAGGCGGCATCGACGGCGGCGCGGCCGATCGCGTTGAGGAACGCCGCGTACTGCGCGTTCGTCGTCTCGCACGCGGCGAGCCAGAACCCGCGCGTGTCGGGCGCCGCCACCGGCCGCTCGTCCTCGCGGCCGACGCCGAGGTCGTCGCCGCGCAGGCCGGGACCGGATGGGATCCAGCACCAGCCGTCGTCGGGTTCGGGCCACGGCCAGACGGTGACGTGCAGCGTCGGCGGCGGCGCCGAGCCCGGCTCCGGCGCGAGCACGGGCAGCGGCATGCACGCGCCGGTGTCGCCGAGCGCGAGCGCGTAGCGACCGGGCCGCAGGTCCAGTGCGGTCGGCGACGCGCGGCCGAGGTCGGCGCCCGGGATGCCTGCGTAGCCCGTGCGCGTGACCGCCAGCAGCGACAGCGTCTCGCCGCTGCGGTTGTCGATCACGACGTGCCGCGGCGGCGGTTCGGGCAGCCCGAGCGGCTCGGCGCG
>DASUFY010000206.1:0-25229 GCA_036274315.1 Planctomycetota bacterium | reverse complement strand
GAGCAGGGCCTGAAGGTCGGCAAGCTGCGCCAGAAGCTCGCGACCACCGCCGAGATGATGCGCGTGATCCGCGACCTGCGCGCCTGACGCGGCACGCGGATCTGGAACGCGGCGCCCCAGGGGATACCGTCGCCGCGATGCCCGCGCCGCTCACGTTGTTCGCCGCCTGCCAGCCCGGCCTCGAGCCGCTGTTGGCACAGGAGCTGCGGGCACTGGGCGCAGAACCCGAGCCGCTCGCGGGCGGCGTCGCCTTCGCGGGCGACGTGAAGCTCGCGTCGAAGGGCTGCCTGTGGCTCGGCACCGCCAGCCACGTGATGCTGCGTCTGGCCGAGTTCCCGTGCCGTGCGCTCGGCGAACTGCAGCGCAAGGCGGCGCAGCTGCCGTGGGCGGACTGGCTGCGCGCCGAGGTGCCGCTGCAGGTCCGCGCGACGGCCCGCGGCTCGCGCGTCTTCCACACGGGCGCCATCGAAGAACGCGCCGGGAACGCGATCGGCGAAGCACTCGGTGCGGCTCCGCGTGCGGCCACCGCGACCGACGCCGACGTCGCGCGCGTGCAGGTCCGCTTCCACGCCGACGTCTGCACGATCTCGCTCGATCTGACGAGCACCCCGTTGCACCGCCGCGGCTATCGGCTCGAAGGTGCCAAGGCGCCGCTGCGCGAAGACCTCGCGCACGCGCTGGTGCTCGCCAGCCAGTGGACGCCGGACCAGGCGCTGCTCGACCCGTTCTGCGGTTCGGGCACGATCGCGATCGAGGCGGCCGGGCTCGGGCTCGGGCTCGCACCGGGGCGCCTGCGCCCGCCCGCGATGCACCATCTGGCGATGTTCGACGCGAACGCCTGGCTCGAACTCGCGCACGCCGGTTCGAACCCGAACGAGGCCCCGCTGCAGATCGCGGCGAGCGATCGCGACGCGGGCGCCATCGAGGCGGCGCGGCACAACGCCGAACGCGCCGGCGTCGCCAACGCCATCACGTTCACCTGCGGCGCCGTCACGGCACACGCTTGGCTGCAGCCGGGCGCGGCGCCCGCGACGGGCGTGCTCGCCACCAACCCGCCGTTCGGTGTGCGTGTGCCCAAGGCGAACAATCTGCTCGCGCTGTACCAGACGCTGGGTCACCGCACAGCCCGACTCGGCCCCGGCTGGCGCGCAGCCGTGCTCGCCCACGACGTGCGCCTGGCGCGCCGCACGGGCTTGCCATTGCGCGCCGCGTTCACGACGAAACACGGCGGGCTCCTCGTCACGGCGCTCGTCGGCGGCACCGTCGCGCAGGCAGTGCCGCGATGAGCAACGGCTCTGCACGGGCGCGAACGGTGCCCCGTATGGTCGAACGCAGCCGTCGGACCGGGCTCGCGGCGCGGTGAGCGAACCGCGCGCCGGGATTGCCCGGGACCGCTGCCTGGCCGTAGCCTCTGGCCCAGCTTCGCAACGCAACCACAGGACCCACCATGCGCCACCTGCTCTGCGCGGCCATCGCCGCCGCCGCCACGCTCTCCGCCCAGGACTTCATCCACTACAAGTTCGACGCGAACTGCACGACCGAGGTCATCAACTACGCGACGGGGCCGATGGCCCTGCCCGCCAACGGCACGCTGCAGACCAACAGCGCGATCAGTCCGTTCGACACGGGCGTCTTCGGCGGCTGCCTCGCGGGCGGCGCGAACTCCGCCCCCACCTACTTCAACCGCGTCATCACGGGTTGGAACCCTTCCACGCAGAACGTCACGGGCGACGTCACGATCGCGTGGTACATGCGGCAGCGGGCCGGATCGGCGATCGGCACCGGACTCAACTACCTGATGGGCGCCTACGTCGGCGGCTACCGCCTGTTCACGAACGGCGTGGCCGGCGTCGGCCTCGTGCAACGTGAGATCCTCGCCGGCGGTGGCAACAACACCGTGCGCGACTTCCAGCTGCCGGCCGCGACGTTCAACATCCAAGCGGCCGCGGCCGCGGGCTGGGTGCACGTGGCGATGGTCGTCGACAGCACCGCCCAGACCGCCGACTGGTACATCAACGGCACCTCGGTGTTCCAGCTGACCAACGTGCCCGGCGCCAACATCGTGCTCAACGGCTCGTTCATGATCGGCGCCTACTCGACGAGCGCGACGGCCGCGGGTTCGGTCTACGACATCGACGAGTTCCTCATGAGCCTGCGCGCCTACTCGCCGACCGAGATGCTGGCGCTGGCGCAAGTGCTGCGGGCCGGCGACGGCGACTACAACTCCGACATCCCCTCGCAGTGCGGTGCAGGCAACATCGTGCTCGGCAGCACGGGCGGACGGCCGACGCTCGGCAACGCGGGCTACGCGCTGACCGTGACCGCGACGACGCCGAGCCTGTTCCTGCTGCTGGCCGGCTTCGACCGCTGCCTGTTCGGCGGCGCGATCCCGCTGCCGCTGGACGGCACACCGCTGCTGCCGTTGCTGAACGGCTGCTGGATCCTCGCCGACGCACCGGTGCTGCTCAACGGCGTCGCGGTCGGCACTCCGGCGACCGTTTCGCTGGCGATCCCGGCCAACCCGGCCAACCTGGGCACCGGCGTCTTCTCGCAGTGTCTCGGCATCGATCTCGGCACCTTCGCAGGTTCGATGTCGAACGGCTTCGCCTCGAGCATCGGGCAGTAGCCCCCGCGGCGGCAGACCGTCGGTTCGTCACCAGCGGATCAGCGAGCCGGCCCAGCTGAGCCCGCCGCCGAACGACGCCAGCGCGACGAGGTCGCCGCGCCGGATGCGCCCGCTCCGCACGGCCTCGTCGAGCGCCAGCGGTATCGAGCCGCTGGCGGTGTTGCCGTAGCGATCGACGTTGACCAGGACCCGCTCGAGCGGCAGTCCGAGGCGCTTGCTGCCGGCCTCGAGGATGCGCAGGTTGGCCTGGTGCGGCACGAGCAACGCCAGGTCGTCGACGCCGAAGCCGTTGCGGGCGAGCAGCTCCTCGACGACCTCGGGCATCTTCTGGGCGGCGAACTTGAACACCTCCTTGCCGTTCATCTGCAGGAAGTGCTCGCGCCGCGCGACGGTCTCCGCCGACGCGGGGCGCCGCGAACCGCCGGCCCGCGTGACGATCATGTCGGCGCCGCGGCCGTCGATGCCGACGACGTGGTCGAGGATCGCGCCGCCACCGCGCGGCTCGCCGAGGAACACGGCGCCAGCGGCGTCGCCGAACAGCACGCACGTCTCGCGCTGCTGGTAGTCGGTCATCGCCGACATCACGTCGGCGCCGATGACGAGGCAGTTGGCGAACGCACCCGAGGCGACCAACCTGTGGCCGGTCATCAGCGCGTTCATGAAGCCCGAACACGCGGCCGAGAGATCGAAGCCGACCGCGCGGTGGGCGCCGAGCGCGGCCTGCACGCGGCAGGTCACCGGTGGACAGACCTCGTCGGGCGTCACCGTCGCGACGAGGATCAGTTCGACGTCGCCGGCCTCGACCTCGGCGGCCAGCAGCGCGCGCCGCGCCGCCTCGATCGCCAGGTCGGACGTCGCCTGCCCGTCGACGACGCGCCGCTCGCGGATGCCGGTGCGCGTCACGATCCACTCGTCGGTCGTGTCGACCATGCGTTCGAGTTCGGCGTTGGTCAACGTGCGCGCCGGCACGCTGGCTCCCGTGCCCAGCACCTCGACGGAGCGCAGCCGCGGCTGCGGGGCAGTCCATGCAGTGCCAGCCGGTGCGGGTTTCATGTGAGGCGCCTCCATTGCTCGATCGGGCTGCTCGGCGCGACGGTGCGCCAGCGGCGGGGATTGTCGCAGCAACCGTAGATGTTGCCGCATGCTTCGGCCAACTTTGGCCTGGGTCATGGTGCGAAGCCGCTCGCACAGGCAGCGCGGGCCGAACGGGTGGCCTGCCCGGCCTCGCCCCAACCGCCCACAACCCATGGCGTTCCAACCCTGCCCGACCGCATGCGTTGGTGGGCGGCAGCCGCGCGCCGCGCGCGCCGGCGCTACCTGACGACCTCGCCGTCGCGCTCGCGTTCGAGCACGCGGGGATCCTCCTGCCACCAGAAGCCAGTCGACTCGATGAACACGATGCGGTCGCGCTGCGCCTCGTACCACGCATGCCAATCGCCGTCCTTCGGCGCGATCGACGGATGTACGTAGCGCGAGAGGCAGCGCTGCGCCCGCGCCTCGTCTTCGCCGCTGCCCGCCACCGCGAGCTCGAGCCATCGTTCGAGGCTCTTGCGCTCGCGGTTCGGCGTCTGCAGCGCCATCGCATCGGCGTCGACCTCGTAGACCTGCTTGTAGCGTTTGCTGAGGTGCTGCGGGCCCTTGCCGCTGAACACGTACGGCAGGTACGTGTCGAGCCACTGCGCGTAGCCCTTCGGCGTGCGGTCGGTGTAGGTCTTCTGCCACTCCGGCGTGAGCTGGTTGGGCATGTGCTCCTCGATGCCGCGCAGGTAGCCGCTCTCCTTGTTGAGGTCGAGGTAGACCTGGAAGATCTGCCGCGTCACGCACACGAACGGCACCGTGATGCTGTCGCGCTTGCCGCGCATGTAGTACAGCACGTTGACGAGCGTGTCCTTCGCGGGATCGGTCAGGCGCTGCGGGTCGGTCGAGTAGCCCCAGTAGAACCAACGCCCCTGCCGCGCCAGCGACAGGCTGCCGAGGCACTTGGCCGAGTGGCCTTCGGCGAGGCTCTCGAAGCCCGGCACGTCGGTGAAGAAGCCCTCGTGGTTGACGATGATCGGATTCCAGTCGTCGGCGGCCTTGTCGTGCTCGAACTGCACCAGCCCGAACGTCTCGCCCATGCCCTCGGGGTAGAGCACGCTGCGCGCCGCCTCGTACTGCTTCTCGCGCGGCGTCTCGGTGACGGGGAAGTGCACTTCGTTGGGGGTGTGGAAGATCGTGTGGTCGAGGGCCAGCCCGTGGCCCTGGTGATCCATGCAGATTCAGATGTAGCCGCTGGTCATCGCCACCGTCTGGGCCTTGACGAGCTGCGTGCCGAGGAAGCCCACGGCGACGATCGGCGTCGCGGTGCGCGGGAACTTCTCGACGTCGGCGGCCATGCCACGGCACTGCCCGAACGTCGGCGAATCGGCGAGCACGACGTCGTGCGCATCGCACTCGGCCGCCTGGACCTTCTTGTAGGTCGTCACATCGGTCTCGAGTCCTCGTTCGCGCAGGAACGCGGCGATGCGCGCGGTGCGCTCGCTCTCGTCGATGGCGACGAGCAGCACGGTCGGCGGCTTGCCGGACGCCGCCACCTCGGGCAGCGCCAGCTGCAGCGTGATCGGCGGCAGGCACTCGAGCGCGTCGCAGATCATGAAGCGCATGGTCGCCCGCAGGCCCGCGCCGGTCGGCATCGCGCGCAGCGGCAACGTCAGTCGGGCCTCGCCCGTGATGAGCCCCTGTGCGTCCATCGGCGTCTCCAGCGGCCCGGCCGCCGCGAACGCCGACCACGAGGCGACGTCGATCCGCACGGGTTGGCCGCCGCCCGTGTCGCGGCCGTAGAGGTGCCAGCCCGGCTCGACGGCCACCTGCACCGCGAGCGACTGCTCGTGCAGGCTCGCCGCGACGGTCAACGGCACCTTGGCCGGCAGGCCCGTGACGACGAGCGCCCGCGCCGGCGGCGGCTGTTGGGCGATGAGACCGCTCGTGGCCGGGCCGGCCACGAGCGAGAGCAGCAGCACGAGGTGAGGGACGCGCATGCGGCGACGATACTCGGGCGGGTCCCGCCGCACACGCCGGTGGGCGGCGATCGTGCCCGCGGGCGAGGCATGGCCGCGCGGCCCGCGTGGCGCTCGCAATGTGCGCCGTTCCCCGCCACCATGGAGGCCCCGTGACGCCTCATCCTCGCGCTCTCGCCGGTTCCGTCCTGGCCACGTGTCTGCTGCTGCCGGCCCAGCACGACGCCACGGCAAGCGCCGCGCGACCCGGTCCGTTCATCGCCCCCGCCAGCCAGGAGGCCCAGAAGCAGATCGCGAGCTTCCAGCTCGCGCGGGGGCTCGTCTGCGATCTGGTCGCCGCCGAACCGGACCTCTGCAACGGCGTCGCGTTCGCGATCGACGGCAAGGGCCGCTTCTACGTCGCCGAGACGTTCCGCATCAACGACGGCGTCTTCGACACGCGCAGCTACATGCAGTGGAAGGACCGGGACCTCGCCTGCCTCACGGTCGCCGATCGCATCGCCAAGTACGAGCAGTTCATCCCCGACGACATCCCCAAGTACACGGCGTTCTCCGAGCGCATCCGCATGCTCGTCGACACCGACCGGAACGGCACGCTGGACCGCAGCACCGTGTTCGCGGACGGCTTCCACGACCTCGCGGACGGCATCGGCGCCGGCGTGCTGCCGGTCGGCGACGACGTGTTCTTCACCAACATCCCGAAGCTCTGGCGCCTGCGCGACGACGACGGCGACGGCGTCGCCGACGAACGCCACGTCGTGCACGACGGCTTCGGCGTGCACACGTCGCTGATCGGCCACGACCTGCACGGCCTGATCGTCGGGCCCGATCGGCGCCTCTACTTCTCGATCGGCGACCGCGGCTTCCACGTGCAGCAGGGCGACAAGGTGTTCGCCTACCCGCACGAGGGTGCCGTGCTGCGCTGCGAACTCGACGGCAGCGATCTCGAGGTCGTGCACCGCGGTCTGCGCAATCCGCAGGAGCTGGCCTTCGACCAGTGGGGCGACCTGTTCACGGGCGACAACAACAGCGACGGCGGCGACCGCGCGCGCTTCGTGCCGATCATCGCGGGCGCCGACAGCGGCTGGCGCATCGGCTTCCAGTGGCTCTCGGACCGCGGCGCCTGGAACCGCGAGCAGATGTGGCAGCCGCGCCATCCGGGCCAACCCGCCTGGATCATGCCGCCGATCGTCAACATCGCCGACGGCCCGTCCGGGCTCGCCTTCGACCCCGGCGTCGGCCTGCCCGAGCGCTACCGCGACTGCTTCTTCCTCTGCGACTTCCGCGGCGGCAGCAGCTACAGCGGCGTGCACGCGCTGCGCCTGCACCGAAAGGGTGCGGGCTTCGAACTCGCCAGCACCGAGAAACCGATCTGGAGCGTGCTCGCCACCGACGTCGAGTTCGGGCCCGACGGTTCGCTCTACGTGCTCGACTGGGTGTCGGGTTGGAACAAGACCGGCAAGGGCCGCATCTACCGCGTGCGCGCGCCGCAGATGGCGAACGATCCGGCGCTGCGGCTCGGCGCCAACCTGCTGGCGAGCAACCTGGCCGAACGCACGCCGGGCCAGCTGCGCGCCCTGCTCTCCCACGCCGACCGGCGCGTGCGCCAGGCGGCCCAGTTCGCGCTCGTCGACCTCGGCGCGTCGGACGAACTGCTCGAGGCCGCGACCTCCGCCGAGTCGCGCCTCGCGCGCCTGCACGGCATCTGGGGCCTCGGTGTGCTCGGCCGCAAGCAGGCGAGCGCGCTCGAACCGCTGCTGCCGCTGCTCGACGACGGCGATGGCGACGTGCGCGCGATGACGGCCCGCGTGCTCGGCGACGCGCGCGTGACCGCGGCGCGCAAGAAGCTGCAGAAGCTGCTCTCCGACCCCAACTCGCGCGTCGCCAAGGAGGCGGCGCTGGCGCTGGCGCGCCTCGGCGACGCGGCGGCCGGCGCGAGCGAGGCGCTGCTCGACCTGCTGCGCCACAACGACGACCACGACCATGTGCTGCGCCACGCGGCGGTCTTCGCGCTCGCGTCCGCGGCGCCGCGCCAGGCCCTGCTCGAAGCCGCGAACGACGCGAGCGCCGCGGTCCGGCTCGGCGTGCTGCTGGCGCTGTCCCGGCGCCAGGACGACGAGGTCGCGCGCTTCCTCGGCGACGCGGACCCGGCCCTGCGCTACGAGGCCGCTCGCGCCATCTACCAGGAACCGATCGGCCCGGCCATGCCGGCGCTCGCGAAGCTCTGCCACGACGACACGCCCGACACCGTCGCGATCGACTGGCGCGCGATCAACGCCAACCGGCTGCTCGGCGAGGTCGAGAACGGCGAGGCGCTCGTGCACCTGGCGGGGCTCGCCAACCATCCGGCCGAAACGCGCATCGAGGCGATCGAGGTGCTCGCGGAGTGGTCCAACCCGCACGGACAGGACCGCGTCTTCGGCAACTGGCGACCCTGCCAGCACGCGCACGCCGAGACGGTCGCGGCCTGCTTCGCGCACGCGGCCCCGGCGTTGCTCCAGGACGCCGCGGTCGCCAAGGCGACCGCGGTGGCGGCCGGCAGACTGCAGCTGCTCGCCGTGGCCGACGCCCTGAGCGAGCTCGTCGCCAACGGCGCACGCGGCGATGCCACCCGCATCGCTGCGCTCGACGCCCTCGACGCGATGAAGGCCCCGCAGCTGGCGCGCGCGATCGCCGGGATCGATGCGAACGCGCCCGTGCCGCTGCGCAAACGCGCCGTCGAACTGATGTCGCGCGAGGCCCCCGAGAATGCCGTACCCATGCTCGCGACGCTGCTCGCCAACGCGTCGCTCGCCGAGAAGCAGGCCGCGTTCGTGGCGCTCGGCGACCTGCCCCACGCGAGCGCGGCCGACCTGCTGCTCGAGTGGCTCGGCAAGCTGCAGCATGGTGAGGTGCCGGCCGCGCTGCAGCTCGACCTGCTCGAGGCCGCGCGCAAGCACCCGACCCCGGCGATCCGGTCGCTGCTGGCCGAACACGACGCGGCGGCCGCGAACTCGGGGGCGCTCGGCGAGTACCTGGTCTGCCGCGAAGGCGGCGACCCGAAGCGCGGCCGCGAGGTCTTCTTCGACAACGAGGCGACGCGCTGCACGCGCTGCCACACGCTGCAGGGCACGGGGGGCAACGCCGGGCCGCACCTGGATGGCATCGGCAAGAAGCAGACTCGCGACTACCTGCTCGAGGCGCTGATCACACCGAGCGCGCGCATCGCCGAGGGCTTCGGCTCGACGACGCTCGACCTGCACGACGGGACCATGCTGCAGGGTTTCGTGACGAAGGACCAGGATGGTGCCGTCACGATCGTCGGCCTGACCGGGGAGGCGACCGTGGTGCCGTGGGACCGCATCGCCAAGCGTACGGCGAACGGTACGAGCGCGATGCCGCCGATGGGCGGCGCGCTGAGCAAGCCGCAGCTTCGCGACCTCATCGCGTTCCTGGCCGACCAGGACCGTCCGTAGCCCCCCTCGCGCCGCGATCCATCGCGAGCAGCAACATGCACTTGTGCCGTGTCGCGCCCCGAGGGTATGGTGACCCGCTTGGCGGGGTGGGAGCCACACACAAACAAGCAGTCTCATGAAAGTCCTCGCTCGCTCGCGTCTCCTCCCCTTGGTCCTGTGCCTCGCCGCGTGTTCGGGCAGCAGTGGTGGCGGTGGCACACCACCCGGCGCCCGGATCGAACCCATCAAGCAGTTCCAGCTCAACGACTGGAATCTCATGGCCGAGGGTGGCGCCGCGATGCCGCGCGCCGACGCCGGCAGGCTGCGGCTCGAGGCGAGCAACACGAACGGCGTGCGCGCCAAGGCCGCGATCGCCAGCCGGATCGTGGGGCAGTTCTCCGACTTCAGCGCGAAGCTCGTGCTGGCCCGACCCAACACGGCCGGTGACCCGGCCGACTACGAGGCGTTCCTGCGCGTCGGCATCCAGGGCACGACCCAATCGACGAACAGCAGCGAACCCAACAAGGTCGCGACCGAGGCGCGCATCGGTCTGCGCGCGACCAACTCCGCCGTGATGCTGGTGACCCAGCTGCTCGACGCGCTCGGCAACCCGCTCAGCCAGCAGAGCCGCAACTTCGGATCGATCGACACGGAGGAAGGCAAGGGCACGCTGCTCGACCAGCCCGTCCCGCTGCGCATCGAAGTCGACCAACGGCAGCAGGTCGTGCGTTTCTTCTCCGGCGACGGGCTCGAGTTCATCTACGTGCCGACCGCGCTGCAGCTGCCGCCCTCGAGCACGGTCGGCATCGAGGCGAACGGCAACAAGTTCCTGGTCTTCGCCGAGGACTTCCTCGCGCTCGACGTGGACTCCACCGAGCCGTCCTTCACGCTGCGCAGGAGCGCGGTCGGCCCGATCACCCAGGCACCGGGCAGGGTGCAGTTCCTGTTCACGCTGCGCGACCAGAACGACAACATCATCGACCTGCCGGCGAGCCAGCTCGTCGGCACCAACCTGTTCTTCCGCGAGCGCGGGGCCGACATCGACCGCCAGGAGGCGAACCCGATCTTCAAGCGCGCGAACCTGCCGCAGGACGTCGTGATCGTGCTCGACTACACCGAGTCGCTGAGCGCCAACGGCGGCATCGCGCCGATGGTGCAGGGCGCCAAGAACCTCGCCGACGGCGTCTGGTCCGCGAACGCGATGAATCGCGTGCAGTTCTGGGAGTTCCACGACAGCTTCTCGCCGGCGACCAACCTGCTGCCGCAGGTCATGAGCCCGAACAACTGGCTCAACTCGAGCAAGCGGAACGAGGCCTTCGAGCGCCTCGACCAGTTCAACCCCTACCACGGCTTCTCGCGCGTCTTCGACGCGGTCTTCGACGCCTCGGAGAGCTTCTTCGAGGATCCGCGTCAGGCGGTGCAGTCGGTCGCGTTCCTCAGCGACGGGTTCGACACCGGCGGCCAGATCACATCCGACCAGCTGATCGGCGACGCCCAGAACCGCCGCTACTCGCTCTATCCGATCGCGATCGGCGCGGCGGAACCACAACAGCGCCTGCTGCGGCGCCTCGCCGCCGAAACGGACGGTGGCGTCTACGACGTGCCCAGCGTCGGTGCGCTGGTCTCGGCCTTCAGTGAACTCGCCGGCGATCTCGGCAGCCTGTACTCGGCCAGCTACATCTCGAGCCTGCCGAACAACTCGTTCGCCAACATCGAGCTGGACCTCAGCATCGTGCCGCCGAGCGCTCCCGCGAACACAGCGCCCAAGCGCCTGCTGACTCCGGTCTCGACGAACCTGCAGGTGCAGACCGGCGACACGCGCATCGGCCTGCTCGACTTCCGCCAGATCTCGTTCGTCGGGTCCTCCGTCGTGTTCCGCGCCGACGCGCGGTTCGTGCCGCGCAACGTGGGCAGCTTCACGATCGGCACCTTCACGGGGCTGCCGATGGGCACCACGGTGACGACGCGGAGGGTGACGAACGGTGTGCTCCGCGACTGGGCGAACTTCACGAGGACGGTGGTCTCGCCGACCGACTTCAGCGACACGGCCACGGGCCCGACGCTCCAGTTCGGCGACTTCGGCGACTTCCTCGAACTGCAGATCGACGGCGTCGACGCCCTGACGTCGATGTTCAGTTTCCAGGCGACCATCGTCAACACGGGCCTGACGCCCGTCGCGTTCCGCACGACCGGCGCAGGCTCGACCGTGGGCATGGAGAACGTGAACTGGCAGTTCAGCCTGACCGCCCTGCGCCCGCCGACGGCGCCGTAGTCCGTGCCAGCACCGACCGCACGCACGCGAGCAACCCCGCGAACGACGTGGATCTTCGCGGTGGTGCTGCTGCTCGGCGCGGTCGTGGCGTTCGTGGTGCTGCAGCAGCGTGGCACGCCGGCGCCGCCGCCGGTGCACGAGCCACCCGCGGGACCGGCACCCGGCGATCCGGGCGCATCCGCAGGCGGTCCCGTGCGCACGGAGCCGGCGGACACGTCCGCGTCGCCCGGCCCCACGGCGGCGCCCGGCCCGTCCGCCAGCCAGCACGCGCTGTCGGGCGTGGTGGTCGACGAACTGGACGCCCCGGTCAGGAGCTTCCGCGTCGTGCAGGTGCCCGCGGCGACGACGCAGAGCGAAGCGGCGCAACGCAGCGGCATGCCGTTCGCGGACGCGCTGGGTCGTTTCGAGTGCCGCTCGAACGGACCCGGCCCCTTCGGCCTGCTGGTGAGCAGCCAGGGGTTCGTGGCCGCGTGGCAGAGCCCGGTCGCCGGCGACGAACCCGTGCGCATCCGGTTGCAGCGGCCGGCCCTGATCCACGGGCGCACGTTCGGTCCCGACGGCACGCCGATCGGCGGCATCAACATCGAGTGCCTCGAAACCCGTTCCCCGCTCGACGTCGCCTACCGGACGGCTTCGACGCCCGAGGGCTCCTACCAGCTCTTGCCCAGGGCGCCCGGCGGCTTTCTCGTGCGCGTGCACGGCGAGACGAACACGCGCTTCGCGGCGTGCCAGACGGGGTCCCCCGTGCGCCTCGACATCGACGTGCCGCCGGCGACGACCGTCACGGTCCGGCTCGCGAGCGGGGGCCGGCCGCTCGCGGACGTGCCCCTGACGCTGCACGTGTTGACCGCCGACCGCGTCAGCAAGACGGACGCGACGGGGGCCGCGACCTGGCTATGCGTACCACGCGGCTACCATGAACTCCGCGTGAGCACGCCTGGCTACGAGGCGCAGCTGCACGTCATCGACACGAGCAACGAGAACAAGACGCAGTTCGAGCGCACGGTCGAACTCGTGCCCCAGGCGCACTGACCCCCAGGTACACCGCGGTCGAGGGACCCGTCTCACGCCAGCAGCTCGCGCCGGACTTCCCCGTGCACGTCCGTGAGGCGGAACGCCCGCCCCTGGAACTTGTAGGTCAGCCGCTCGTGATCGACGCCGAGCAGGTACAGCATCGTCGCCTGCAGGTCGTGCACGTGCACGGGCGTGTCCGTGACCTGGTAGCCGAGCTCGTCGGTGGCGCCGACGACCGCACCACGCCTTGTGCCGCCGCCCGCCAGCAGCATCGAGAAGCAGTGCGGATGGTGGTCGCGGCCGAGGAACTTGCTGCCATCGCGCGCCTCGTTCATCGGCGTCCGGCCGAACTCGCCGCCCCAGACGACGAGCGTCTCGTCGAGCAGGCCACGTCGCCGCAGATCGATGAGCAGCGCGGCGAGCGCACGATCGATCTGCCGGCTCTTCTTGGGGAACTGCGTCACGAGGTCATCGCCAGGGTTGGTGCCGTGGATGTCCCATCCCGCGTCGAAGAGCTGCACGAAGCGCACGCCGCGTTCGACGAGCCGGCGCGCGAGCAGGCAGTTGTTGGCGAACGACGTCTGCCCCGGCGTCGTGCCGTACAGCTCGTGCACCGACTCCGGCTCGTCGCGCAGGTCGACGGCGTCGGGCACCGACATCTGCATGCGGAACGCGAGCTCGTACTGCGCGATGCGCGTCGCCGTCTCGGGGTCGCCGGTCACCTGTTCGTGCTCGCGATTGAGGTCAGAGAGCGCCCGCAGGCTGCGTTCGCGCCGGGCGCGGTCATAGCCCGGCGGATCCTCGAGGTACAGCACGGGATCCCCCTGCGAACGGAACTCGACGCCCTGGTGCACGGACGGCAGGAACCCGGCACCCCAGAGCGACTTGCCCGCGCTCGGCAGGCTGCCGCCGCTGAGCATGACGACGAACGCCGGCAGGTCGTTGTTCTCGGAACCGAGCCCGTACGACACCCAACCGCCCATCGACGGCCGGCCGGGCCGCGGTGCGCCCGAGAACAGCAGCAGCTCGGCCGGCGCGTGGTTGAACTGATCGGTGACCATCGAACGCACGAGCGTCACGTCCCCCATCTGCTGCGCGAGGTGCGGGAACAGCTCGCAGACCTCGATGCCGTTCGCCGCGCGGATCCAACCGTGCTGGTGGCCGAGCAGCAACGGATGACCCTTGATGAACGCGAACCGCTCCTTCTTCAGGAAACCGTCCGGACACTTCTCGCCGTTCCTCGCATCGAGCTCCGGTTTGCGATCGAACATGTCGAGCGTCGGCGGCGCACCTTCCATGTGCAGATAGATCACGTTCCTGGCGCGCGGCGCGAACGGTCGCTGCAACGAGCCCCCACCGGGTGCACCGCGACCGAGCACTGCGCTGCGGAGCGCCATAGCTCCAAGTGACAGCGCCGAGTCGCGCAGGAACCAACGCCGGGACGGATCGAAGGGGTCGTGCATCGGCGGCTACCGTTTGGTCACGAACTCATCGAGGTTCATGACGACCGAGGCCAGCACGGACCACGCCGCGAGTTCCGCCGGCGCCTCGTCCGCGCCGGCTCCGACGGTGGCGCGCGCGCTGTCGGGATCGCCGGCGAAGCGCGCGCGCTCCTCCTGCAGCAGCGAGAGCACCCGCGACTGCTCGGTGTCGGTCGGCAGGCGCAGCAGGCACCGTCGCCACAGCCGCCGGATCCGCTCGGCGTCGTCGCCGGCACAGTCGGCGAGCAAGGTGCGCGCGGCGAGCGCCAGCGCGGCCTCGTGGAACTCCGGGTCGTTCCAGAGCACGAGCGCCTGCAGCGGCGTGTTCGTGCGCTGGCGGCGCAGCACGCACGCTTCGCGGCTCTGCGCGTCGAACAGCAGCATCGCCGGGTGCGGGCTCGTGCGGCGCCAGAACGTGTACAGGCCGCGGCGATGTCGATCGGGGCCCGTCGCGGTCTGCCATCGCTCGCCGCTGTAGATCTGCATCCAGATGCCATCGGGCTGCGGCGGCATCACGCTGGGACCGCCGACCGTCGCCGTCAACGAACCGGAGACGGCCAGCGCCTGGTCGCGCAACATCTCGGCCGACAGGCGGAAGGCCGGGCCGCGCGCGAGCCAGCGGTTCTCGGGATCCTGTTCGCGCAGCTCCGGCGCCAGCGCCGAACTCTGCGCATAGGTCGCCGACAGCACGATCGTGCGCAGCAGGTGGCGCATCGACCAACCACCGTCCATCAACTCGGCGGCCAGCCAATCGAGCAGCGCGCCGTGGCTCGGCGGCTCGCCCTGGCTGCCGAAATCCTCGAGCGTCGTCACGAGGCCGCGCCCGAACAGTTCGTTCCAGAGCCGATTGACGAGCACACGCGCCGTCAGCGGGTTGTCGCGCGCCACGAGCCAGCGCGCGAGGCCGAGCCGGTTGCGCGGCGCGTCGGCGGGCAGTGGCGGCCAGACGCGCGGCGTGCCCGGTTGCACGACGTCCCCCGGGCTCAGGAAGCTGCCGCGCAGATGGATGCGCGTCGTGCGCCGTTTGTCCTCCGGCAGCTCGCGCAGGATCGGCACGAGCGGTCCGCGGTGCGTCTCGAGTTCGGCCTCGGCCTGCGCGATACGTTGGCGCACCGCGGCATACTCGGGCGCGCGGGCCAGGTACTCGCGGCGCAGCACGTCCATCGCGGCGGCGTCGCGCGCGTCCGGCGCCAGCGCCAGTACCTTCTCGACCGGCGCGCCGAGGTCGGTGGCGCGCAGATCGAAGTAGAAGCCGCCGGGTCCGCCGCCGTTGCTGACCTTCAGCAGCAACTCGTTGTCGCCCGCACGCAACGCCACGCTCACCATCTCCTGGTCGGGTGCGGCGGGGCGTGCCACCTCCTTGGCCAGCACCTCGGCTCCGTTCCACCAGACCTTGATCGCGTCGTCGCTGCCCAGCGCCAGCACCGCGATCGCGGCCGCTTCGGCGTGGTAGGTGCGATGCAGGTAGAACGCGCTGTTGTCGCCCTTCCACGTGTGCACCTGCCCGTCTTTGTAGTCGTACTCGGTGCGCCAGCGTTGCCCCTCCTGTTCGGCGTCGAGTCGCACACCCTCGCGCTCCGGAGCGAACGCGGTCGCGTGGGCCGCGTGCAGGTCGCCCGCGGCGACCGGGCCGAGCACGTGCCACGGCGAGCGTTTCGGCTGGGCCGCGGCGAACGCGGCGAGCACCTCGCGCCGGGGTTCGGCCCACGCCATCACGGCGGCGTCCTCGGCGTGCATCCTGCCCCGCAGCTCGTCGAGCTCCAGGTCGAGCACCTTCATGGCCGCGGCCTGTTCCTCGGTCGGCACACGCAGCACCGGGGCGTCGTCGGGCTGGTCGTTGTCCTCGGTCTGGTCGAAGAACGCGTAGAGCTCGTAGAACTCCTTCTGCGAGAACGGGTCGTACTTGTGGTCGTGGCACTGCGCGCAGCCGAGCGTGAAGCCCATCCACACGGACATCGTCGTGTCGACGCGGTCGATCACGGCCGCGGTGCGGAACTCCTCGTCGTCGGTGCCACCCTCGGTGTTGGTCATCGTCTGGCGATGGAACGCCGTCGCCAGCTGCTGCTCCGGTGTCGCGCCCGGCAGCAGGTCGCCGGCGATCTGCTCGATCGTGAACCGATCGAACGGCATGTCGCGCGCGAACGCGTCGATCACCCAATCGCGGTAGCGCCACATGCTGCGGCGCAGGTCGTCCTTCTCGTAGCCCTGGCTGTCGGCGTAGCGCGCGAGGTCGAGCCACCATTGCGTCCAGCGTTCGGCGTAGGCGGAGCCCTGGAGCAGGCGATCGACGGCCCGTTCCCGCGCATCGGGCCCCGCGCCGGCGAGGAAGGCATCGAGTTCGGCCGGCGTCGGCGGCAGCCCCGTCAGGTCCAGCGACACGCGGCGCAGCCACGTCGCCGGGTCGGCGGCCGGTGACGGCTGCAACCCGTGCTCGTGCATCACCTCGAGCACGAGCCGATCGATGCCCGAGCGGCACCACCCGGAGTCCTGTGTCTCCGGCAGCGCGGGGCGCACCACGGGCAGGTACGACCAGTGTGTGCCCTGGGCCGCAGCCGGCGCGAGGCCGGCCAGGACGAACGCACACAGGGGCAACGACGACGGGTGCAGTGGGGCCTCGCAGGTGGGGCGATTGTCACGCCCCGGCGACGCCAGACAACCCCCGTGTCGTCCCGGCGCCGAACTCGCGCGCACTCGATGACGGTACGCAACGCGGGGCGGTGCCTCGCCGGCACCGCCCCGCGTTCGCTCAGCAGCCGCCGCAGCGGGCTGGCTGCGCTGATTCGCCGTCCGTGTTCACCCGCGTTGCGGCGGCTCCCAGCAATCGCTGAGTGCCGCCGCCCGCAGGGCGGGGGCACTCAGTAGCCGAGCACGCCTTCGAGGCCGTTCGACGTCGCGATCAGGCTCGGGAACGCCAGCGTCAGACCGAGCGACTGGGCCGTGAGCACGGTGCCCTTGATCGTGGCGCTGAGCGGCACGGGGATGTTGAGGGTGGCAGTGCCGCCCACGTTCGGCGCCGACAGGTTGGAGAGCACGCCGTTGATGTGCACGTTGCAGCCCGGCGAGGCGATGCCGATCGCAATGAGCGGCAGACCCGGATCGACGCGCGTCGTGCCGAAGAACGTGATGCCGACCGGCGAGATCGCCGCGATGCCCGTCGTCGTCAGGGTCCAGTTGGTGCCGAGCACCGGGACGTTGCTGTCGAGAGCCAGGCCGGCACAGCCGGTGCCGTACGTCGCCTTGGCGGCGCAGGGCAGCGGGCCGACGATCACGACCCAACCCGGGTTGGTCGGCACGAACGTGATCTCCGAGTTCGCCACGTCGAACAGCGGGTTGGGGGTGCCCGCCGCGGTGGTGGTCCACTCTTCGAAGATCGTGTTGACCGCGACGACCGGCCCGCTGCTGATGTTGCTGGGGGCAGGGAGCACCGCCGGGGTGCCGGGCGACATGCCCATGATCGCGTTCAGCGCGCCGAACGTCGAACCCTGGTTGTTGACGCGGCTGTCGAGGCACAACACGACGCGGCCGTCGGAGTACAGCGTCATCTGGACCGTGAACGGCGGATTCTGGGCGAGGTAGGTCTGATGATCGAGCCAGGTCACCGTGCAGTGGTTGCCGCTCGTGTTGTCGATGTAGATGTCACCCGGCACCGGGCCGATGTTCGCGTCGCTCCAGTACGGGGCGATGATCGGGCCGCCGACGACGAGGTTCGCGGTGGCGGGGTTCCAGAGGAACGCACCGCCGAGCGGAACCGCCGGCACGCCGCCGTTGTTCAACGCGACGAGTCCGTGGTCCGAGATGTACATGCCGGTGTAGGTCGCGCCGCCGAACGGGAAGGCGAAGCCGATCGGCTGCGAAGCCGTCCAGCCGTCGAACAGCACGCCGTTCTGGTTGAGCGACACGCCGGGCGCATGGATGACGCACTGAGCCATGGCGACAGGAGCCACGAGGGAGAACGCAAGGGAGAGAGCTAGCTTGTTCATGTTGGGTCGGGAGACTGGGGCAGAAAGAAACGCGGAGTGATCATTCACTCCCGCACGGCGGGACACTCGGCCTCGTACCAGCCCTTGGACGGTCGAGGTGCGCATGGGGATCCGTGCTGAGTCAAAAGACGATACAAGCAGAACCGCGGTCGTGCATGTCGCAGGTTCGTGCCGCGCGGACGCCGGATCGGCATAGTTACGGTCATCCGTCAGCGGCGCGCGATCGGACAAGGAAGGCGCGTTCACACCATCGCGATCGCGGCACCGGCCAGTGCCACGGTCACGGCCAGGGCGACCAGGAACCCGGTCGTGCGGCCGTCGGCGAACACGCGCGACATGCCCAGTCCCAATGCCAACGGCGCCAGCAGCGCCAGCACCGATGGTGCACTGAGCAGATGCGACTCGCGGCGGGCACACCAGAGCACTCCTGCGTGCGCGATCGTGATGCACAACGTGCCGCCGGTGCCGCAGACGAATGGACGGCGCCACAGCGTCGTTGCCACCGAGACTCCGAGCGCCACCGCCGCGACCCCTGCGAGGTGCCAGGCGAGCCGCGCTCCCTGCGCGTGCAACACGATCGTGTCGGCGGCGAGCACGACCGTTCCCGCCAGTGGCACGGCCATGCCGGGCTGCGCCTTGGCGGCGCCGCGCAACACCCACCAGATGCCCGCCAGCACGAACCACGCGGCGCCGAGCATCAGCACGCAATGCTCGAAGCTCCAGCCGGCCCGCAGCGTCGACGAGACCAGCCACGGCAGCACCAACACGATCAGCACCTCGAACGGCGCCACCAACCACTTCGGCAGCAGGCGCAGGTCGTAGGTGGCACCGACGCACCCTGCACACGCGAAGCACCACCACAACCACTGCCGCGCGTCGCCGTGGCCGAAGTCGAGGGTCCACGGCCAGTCCGGCCAACCATCGTCCATGCCGAACGGCACGCAGATGGCGACGGCGATCGCGAGCGGCAGGAACCGCGGGCCGCCGGCGCCGACGAACAACAGCACCGCCGCGAGTGCCGGCAGCACACCGAACAGCAGCCAGTGCAACAGGTCCACGCGCGGAACTCTACGTTTCGCCGGCCCGCGAGGAAGCGTTAGCCTGTTCGACCCGATGTCCCTCGCCGCCGTCACGAGCCTGCGCCGCAACCTGACCGAGTGGGCCGAGCGCGATGCGAACCAGAAGTTCCTGCGCAGAGACCAGGAGGCCCAGCTGCGCGCCTCGCTCGAGGGATCGCGGCCACCGACGCAGGTGCACGTCGCCGCCTGGATGCTCGGCACCTGGCACCTGGGCCACGGCTTCTGTCAGGTCTTGGCCGGCAACGGCCGCGGCTTCGACGAAGCGCGCCAGGGGCAGGCGCTGCGCCGCTGTTCGCTGCTGCTGCGCGAACGACACCGACAGCACGTGCGACACACGCGCGCGCGAGCCCTGCCGTTCTCGCTCATGCACGGCTCGCTGACGGCTCTGCTCGGCCTCGCGCTGCAGGACCCCGGGGCCGAGGACCTCTACGAGCTGCTGCGCGCGCTGCCGGACAGCAACTTCGGCGAACGCGACCAGCTGCCGCTGTTCGTGCGCGAACTGCTGACGGTGCGCGCAGGGCAGCGGCCGACCGTGACCCAGCGGCTCGGCCCGTACGAAGCGGTGTTCCTGCATTGGACGGGCGATGCGCACCAGCTGGCCCAGCGGCTCGCCGACCTGCTCGATCTGCACCTGCAGCAGGCGCGCGGCGCGGGCTCGACCTTCGACGATCCGCCGTGCCAGCTCTATCCGGTCGAGGTGTTGGCCGTGCGCCAGGTGCGCGAGTGGCTCGGCCTGAGCACGCCGAAGGTCGACCACGCCCTGATGTTCACCAACCTCGTCACGATGGTGCCCGACGCACCGTGGCCCGCGCACGAACTCGTGCAGCGTCTCGAACGGCGGCTGCGCGGCCGCTGACGCGCGCCCTACGATCGCCCCCCGGTGCTGACTCCCTCCGACCTCGAACGCCTCGCGGCCCGCCACAGGAGCCTGCTCAAGCAGGAGCCGGCCACCACGGTCGAAGTGCTGGGCTGTGGCGAAGACGCGGTGGTGCGCAAGACCTACCGCAACCTGGGCCGGCGCTGGCTGCAGTCGTTCGGCCGGCGCAGCCGCGCTCGCCGCGAGTTCGACAACCTCGCGGCGGTCGCGCGCGGCGGGGTGCCGTGCACGACACCGCTCGCCTGGTCCGAGCGGCGCCGGCTCGGCTGCATCGACGAGTGTTCGATCGTCACGCGCTACCTGCCCGACAGCCGCACTCTCAAGCGCGTGCTCTCGGAGCGGCCTCGCCCCGCCCGCGACGGCACGCGCGCCCGCCTCGCCGCCGCGATGGGCCGCCTGCTCGCGGCGCTGCACGACAACGGGTTCCTCTGGTGCACGGCGATGCCGCGCAACGTGCTCGTGCTCGGCGCCGCCGAGCACGCCCGACTCGCGGTCTGCGACACGCCGGCCGGCATCCGGATCGGCCGTTCGCTGCGCCAGGGCCGGCTCGCCCGCATCGACCTGTTCGACGCCGCGTTCTCGCCGAGTCGCCGCGCCGACTTCTCGGCGACCGAACGCCTGCGCTCGTTGCTCGCCTACTGCGACGGCGAGCGCGCCAGAGCACGCCGCCTGTGGCGCGCGCTGACCCGCCGCAGCGTTTTGCGGCACGATGTCGGGCGCGCACTCGCGATGTTCTGGCACACGTATATCCTGTTGCCCCTGCGGCCTGGCCGCCGACACCGGAACGATCCCGCGCGATGACCAACCTGCACGCCCCCATGCAGCCCAGCAAGCTGCAGAACTACAACAGCACGCGCGGCGCCGAGGCCTACAAGGCGGACTACCAGAACAAGCTGCACCGCAAGTGGTCGGACCGGCGCGAGCGGGCGCTGCTGCACCGCTACTTCGCCGAGATCGGCCACGTCGACGCCATCCTCGACCTGCCGTCCGGGCACGGCCGCCTGTCGGATCTGCTCAAGCGCCATTGCAAGCGGCTGATCGAGGCGGACTGGTCGTTCACCATGGTCTCGCTGAACCAGCGCGACCACGGCACCGACGAACGGTGCTACTTCCGCGCCTCCGCGCTCGAGATCCCGCTCGCCGACCGCAGTGTCGACGTCGTCGTGAGCTTCCGCCTGTCGCACCACCTCGAGACCCAGGAGCTGCGCGAACGCCACCTGCGCGAGCTGTTCCGCGTCGCGCGCAAGACGGTCGTCGTGACGTGGTTCTCGGCGACCTCGCTGAAGAACATGCTGCGCGCGATCCGCGTCGCGATCGCCGGCAAGAAGCCCAAGAACGTGCTGCGCAACGAGCGCGTGCGCGAGATCGCCGGCGAATGCGGCTTCGTGCAACGGCAGGCGCGGCCGCTGTTCCGCATCGGTTCCGGGCACGTGCTCGGCATGTTCGCGCGCCGATGAGCGCTCCATCCCGATGAATCGGACGAACCTGCCACCGGTCCCGTTCCCCGTGCAGCGTCTGCTGTGCTTCGCGCTGATCATGGGCATGGCCATCTACGCGATCGTCGTGGCCGTGGTGCTCGAGCAGAACGACGGCAAGGGCCTCGCGCGCCAACCGATTCCGGTGCTCGACACGGTCGCCAGCACGACCGCGGTCGCGTTCGCGATGGGCGCGCTGCTGGTGCGCAGCCTGCTGCACCGGCAGGCCGAACTCAGGGAAGCGAACGCGCGCACGGGCATGCGCTTCCTCGCGACGCTGGTGCCGTTGGCGATGATCGAGGGCGCCTGCCTGTTGGCGCTGACCGCTTGGCTGCTCAACGGCGAACGCGTGCCCAACCTGGTCACAGCGCTGGTGCTGCTCGCCCTCGCGATCTACATCGTGCCGTTCCGCGACCCCGACTCGGCCGGTTGACGCCGTGCGAGGTTGCGGACACCGCTCAGCGCCGCGCCAGCTCAGCCGAACGACGTGTTCGTGCGCAGACACTCGGCGAGCTGGCGCTGCAGCGACTCCAGCGCCGCGCGGTCCGGTTCGGTGCCGACCGCCGACATCATGCGCCGCGCGAGCGGGCCACGCTCGAGCACCGTGTGCAGCGGTGCCGCGAGCAGCGGATCCAGCGCGCCGGCGTCGGGCAGCACGACCTCGGCCAACGCGCGCCAGACCTCGAGCGCCGTGCGCGGTTCGGCCGACAGGCCGAGCGCGCGCAGCAGCCCTGGATGCGCGATCGTGGCCTGGTCACCCTGCCTGGCGACGGTCCACAGCACGGTGGCCAGTTCTTCGGTCGGCAGCGCGGCGAGGGCCGCACTGTCGCACCATCGCTGCTCGCACAGCGCCTTCGTCACCGCGACGACGAGCGCACAGATCGCCAGGTCGGCGGCGGGGCACTCCTGCACGTCGAGCACGCGGATCTCGAGCGCGTCGCGGAAGAACTTGGCGACGACGCCGCGCGAGTTCAGCCACTCCTCGCGCAACAGGTGGTCCGGGTCCAGCGGCGCGATGTCGCGCCAGATCGGCTCGAGGATCTCGGTGAAGTACCGGGCCCGCGTCGTCACGGGCTCCGGCACGACGAGGCCGGCGATGCGCGGCACACGCGCCTGATTGTGCCGGTACACCTGCAGGCGCCAGTCGAGCCACCCGGTGTACCGGCCCTCGCAGAACGGCGAGCTGGCGGCGATCGCCGGCAGCAGCGGCATCAGCGCGCGCGCCGCCAGGTGCAGACGGCCGAACTGCTCGTCGTCGGCGAACGGCAGGTTGAGGTGACAGCTCTGCAGGTTGGACCAACCGTGGCCGCGGCAGTCGAAGATGCGATCGTAGGCCCCGTACACGTCGCCGTAGTCGTGGGTCCAGCGCCGGAACTCGTGACGCGGATCCATGGTCGGGTGCATGCCCCCCGGCAGCAGCATCGCGCCCATCGCCGACAGCGCCTTCTCGATGCGCAGCAGCGACGTGTGGAAGGCCTGCGCGAGGCCGTGCAGCGCCGGCGCGGGCCCGTTGGTCTTGAGCTCGACGACGTGCAGCGCCAGCTCGTTGGACCACGCGATCGGACCGTCTTCGTGGTCGCCAGTGATGACGCCCGCGAAGTGCTGCATCAACTGGTCGACGATCGGTCGCACCGCCAGCGTCTCGCGGTCGACGATCATGTACTCGAGCTCGATGCCGTAGCCGGCGAAGAGGCCGATCGTCACGCCGACCCCCAGCCCCGATGTCGCGCCATGACACGTGCGAACATGGTGCGCATCACGCGCAGATAGAGCTCGTCGCCGAGCACCTCGTCCTCGAAGCCCGCGTCGAGGTTGGGATTGTCGTTGACCTCGATCATGTAGACCTTGCCGCCGACCTCCTTGAGGTCGACGCCGTAGAGGCCCTTGCCGACGTGATTGGCGGCCTTGAGCGCCGTCTTGATGACGCGCGTCGGCGCCATCTCGACCGGCACCGTCTCGGCGCGCCCCGAGTCCTCCTTCTTGCCGACCGCGTCGCGCTTGAGGATCTGCCAGTGACCGTCGGCCATGTAGTAGCGGCACGCGTACAGGGGATGACCGTCGAGCACGCCGACGCGCCAGTCGAACTCGGTCGGCACGAAGCCCTGCGCGATGACGAGGTCCGACTTCTCGAGCATGCTCTCGACCTGCTCGACGAGTTCGGCCGTCGTCGAGACCTTCTTGACGCCGGCGGAGAACGAACTGTCCGGCTGCTTGAGCACACACGGCAACCCGAGCCGCGGCACGAGGTCGTCGACGTTGCCGCGGTGCACGATCATCGTCTCGGGCACGAGGATGTCCTGCTGGTCCGCCATCTCGGCGAGGAAGACCTTGTTGGAGCACCGCAGGATCGACGTCGGATCGTCGATGACGACGAGCCCGAGCGCTTCCGCCCGGCAGGCGAAGCGGAACGTGTGGTGGTTGACGCTCGTCGTCTCGCGGATGAACAGGGCGTCGAACTCGCCGAGCCGCGAGTAGTCGTACGCCTGGATGAACTCGACGTTGAAGCCGACGTCCTCGCCGGCTTTGGCGAACTTCTGCAGCGCCTTCTTGTTCGACGGTGGCTCGGCCATGTCGGGGTCGACGAGGATCGCGAGGTCGTAGGGCCGTTGCGCGCGCTTCTGTGGCCGCACGTAGGCCTTCTGCAGGAAGTCGGTCGTCGCCTCCTGCGCGAACGCCTGGTGCGTCGGCGGGATGTCGTCGAGCGCCATGGGCTTCAGGCTCTCGAGCCGCCAACGCCCCGACTTCTCGCTGCGCGTGAAGTTCGCCTGCAGGTACGGCGATGGGAACATGCGGAACAACGCGTTGGCGAGCCGCTCGTGCCGATGCGCCATGTTGCGCCCGAAGTAGACGCTCAACACGAACTCGCTGCTCTGCACCTTGCTCAGCGAGTCGTCGATGATCTCCTGCAGGTCGCTGCCGGCGATCGCGGCGATGGCACGATCCTTCATGTTCTGGATCGTCTCGATGCTCGGCATCGGCTTGTGGCCGCGGGCGTCGGCGAGCAGGGACACGTAGTAGCCGATGCGCTGGTAGCCGAGCGAACGACACAGGTTGATGAGGCGCACCTTCTCGAGGTCCGTGTAGGACGGGTGCGTCAGGTACTTGCGGGCAGCGACGACCTCGACGCCCTCCTGCGAGAAGGACCACTCCTTGGGGTCGTTGACGATGACGAGGTTGCGCATTGCTTCTGAGGTGGACCGGTCTTCTCGTTGTTGGTTCTAGGTGAGGCCGTGCGGCGCGGCCGCACCGGCCGGCCGGTCGGCGTCCGGCTCGATCATCAGCAGGTTGGCGTCGTGCGTGAGCACTCCGAGCAGGATCGCGCCGACGACGCGCTCGAGCGACACCTCGTAGTGCCTGCCGGGCGCCATGGGGTTCTCGAGGAACGGATCGGCGACGAGCACGGCCCGCTTCTTGGGCCGGTAGCCGCACAGGACCACGAAGTGACCCTGCGGTTCGCCGCGCACGTCGTCCTCGTCGTCATTGGGCCCGAACTCGCGCGCATGACTGTACAGATACGTGGAACTGAGCCCGGTCAGGATCGGCACGCCGCGGCGCAGCCAGCGCCGCAGCAGCGGCGGTGAGAGGTCGACGAAACGCAGCGCACCACCGAGCTCGAGGAACTCGAGATAGGCGTCGCAGAGCAGCGCCAGCACCGGCCGTTCATTGCCCTTGAACTCACGCTGCAGGCGCAGCCGCTCGCGCACGTCGAGCCCCGGTGTGTGGAACCAGGTCGGGTCGAAGATGCGCAGGTTGTAGGTGTAGATCGTGGCCCGGTAGCCGCGCTTCAACGCGTGGTTGGCGAGGAACACGTCGGCGGTGCCGCCCGACGGCAAGCGCGTGACCTCCTCGACGAGCTGCGGCATCGGCACCTGCTCGCCCCAGTAGCCGTAGATCGCGTGCAGGCACGTCGGGCCGCACGTGAAGTCGTCTGGCTGGGGCAGGATCTCGAGGTGCAGCCGCTCGAGGTCGGCAGCACGGTCGCGGCGATGCATGGC